>JAWKJK010000001.1:1197500-1200850 GCA_041393815.1 Candidatus Nanopelagicales bacterium | reverse complement strand
CCGAAACTCTATGGAGATATCAATCGTTCCCGACCGTATCTCGGGAACCGCATAGTGAACGCAAAGCAGAAATATATGTGAGGGTCAAGTCCTCGGCCTATTAGTACCGGTCAGCTCCACACATCGCTGTGCTTCCACCTCCGGCCTATCAACCCAGTCATCTAGCTGGGGGCCTTACCAGGTCAACCCTGTGGGAGCCCTCATCTTGAAGCGTGCTTCCCGCTTAGATGCTTTCAGCGGTTATCACTCCCGAACGTAGCTAACCAGCCGTGCTCCTGGCGGAACAACTGGCATACCAGAGGTTCGTCCATCCCGGTCCTCTCGTACTAGGGACAGCCCTTCTCAAGACTCCTACGCGCGCGGCGGATAGGGACCGAACTGTCTCACGACGTTCTAAACCCAGCTCGCGTGCCGCTTTAATGGGCGAACAGCCCAACCCTTGGGACCGACTCCAGCCCCAGGATGCGACGAGCCGACATCGAGGTGCCAAACCATCCCGTCGATATGGACTCTTGGGGAAGATCAGCCTGTTATCCCCGGGGTACCTTTTATCCGTTGAGCGACGCCGCTTCCACTTGCCAGCGCCGGGTCACTAATTCCGACTTTCGTCCCTGCTCGACCCGTCAGTCTCGCAGTCAAGCTCCCTTGTGCATTTACACTCGATATCTGATTGCCAACCAGATTGAGGGAACCTTTGAGCGCCTCCGTTACATTTTGGGAGGCAACCGCCCCAGTTAAACTACCCACCAGGCACTGTCCTTGATCCGGATCACGGACCTAAGTTAGACAGCCAGCACGATCAGAGTGGTATTTCAACGATGACTCCACATGGACTGGCGTCCACGCTTCACAGTCTCCCACCTATCCTACACAAATCGAACCGACCACCAATACCAAGCTGTAGTAAAGGTCCCGGGGTCTTTCCGTCCTGCCGCGCGTAACGAGCATCTTTACTCGTAGTGCAATTTCGCCGAGTCTGTGGTTGAGACAGCGCCCAAGTCGTTACGCCATTCGTGCAGGTCGGAACTTACCCGACAAGGAATTTCGCTACCTTAGGATGGTTATAGTTACCACCGCCGTTTACTGGCGCTTAAGTTCTGAGCTTCGCGACCGAAGTCACTAACCCGTCCCCTTAACGTTCCAGCACCGGGCAGGCGTCAGTCCATATACGTCGTCTTGCGACTTTGCATGGACCTGTGTTTTTAGTAAACAGTCGCTTCAGCCTGGTCTCTGCGGCCGTCACCAGCTTCGGGGGCAAGCCCCTACACCAGCGTCGGCCCCCCTTCTCCCGAAGTTACGGGGGCATTTTGCCGAGTTCCTTAACCACGGTTCACTCGATCGCCTTGGTATTCTCTACCTGACCACCTGTGTCGGTTTGGGGTACGGGCGGCTACACCACTCACTAGAGGCTTTTCTCGGCAGCATGGGATCATCCACTTCACCTCAATCGGCTCCCCGTCGGTTCTCAGGCACATGAGACGCGGATTTGCCTACGTCTCGCCCTACAACCTTGGCCGCGGACTACCATCGCCGCGGTTGGACTGCCCTCCTGCGTCACCCCATCGTTTGCCTACTACCGGGTCGGTTCGCACGCTCCACCAGCTCGCTCCGAAGAGCTCCCCGGTTTCGGGTGCTTAGCATCACCGGGCTCGGCATGGGCGCAATGTAACCGGTACGGGAATATCAACCCGTTGTCCATCGACTACGCCTGTCGGCCTCGCCTTAGGTCCCGACTTACCCAGGGCGGATTAGCCTGGCCCTGGAACCCTTGGTCATTCGGCGGACGGGTTTCTCACCCGTCATTCGCTACTCATGCCTGCATTCTCACTCGTGTGGCGTCCACGGCTGGGTTACCCCGCCGCTTCGCTCGCCACACGACGCTCCCCTACCCATCCACACGCCTGGACCCACAAGGGGCCGAGCAATGTGTGAATGCCACAACTTCGGCGGTGTGCTTGAGCCCCGCTACATTGTCGGCGCGGAATCACTTGACCAGTGAGCTATTACGCACTCTTTCAAGGGTGGCTGCTTCTAAGCCAACCTCCTGGTTGTCTGTGCGACTCCACATCCTTTCCCACTTAGCACACGCTTAGGGGCCTTAGTTGGTGGTCTGGGCTGTTTCCCTCTCGACTACGGAGCTTATCCCCCGCAGTCTCACTGCCACGCTCTCACTTACCGGCATTCGGAGTTTGGTTGACTTCAGTAAGCTTGTAGGCCCCCTAGGCCATCCAGTGCTCTACCTCCGGCAAGAAACGCGTGACGCTGCACCTAAATGCATTTCGGGGAGAACCAGCTATCACGGAGTTTGATTGGCCTTTCACCCCTACCCACAGGTCATCCCCCGGCTTTTCAACGCCGGTGGGTTCGGGCCTCCACGCGGTCTTACCCGCGCTTCACCCTGCCCATGGGTAGATCACTCCGCTTCGGGTCTAGGGCACGCGACTCAGTCGCCCTGTTCGGACTCGCTTTCGCTACGGCTTCCCCACACGGGTTAACCTCGCCACGTACCACTAACTCGCAGGCTCATTCTTCAAAAGGCACGCGGTCACCCGACGACCGAAGTCGTCCAGGCTCCCACGGCTTGTAGGCGCGCGGTTTCAGGTACTATTTCACTCCCCTCCCGGGGTACTTTTCACCTTTCCCTCACGGTACTTGTCCGCTATCGGTCACCAAGGAGTATTTAGGCTTAGCGGGTGGTCCCGCCGGATTCACACGGAATTTCTCGGGCTCCGTGCTACTTGGGATACCACTCGGGAGTGATCGACGTTTCGTCTACAGGGGTGTTACCTTCTGTGCCGGCCCTTTCGCATGGCCTTCGACTACGCCGATCGTTTCTGACTCCCTTCAGGTCCGCCAGAACCTGAAGAATGGTCCCACAACCCCGTCGCTGCAACGCCTGGCGGCTGTCACGCAACGACGGTTTGGCCTCTTCCGCTTTCGCTCGCCACTACTCACGGAATCACTGTTGTTTTCTCTTCCTGTGGGTACTGAGATGTTTCACTTCCCCACGTTCCCTCCACTCACCCTATGTGTTCAGGTGAGGGTGACTGGGCATGACCCCAGCCGGGTTTCCCCATTCGGACATCCCCGGATCACAGCTCGGTTGGCAGCTCCCCGAGGCTTTTCGCAGCCTCCTACGTCCTTCTTCGGCTCTTGGTGCCAAGGCATCCACCGTGCGCCCTTACTAACTTGACCACAAAGATTAGATGCTCGCGTCCACTGTGCAGTTCTCAAGAGACGGGCGGGCGCCCCGCCGTAAGTCACCGCGTACCGCCATCGGGCGATCGTTCGGTGCGACGGGGTCCCGGCCGGGCCCCGTAGGGCCGGCCCGAGGTGTGCGGTTGCCCGCG
>JAWKJK010000001.1:900000-1195000 GCA_041393815.1 Candidatus Nanopelagicales bacterium | reverse complement strand
GCAACGCATCGGTGAGCGTGGCCTCGTCCAGCTCGGCGAGGTCGCCCTGACCGAACAGGGCCCGGGCCGCCGCGATCGCGGCGCTGCACTGGTCGGCTCCGTGCACGAGCGTGGTGAGCTCCTCGGCCAGGGCCCGCTGGGCCTCCCGGGCCGCCGGCCGCTCCTGCACCGCCCGCTCGAGGGCCTCGATCTCGTCGTGGCCACGGAAGCTGAAGGTCCGCAGCAGGCCGCTCACGTCCCGGTCGTCGGAGTTGACCCAGAACTGGTAGAACGCGTACGGGGACGTCAGCTGCGGGTCCAGCCAGACCGTGCCGCTCTCGGTCTTGCCGAACTTGGTCCCGTCGGCCTTCGTCATCAGCGGCGTCGTCAGCGCGTGCACGGAGGCACCGTCCATCCGGCGCACCAGGTCCACGCCCGCGGTGATGTTGCCCCACTGGTCGGACCCGCCGGTCTGCAGCGTGCAGCCGTACCGGCGGTGCAGCTGGACGTAGTCGTGCGACTGCAGCAGCTGGTAGCTGAACTCGGTGAAGGAGATGCCGCCGCCGGCCAGCCGGGCAGCGACCGCCTCCCGGTCCAGCATCCGGTTGACGCTGAAGTGCTTGCCGACGTCGCGCAGGAACTCGATCACGCCGACCGGCTCGGTCCAGTCGTAGTTGTTGACCATCACCGCCGCGTTGTCGCCCTCGAAGTCGAAGAACCGCTCGAGCTGGCCGCGGATCCGCGCCACCCAGCCCTCGACGACGTCGGTGGCGTTGAGGGTGCGCTCCCCGGTCTCCTTCGGGTCGCCGATGAGCCCGGTGGCACCGCCGACCAGTGCCAGTGGGCGGTGTCCCGCCTGCTGGAACCGGCGCACGGTGAGGATCTGGACCAGGTTGCCCAGGTGCAGGCTCGGGGCGGTCGGGTCGAACCCGCAGTACAGGGTGAGGGGACCAGCATCCAGGTCGGCGGCGAGGGCGTCGATGTCGGTGCTCTGCGCGACCAGGCCGCGCCACCGCAGGTCGTCGAGGAGGGCGTTCACGAGCGCACATCCTCCCGTACGGCGAGTACCCCGCCGTCAGCGGCGTGCTGGGTCAGTGGTGGGTCAGTGCTGGGTCAGTGCTGGGTCAGTGCCCCGCCCGTCAGCGGCGCGGCCGCTGCGACGCCGGCCGGTAGGCGCTGACCGTCGGCTCGTCGGCCAGCCAGTACCGCCACGGGGTGGTCGCGCCGCCGCGTACCCCGACCCGCGGCCCGGTCCGGACCCGCGCGGCGGCCGGCGGCGCGCCCACGGCCAGGGTCAGCGGTCCGTCGCCCAGCAGGTCAGCCCCGTCCAGGTCCGCCGTCACTCCGAGGGCCGCCGCGAGCCGGGCCGGCCCGCGGGCCAGGTCCCGGTCGGTCCGCGCGGCCGGCCGACGCCGCCGGGCGGCGTCGACCCCCCGGACCACCTCGCCCGCGCGCACCAGGACGGCGGCGGCGTCCCCCTCGGTCCCGGTGACGACGTTAAGGCACCAGTGCATGCCGTACGTGAAGTAGACGTACGCGTGTCCCGGGTGTCCGAACATGGCCGCGTTGCGGCGGGTCCGGCCCCGGTGCGCGTGCGACGCCGGGTCGCCGCCCACTCCGGCGTACGCCTCCACCTCGGTGATGCGCACCGCCACCGGGTCGCCGCCGACCCGCGACTCGAGCACGGCGCCGAGCAGGCGCGGTGCCACCTCGTGCGCCGCACCGGCCAGCAGCCGACGGGCGGCGGCGCGGGACACGCCGCTAGGAGCGCAGCCCGGGCACGGGCTGCGTGGCGGCCCAGTCACCGGCCTGGCGCACGACGACCGCGACGTCGGCGAGCTGCTCGCGGACGCGCTGCGGCGCGGTCCCGCCGTAGCCGGCGCGCGAGTCCAGCGCCCCGCGCACGGTGAGGACGCCCCTGACCTCGCGGGTCAGGTGGTCGGAGACCTCCAGCAGGTCCTCGTCGGACAGGTCCCACAGCTCGACGCCGCGCGACTCCGCGCGGCGCACGCAGGCGCCGGCGACCTCGTGCGCCTCGCGGAACGGCACGCCCCGGCGGACCAGCCACTCCGCGATGTCGGTGGCCAGCGCGTAGCCCTCCGGCGCCGCGGCCTCCATCCGGTCCACGTCGAACTGCAGGGTCGCGACCATCCCGGTCACGGCAGGCAGCACCAGCAGCAGCTGCTCGACGGCGTCGAAGACCGGCTCCTTGTCCTCCTGCAGGTCCCGGTTGTAGGCGTACGGCAGGCCCTTCAACGTCGCCAGCAGCCCGGTGAGGTCGCCGATCAGGCGCCCGGACTTGCCCCGGACCAGCTCGGCGATGTCGGGGTTCTTCTTCTGCGGCATGATCGACGAACCCGTGGCCCAGGCGTCGTCGAGGCGGGCCCAGCGGAACTCGCGCGAGGTCCACAGCACGACCTCCTCACCCAGCCGGGAGAGGTGGACGCCGATCATCGCCGCGACGAAGAGGAACTCCGCGACCCAGTCGCGGTCGCTCACCGCGTCGATGGAGTTGGCCAGCGCCCCGCGGAACCCGAGCTCGGCGGCGACCGCCAGCGGGTCCAGGCCGAGGCTGGAGCCGGCCAGTGCGCCGGCACCCAGCGGCGACAGCGCGGCCCTGTCGTCCCAGTCCATCAGCCGGTCGAGGTCGCGCGCGAGGGCGTGCACGTGCTTGGCGAGCTCGTGCCCGAACGAGACCGGCTGCGCGTGCTGCAGGTGGGTGAAGCCCGGCGCCGCGGTGTCCACGTGCCGCTCGGCCTGCTCCAGCAGGGCACCCTGCAGTGCCACGACCTCCGCGGCGATCGCTCGCGCCCGGTCACGCAGGTACAGCCGGAAGTCGGTGGCCACCTGGTCGTTGCGGCTGCGCCCGGCACGCAGCTTGCCGCCGAGCGGGCCGAGCCGCTCCAGCAGCCCGCGCTCCACGGCGGTGTGGACGTCCTCGTCCTGCTCGGTCGGCAGGAACGCACCGGACGCAACGTCCGCGGCCAGCCCGTCCAGCGCCGCCAGCACCTCGGCCAGCTCGTCGTCGTCGAGCAGGCCGGCGCGGTGCAGGACCCCCGCGTGCGCGCGGGTCTGCAGGATGTCGTACGGCGCCAGCCGCCAGTCGAAGTGGACCGACAGCGACAGCGCCGCGAGCGCGTCGGACGGCCCGCCCTCGAACCGGCCGCCCCACAGCCGGGTCGGCCCGCCGGACTCCCCCGGCCCGGCCGGCCGCTCGCCCGCGGGCACCGCGTCAGGCACCGGACGACCGGCGCTGGTCGCGCGCCGACGCCATCGTGCTGGGAAGTCCCCACAGCTGGACGAATCCCTTGGCCAGCGACTGGTCGAAGGTGTCGCCGGTGTCGTACGTGGCCAGGTGGTAGTCGTACAGCGAGTCCTCGCTGCGGCGTCCGGTCACCACCGCGCGACCGCCGTGCAGAGTCATCCGGATGTCACCGGAGATCGTGGCGTTGACGTCGTCGAGGAAGCCGTCCAACGCTCGCTTGAGCGGGCTGAACCACAGGCCGTCGTAGACCAGCTCGCTCCACCGCTGCGACACGCCCCGGGTGAAGCGGGCCAGGTCGCGCTCGGTGGTGACGTTCATCAGCTCCTCGTGCGCGGTCAGCAGCGCGATGGCGCCGGGGGCCTCGTAGACCTCGCGGCTCTTGATGCCGACCAGGCGGTCCTCGACCATGTCGAGCCGGCCGACCCCCTGCGCACCGGCGCGACGGTTCAGCTCCTGGATCGCCTGCAGCATCGTGACCGGGTGACCGTCGATGGCCACCGGACGGCCCTGGTCGAAGGTGATGACGACCTCGTCCGGCTCGCGCGGGACGGTCGGGTCCGAGGTGTAGGAGTAGACGTCCTCGATCGGCCCGTTCCACACGTCCTCGAGGAACCCGGTCTCGACCGCGCGGCCCCACACGTTCTGGTCGATGGAGTACGGGGACTTCTTGGTGACGTCGATGGGCAGGTCGTCGCGCTCGGCGAACTCGATCGCCTTGTCCCGCGTCATGGCCAGGTCGCGCACCGGGGCCAGGCACTTCATGTCGGGGGCCAGGTTGTTGATGCCCACCTCGAACCGCACCTGGTCGTTGCCCTTGCCGGTGCAGCCGTGGGCGACCGTCGTCGCGCCGAACTTGCGGGCGGCGTGCACCAGGTGCTTGACGATCACCGGCCGCGACAGCGCCGAGACCAGCGGGTACCGGTCCATGTAGAGGGCGTTGGCCTTCAGGGCCGGGAGGCAGTAGTCGTCGGCGAACTCGTCCTTGACGTCCATCACCTCGGACTCGACCGCACCGCACGCGAGGGCGCGCTTGCGGATGACCTCCATGTCCTCGCCGCCCTGGCCGACGTCCGCCGCCACGGCGATCACCTCGGCCCCGGTCTGCTCGGCGATCCAGCCGATGGCGACGGAGGTGTCCAGTCCTCCGGAGTAGGCGAGGACGACGCGCTCGGTCACTGTTCTTCTCCCTGCTCGGCACCCCGGCCGGGGTGCGGTGGTCTGTGGTCAGTCTTCCCTTGCTGCGGTACGGGGTCTGCGGCGGGTCCCGGGCTCAGCCCGGGCTGCGTCGTCGGGCGTCGACGATCTCCAGCAGGGCGGCAGCGACCTCGGCGCCGCCGTCCGGGTCGCGGGTCACCATGAAGATCGTGTCGTCCCCGGCGACGGTGCCGATGACCGTCGGCAGCACCGCGTGGTCGATCGCGGAGGCCAGGAACTGCGCGGCGCCGGGCGGGGTGCGGACCACCACGATGTTGGCCGAGTGGTCCACCGTCACCAGCAGCTCCTCGGCCAGCCGGGCCAGCCGCACGCCGCTGGCGGCGTCGAGGTCGACCGGCCGGGGAGTGGGGTCCCCGCCGTCCTCGGGAACCGCGTAGACCAGCTCGCCGTCGGGTCCGACGACCTTGACCGCGCGCAGGTCGTCCAGGTCGCGGGACAGCGTCGCCTGGGTCACGACGAAGCCGTCCTCGGCGAGCAGCTCGCCGAGCTCGGCCTGCGAGCGCACCGCCTCCTGGGCCAGCAGCTCGACGATGCGCATGTGCCGGGCCGCCTTGGTACGGGGGGACCGCAACGTCACGCACCCCCCTCGGCCGCGGCCAGGATCCCCGGCAGCGCGGCCACGAACGCATCCGCGTCCGCGTCCGAGAGCACCAGCGGCGGCGCCAGCCGGACCGCGTCCGGCTGAACGGCGTTGACCAGGAAGCCGGCCTCGCGGGCCGCGGCCTCGACGGCGGGGGCCTTCGGCTCGCTGAGGACCAGCGCCCGCCACAGGCCGACGCCGCGCTGGCCGGCGAGCAGCGGGTGGTCCACCGCGGCGAGCTCCTGCGCCCACCGGTCGCCCAGCGTGCGCACGTGCTCGAGCAGGCCCTCGGACTCGACGGTGTCGATGACCGCGTGCGCCGCGGCGCAGGACAGCGGGTTGCCGCCGAACGTGGTGCCGTGGTCGCCGGGGCGGAACAGGTCCCCCGCCGACCCGACCCCGATGCAGGCGCCGAGCGGGAGCCCGCCGGCCAGGCCCTTGGCCAGCGTCAGGACGTCGGGCACGACGCCCTGGTCGGTGCTGGCGAACCAGGCACCCGTCCGGCCGATGCCCGACTGCACCTCGTCGACGACCATGAGCGCGCCGCTCTCGTCGCAGATCTCGCGCACCTGCTCGAGGTATCCCGCGGGTGGGGGAACCACGCCGCCTTCGCCCTGGACCGGCTCGACGAAGACCGCGGCCGTCTGCGGCCCGACCGCGGCCCGCAGCGCGTCGGCGTCGCCGTACGGCACGAACGTGACCGGGCCGGGCAGCGGCGCGAACGGCTCCCGCTTGGGCGGGTTGCCGGTGACCGACAGCGCGCCCATCGTCCGGCCGTGGAAGCCGCCGTGCATGGCGACGATCTCCAGCCGGCCGCCGTCAGGGTCGAGGGTGCGGCCGTGCCGTCGCGCCAGCTTGTAGGCCGCCTCGTTGGCCGTCGCACCGTCCTGGCTGAAGAAGACCCGGCCCTCGGCGCCCAGCAGTCCCAGCAGCCGCTCGGCGAGGGACACGC
This sequence comes from Candidatus Nanopelagicales bacterium, assembly GCA_041393815.1. Taxonomy (NCBI): domain Bacteria; kingdom Bacillati; phylum Actinomycetota; class Actinomycetes; order Candidatus Nanopelagicales; species Candidatus Nanopelagicales bacterium. The sequence goes on along the minus strand of JAWKJK010000001.1, from coordinate 1,189,009 downwards.
CCACCTCGTGCACGTACAGGTTGCTGGTGTGCACCAGCCGGGTCGCCTGCTCGGCGACGGCAGCCGCGACCGCCGGGTGGGCGTGGCCGAGCGTGGACACCGCGATGCCCGCCACCAGGTCGACGTACTCCCGGCCGTCGGCGTCCCACACCTGCGTCCCGGAGCCGTGCGTCAGGGCCAGCGGCGGCACGCCGTAGTTGGCCATCATCACCGCGGCCCAGCGGTCCCGCAGCGCCGTCGTCGCCGGGCCGGCCCCTGCGGCGGTCATGCGTCCACCGCCCCGTCGGGCAGCACCATCGTGCCGACCCCCTCGTCGGTGAAGACCTCGACCAGCACCGAGTGGGCGACGCGTCCGTCGATGACGTGGGCGCGGGCGACCCCTCCGAGGACCGCCCGCAGGCAGGCCTCCATCTTCGGCGCCATGCCGCTCTCCAGCCGGGGCAGCAGCGCGGTCAGCTCGGTGGCGTGCAGGGTGCGGACGATCTCGTCGCTGTGCGGCCAGTCCGCGTACAGGCCGGGGACGTCGGTGAGCATGACCAGCTTCTGCGCGCCGACCGCGACCGCGAGCGCGGCGGCGGCGGTGTCCGCGTTGACGTTGTAGATCAGGCCGTCCTCGCCGACGCCGATGCTGGACACCACGGGGATGAGCCCGTCGTCGAGCAGGTCCTGCACGAAGTCCGGGCGTACCCGGATCACGTCGCCGACCTGGCCGACGTCCACCGGCAGGCCGTCGACGACGACGTGCCGGCGCTCGGCGGTGAACGTGTGCGCGTCCTCCCCGGACAGCCCGACCGCGTGCGGGCCGTGCGCGTTGATGAGGCCGACCACCTCGCGCTGGACCTGCCCCGTCAGCACCATCCGGACCACGTCCATGGCCTCCGGCGTGGTCACGCGCAGGCCGCCGCGGAACTCCGTCTCGACCCCCAGCCGGGCGAGCATGGACGTGATCTGCGGGCCGCCGCCGTGGACCACCACCGGCCGCAGCCCGGCCAGCCGCAGGAACACGACGTCCTCGGCGAACGCGCGCTTGAGGTCGTCGTCGACCATCGCGTTGCCGCCGTACTTCAGCACGACCGTCGCGCCGTGGAAGCGCTCCAGCCAGGGCAGCGCCTCGGCGAGGACGTGCGCCTTCTCCGCGGCTGCCGCCGGGTCGATCGTGCGCAGGGTGGGCATTCGCGGGTCCCGTCGGGTCAGGTGGAGTAGGCGGAGTTCTCGTGCACGTACGCCGCGGTGAGGTCGTTGGTCCACACCGTCGCGCTCTGGGTGCCGGCGTGCAGGTCGACCGTGATGGTCACCTCGCGCCCGGACATGTCGACCAGCGCCCGGTCCTCCCCCGGCGCACCCGCCCGGCACACCCACACGCCGTTGATGGCCACGTCCAGGGCGTCGGCGTCGAACGCGGCGTCGGTGGTGCCGACCGCGGACAGCACCCGGCCCCAGTTCGGGTCCTCGCCGTGGATCGCGCACTTGAGGAGGTTGCTGCGAGCCACCGCGCGGCCCGCCTCGACCGCGTCGTCCTCGCTGGTGGCGCCGACCACGTCGATCCGGATGTCCTTGCTCGCGCCCTCGGCGTCGCCGATGAGCATCCGCGCCAGCCGGCCGCACACCTCCTCGACGGCAGCCGCCAGGTCGTCGTACTGCGGCCGGACCCCCGATGCGCCGGACGCCAGCAGCAGCACGGTGTCGTTGGTCGACATGCAGCCGTCGGAGTCCACGCGGTCGAACGTCCGCCGGGTCGCGCCGCGCAGGATCGTGTCGAGGTCGTCGGGGTCCACGACCGCATCGGTGGTCAGGACCACGAGCATCGTCGCCAGGCCCGGCGCGAGCATCCCCGCGCCCTTGGCCATCCCGCCGACCACGAAGCCGTCCCCGGCGACGGTCACCTGCTTGCTCACGGTGTCGGTCGTCATGATGGCGACGGCCGCGTCGCCGCCACCGTCGGCGGACAGCGAGGCGGCGGCGGCGTCGACCCCGGGGAGCAGCAGCCCCATCGGCAGGCGCTCGCCGATCAGGCCGGTGGAGCAGACGGCGACCTCGATCGGGCCCACCCCGAGCAGGCCCGCGACGTGCTCGGCGGTGCGGTGGGTGTCGGCGAAGCCGTCCGGCCCGGTGCAGGCATTGGCACCGCCGGAGTTGAGGACGACCGCGTGCAGTTCGCCGGTGGTGATGCACTGCTGGGTCCACACGACCGGCGCCGCCTTGACCCGGTTGGTGGTGAACACCCCCGCGGCTGCCTGCAGCGGACCGTCGTTGACGACCAGCGCCACATCGGGTCGCCCCGACGCCTTGATGCCGGCGGTGACGCCCGCCGCCCGAAAGCCTTGTGCCGCAGTGACGCTCACGGGGCGACCCCCTCCGCGCTGAGGCCGGCCGTCTCGGCGAGGCCGAGCATGAGGTTGGCGTTCTGCACCGCCTGCCCGGCCGCGCCCTTGCCGAGGTTGTCGATCGCCACCACGACCACAGCGCGACCGGCGTGCCGGTCAGCCGCGACCTGCAGCTGCGCCGCGTTGCTGCCCACCGTGCTGGACGTGCGCGGCCAGGAGCCCTCGGCCAGCACGTGGACGAACGGCTCGGGGTCGTAGGCACCGTGCAGGGCCTCGTTCAGCAGCTCGGTCGTGACCCCCTCGGGCAGGGGGGCGGAGCAGGTCGCGAGGATGCCGCGCGGCATCGGCGCCAGCATCGGGGTGAAGGACAGCCGGACCTCGCTGCCGGCCGCCTCGGACAGGGTCTGCTCCATCTCCGGGGTGTGCTGGTGCGTGCCGCCAGCCTTGTACGCCGACATCGACCCCATCACCTCGGTGGCCAGCAGGGTGTCGCTGGGCTTGCGACCCGCACCGGACGTCCCCGAGGCGGCCACCACCACGACGTCGCGCGGCTCGACCAGCCCGGCCGCGAGCAGCGGGGCGAGCCCGAGCGCCACCGAGGTGGGGTAGCAGCCGGGGTTGGCCACCCGGGTGGACTCGGCCACCCGGGTCCGGGTGCCGGGCAGCTCGGGCAGGCCGTAGACCCAGGTGCCGGCGTGTCCGCTGCCGTAGAACGTCTCCCACGCCTGCGGGTCGGCCAGCCGGAAGTCGGCCCCGAGGTCGACGACCGGGAGGTCCTGCGGCAGCCGGGACACCAGCGCGGCGGACTCCCCGTGCGGGAGCGCCAGGAAGACCAGGTCGGCCTCGGCCAGCGCGTCGGCGTCGGCCGCGACCAGGGTGCGCCCGGCCAGCCCCGGCAGGTGCGGGTGCACGGCGGCGACCGGCTGGCCGGCCTTGCCGCCGGCGGCCACCGGCCCGACCTCGAGGTCGGGGTGGCCCAGCAGCAGCCGGAGGAGCTCGCCGCCGGCGTACCCGGAGGCGCCGGCGACCGCGACGGTGAGTCCCATGGGGCGGGAGACTATACGTATATACGCGTACTTGTCGCCCCGGGGGCCCCCGCGCGGCCCGGGGCGTCCGCGGTCATGGCCGCCACCATGGCGTCCCAGTCCCAGCCGCGACCGCGTGCCTCCGCAGCCGCCCGGCGGTCCGCGCCGACGCCCTCGGCGGCGACGGCGGCGTCCAGCAGGGCCTCCGCCAGCTGCATGCTGCGCGGATCCATCCGCTGCGGCGAGTACCCGATCCGGGAGCCCTGCTCGCCGGCCGCCGCCACCAGCGCCAGCCCGTCGTCCACCCGACCGGTGGCCGCCCAGGCCCCGGCCAGCGAGATCGCGCACGCGAGCACGGCGCTGCGGTCGTGCTCGGGGACCAGCCGCAGCGTCGCGCCGGCCAGCAGGGACGGCACCTCCGGTGCCCGGCCGGACATCAGCAGCAGGGTGCCGAGGATCCACTCCGAGGAGGACGCGCACCAGCGGTAGCCGCAGGCCTCCGCCGCGCGCGCGGCCGCCCGCAACGCCGACTCCGCGCCCGCGAGGTCCCCCGTGAGCGCGAGCGCGGGCCCCCGTACCTGGACGGCGTCGGCGGCCAGCCAGTCGACCGACCCGGCCAGGGCCAGGTCCTGCGCGGCTGCGGCGTCCGCCAGGGCGCCGGGTCCGTCGAGGTCGAGCACCCGGAAGTAGCCCCGCCGGGCGTGCGCCAGACCGCGCAGCCAGTCCGGGACCTCGGGTCCGGTCTCGGCCAGCCGCACCGCCCGGTCGATCTCCTCGCCCGACTCGGGCAGCCGCCCGTCCAGGTAGAGCAGCGCCGCGCGGGCCTCCCGGGCGCGCACCTCGTCCGCAGCCGGCGCGCCGGCCGCGAGTGGCGCGGCCGCCTCGAGCGCGCGGTCCAGCCAGCGCAGGCCCTCGGCCACGTGCCCGCGCCGGTACCAGAACCAGCCCAGTCGCCCGGCGACCCGCAGGGCCCGACGCGGATCGTGTGGCAGGTCGTGGGCGAGGGCCGCGCGCACGTTCCCGAGCTCCTGCTCGAACCGGACCAGCACCCGTCCGGCGTGCGGGCCACGCAGGTCGGCATCGGCGTCGGCGGTGAGCGCCTCCACCCAGGCGGCGTGCGCGGCCCGCACCTCATCCGGGTCCGGCCCGTCGTCACGGGTGCGGCAGTAGGCCCGCACCGTCTCCAGCAGGCGGAACCGGGTCGGGCTGACCGAGGTGTCGGCCAGCACCAGCGATCGGGTGACCAGCGTGGACAGGTCCAGCAGCGTGCGGTCGGGTTGCGCGGTCACCGCCTCGGCCGCGTCGAGGGGAAACCCGCCCTCGAACGGCCACAGCCGCAGCAGCAGGTCCCGCTCGGGCGCCGCCAGCGGGTCCACGCTCCAGGCGATCGCGTCCTCCAGGCTCGCGTGCCGCACCACGTCGGAGCGCGGCACGGCGCCCAGCACGTCGACCCGCTCGTCGAGCATCCTCAGCAGGTCGGCCAGGGACAGCACCCGGGCCCGCGAGGCGGCCAGCTCCACCGCCAGCGGCATGCCGTCCAGCCGGCGCACCAGCAGGTCGGCGGTGTGCAGGTCGGCGGCGTCCGGCTCCCAGCCCGGGCGCTGCGCCGCGACCCGGTCCAGCAGCAGGCGGACCGCGTCGGACCGGCTCGGGCCGGCACCGGGCAGGGCCGCGTCCACGGGCAGCGGCCCCAGCGGCAGCAGCGCCTCCCCGTCCACCCCGAGCGGCTCGCGGCTGGTCACCAGCACCCGCAGCCGGGGACACCCGGCGAGCAGCCGGGTCACCATCGCGGCCAGCGGCTCCACCAGGTGCTCGGCGTTGTCGACGACGAGCACCGCGGAGCCACCGGTCAGGGCGGAGCGCACCGCGGCGACCGGATCCTCGGACAGGGCCGCCTGCCCGGTGGCCTGGACCAGGCTGACACCCACCAGGTCGGCGTCCTGGACGTCGCCGGCGCGCAGCCACCACACCGTCTCCCGGCGGTCCCGGTCCGCCGACACCCACTCCAGCGCCAGCCGGGTCTTGCCCGCCCCGCCGGGGCCCACGACGGTCACCAGCCGCCGGTCGGCGGCCAGCAGCCGGTCCAGCTCGGCCAGCTCCGCCGAGCGTCCCACGAAGCTGGTGAGTGCGGTGGGCGGCGGCGGAGCCTCGCCGCCGCCGTCGGCCGCCCGGGGAACCTCGGGTGCGGAGGCGCTCGCCAACAGCGCCGGATCCTGGGCCAGGATCCGGCGCTCGAGGTCCTGCAGCGCCGGTCCGGGGTCGATCCCCAACCGGTCCGCCAGCAGCCGCCGGACCTGCCGCAGGCAGCCCAGGGCGTCCCCCTGTCGACCGTCCCGGTAGGTCGCCAGGGCCAGCAGCGCCCACCGGCGCTCCCGCAGGGGTGCGCGCTCGATCAGCGCCTCCGCCTCCGCCGCCACCGCGGCCGCCTCGCCCAGGGCCAGCCGGGCCTCGAGCAGGTCCTCCTCGGCCCCGGCGCGCAGGTCGGCCAACCGGGTCCGCTCGGACTCCCCCCGGCCCGGGAGGAGCTCGTCGTACGGGCGGCCACGCCACCGGCCCAGGGCGGTCCGGAACTCGTCCGCCGCGCCGCCGGCGTCTCCGGCCGCGAGCGTCACCCGGCCGCGCTCGACCTCGGCGGCGAACGCGTCGGCGTCGAGGGCCCCCTCCGCCACCCGCAGCCGGTAGCCGCCCGGCCCGTGTGACAGGTCACCGCGGTGCGGCCCCAGCGCCCGGCGCAGCCCGGAGACGTAGCCCTGGATCGAGGCCTGTGGCCGACCGGGCGGGTCCAGGTCCCACAGCTCGTCGACGAGGACCTCCACGGGCACCGCTCGGCCACGCGCCTCGAGCAGCACGCACAGCAGCCGTCGCGGCAGCGGACCCCCGAGATCGGCCTCGGCGCCGTCGACCTCCAGCCCGACCGGCCCGAGCACGCGGTAGCGCGCGGTCACGTCCCACCTCCGCGCCGGAGCGTACGTCCCGTCCGGCCGGTGCTCCCAGCGGCTTCCCAGGGTTCTCCAAGCCGGCGGCCCCACCCTCGCTCCCGATGCGCCCGCCGCCGGCGGGCACCGATCCAAGATGCGCCCGCCGCCGGCGGGCCCCGACCCAGAGGAGCCCCCCATGACCGCACCGACCGACACCGCCGCCCGCCCCGACACCCACGACATGGTCGTGGTGCACCGGGTGTTCCGGCGCGAGCTGCGGCTGCTGCCCGACCTCGTCCGCGCCGTGCCCTCGTCCGATGCCGCGCGCGTCGGACTGGTCGCCGACACCGCCGACTTCGTCCTGAACCTGCTGCACCACCACCACGAGGGCGAGGACGACCTGGTGTGGCCGCTGCTGCACCAGCGTGCCCCCCTGCACGACGACCTGGTCACCACCATGGAGCACCAGCACCAGGCGGTGAACGGGCTGCTCACCACCGCGCTGACCCTGGTCCAGGACTGGCGCATCGCCCCCGACGGCCCGGCCCGCGCCGTGCTGGCCGACACCCTGGACCGGCTGCGGACGGCACTGCTGGAGCACCTCGACCTCGAGGAGTCCCGGGTGCTGCCGCTCGTCGAGGAGCACCTGAGCGTCGCGGAGTGGGAGGCCGTGGGGCGCAACGGCGCCGCCGGCATCCCGCCCCAGCAGCTCACCCTCGCCCTCGGCCTGATCCTCGAGGACGCCGACGCCGCCGAGACCGAGGCGATGCTCGCGGGGATGCCGCTGGAGGTCCGGCTGATGTGGCGGTCGACGGGCCACGAGGACTACGCCGCCCACGTCGCCCGGCTGCGCGCCACGACCGAGCCCGCTGCCTGACCCGTCGCGCGTCGCGGCTCGCCCCGCGCCCGCCTCACCCCTGGAGACGACACCGTGCGCACACCATCACACCCCCGTCGACACCACCCCCGTCGACGGGCCTGCGTCCGGGTCAGAGCCGTGGCGATCGCCGCCGCCCTGGCCGGCCTCGCCCCTCTGCTCGGCCTGCCGGCGGGACCCGCCTCGGCGCAGACCCCGGACGTGCCGCCACCCGAGGGCGGCGGGACCACGCTCCCGGTGCCGTTCGTGCCCTCTCCCGAGGGGTTCGAGTGGGCACTGGACTCCCGCTACCGCACCGACGTGTGGAACGAGCTGAACGAGCCGCCGCGGTTCGACGGTCCGCCCGAGACCTACGACCCGGCGTACGTGCACCCCGACGGATGGTGGGCGACCCTGCGCGGCTGCGCGGACGCCGAGGACGACGCCGCCCAGCGGGCCGGCGCCCCCACCCGGCTCACCTACGCCTGGGACATCGGCGGCGTGGAGGTGTCGGGACGCAGCTGCGAGGTGCGCCACCTGTTCCCCGAGCAGGCGACGTACCCCGTCACCCTGACGGTCACCGACGCCGACGGCGCCGTCGTGGGCTCGTTCGAGCAGCCGGTCACCGTGCGGGACCTGCTCATCGTGTCCCTCGGCGACTCCTACGGGTCCGGGGAGAGCGCGCCGGACGTGCCCCAGGTGGTCGGCCCCGCCGGGGACGCCGTGCGCGGCGCCGACTGGCTGGACGAGCGCTGCCATCGCTCCGCCAACGCGGGCTCCTACCAGGCGGCCCGTCGGCTGGAGTCGCTGGACCCGCACACGTCCGTCACCTTCCTGTCCTTCGCCTGCTCCGGCGCCACGCTGGTCACCGCATGGGACGCGTCGTCGGACTTCCTCGACCCGTACGGCCCGACCAAGCCGGGGACGAGCGCCGGGACCGGCATTACCGGCCCGTACCTGGGCGTGGAGCCACCCGCGGGCGCGCAGCCGCTGGCGTCCCAGGTGGACCAGATGGTGTCGGCGGTCGGCGACCGCCCGGTCGACGCCCTCGTGGTGTCCGGTGGAGGGAACGACGCGGGCTTCAGCCTCATCGCCGCCACCTGCGTGCTGGCCGCGGACTGCGAGCATGCGTACGTGGGCGACGACTCGTCGCCCACGTCGCTGCAGGCGCGCTTCCAGGCCGACCTCGACAACATCGACCGGGGCTACGACCGGCTCTCCCAGCAGCTCCAGGCGGCGACCGACGCGCACGGCCTGGACGTGCGCGGCGTCTACCTCACGGAGTACCCGGACTCCACCCGCCGGACGGCCGACGGGCAGCTGTGCCCGTCGATGCTCGAGGACGTCATCAACACCGGCCCGTTGCTGCACGCGCTCGCGTACGCCGTCAGCGGAGGGCTGCTCAACGTGCTGCTGGCGGGCGTCACCGAGCCGCTGATGATGGACGGCGACGAGGTCCGCTGGGCCGCGGAGACGGTGCTTCCCAGCATCAACGGCCGGGTTCAGCGCGCCGCCGACAAGCACGGCTGGCGCTACGTCGACGGGATCGCGAAGGCGTTCTGGGGTCACGGCTACTGCGTCACCGAACACGGCTACATGCGCCGCGCCGAGGACTCCACCCGGGTCCAGGGGCCGATCGGTCCGCTGGAGTTCGCGGGGGTCAACAAGGACACCACGGGCACGCTGCACCCGAACGCCGACGGGCACGCGATGTACGCCACCCGGATCGTGTCGAACCTGTGGCCACTGCTCGCCGTCGACCAGGCGCGTCCCGACGCGCCGACCGTCACGGTCGACACCTCGGACTTCCGCTACGGCGACGACGGATGGGTCCTGGAGCAGCCTTGGCTGACGGTGCGTGCGACCTCGAGCACCCCGCCGGGCCGCACCTACCTGGACAACGGCCTGGGCCGGGTCGCGTTCACGATCGACGGGGCCGACGGTTGCGCGGCCGCGTCGAGCTGTCAGGGGACGCGCCAGCTCGACCCGCGGACCTACGAGTGGCACGTGGTCCTGCCCCAGGGCGTGCACACCCTGGAGTTCACCGCCACCGACTGGTACGGGGTGTCGGCCTCGCAGCGGTTCGAGGTGCGGGTCGACACCGCTCCGGCCCCGCGACCGGCCGTCGAGGTCGTGGCCGGGCAGCGCGGCGGCACGCTGTGGTACGACGGCCCGGTCACCGTCCGCGTCGACCGGCCGGCCGCGCCGGACGGCAGTGCCGGCGGCCTCCAGGTGATGGTCGACGGCCAGCCGCGCACGGTCGCGCCGGGCGACGAGATCGTCCTGTCCGGCGACGGCGACCACGACGTGTCCGCACGCGCGGTGAACCCGTCCGGGCGCAGCGGCCCGCTGGCCTACCGGGAGGTGCGGATCGGCCGCCCGGACCTGATCACCGTGGGCGGACCGGACGGGGTGTACCGGATGAACGCCGACGGCACCCGGCGTCGCCTGGTGACCTCGACGCTGGTCGACCCCGACCCCACCTGGTCACCGGACGGGAACCGGGTCGCGTACTTCGACCGCGGCTACCTGTGGACCGCGGACGCCGACGGGTCGGACCCGCAGCGGCATGGCCCCGCCGGCGTCGCACGCGAGGGCCTGACCTGGTCCCCGGACGGGCGGTACCTGGCATCCCGCTGGCGCCCCCGCGCCGGCGAGAGCGACGTCCCGCTGGTGGCGTACGACCTCGACACCGGTGTGGAGACGACACTGCACCCGTCGGGGATGGACCCCGACTGGTCACCCGACGGGTCCCGCATCGCCTTCTCCTATGGCGACGCCGCGGGCCAGTACGTCGCCACTGTCGCTCCCGACGGCGCGGACGTGGTCCGGCTGACCGACGGCGCTCGGACCGCCCGGTTCCCGGCCTGGTCCCCCGACGGGACGCGGATCGCGTACGTGGCGTGGGACCCGCTGGACGAGACCGCCCCGCGCGACCTGGTCGTGATGGGGGCCGACGGGACGGGGCCGCGCGTGGTGGCCCGCGGTGCCCTTCTGGACCACCCGTCGTGGTCCGCGGACGGAGCCCGGCTGGCCTACAGCACCACCGAGACGGACTCCTCGGCCCTGCGCACCGTCGGACCCGACGGCTCGGACCCGCGGGTGCTGCTGCGGACCCGTGGCCCGTGGTTCGACCTGGATCCGGAGTACCTGCCCCCCGCCGTCCCGGTCGCCCCGGCCAACGCCGGCCCGACGGCGCTGGACGACGCGTTCGACGCGGTCGAGGACCAGGCCCTGGACGTCCCCGCGCCGGGGGTCCTGGCCAACGACTCCGACCCCGACGGCGACCCCCTCACCGTCGGGCTCGTCACCGGGCCGGACCGCGGAGAGCTGACGCTGGCGCCGGACGGAGGCCTGACGTACGTGCCGGCGCCGAACGACCACGGGGACGTGACGTTCACCTACCGGGTGACCGACGGGACGAACCCGCCGACCACGGCCGAGGTGACCGTGCGGCTGGCCTCGGTCAACGACGCCCCGACGGCCGCGGACGACGTGGCCCGGTCCGACTCCGGGGCTCCGGTCGACGTGGACGTGCTGGCCAACGACGGCGACGTCGACGGGGACGCCCTCACCGCGGTGATCCTCACCGAACCCGCACACGGGAGCGCAGCGATCGTCGACGGGGTGCTGCGCTACACGCCGCAGCCGGGCTTCGCCGGCGACGACGTGGTGTCGTACGCCGCCGACGACGGGGAGCTGCGGTCCTCCCCCGCGAATGTCACCGTGACGGTGACCGCGGCTCCGCCCGCGGAGCCGGAGTGCACCGTGACAGGAACCTCGGGGAACGACCTCCTGGTGGGAACCCCGGGACGCGACGTCGTGTGCGGACTCGCGGGCGACGACGTGCTGGTCGGGCTGGGCGGTGACGACGTCCTGCGCGGCGGGGGCGGCAACGACCTGCTGTGGGGCGGGGCCGGCGCCGACCTGCTCGACGGCGGCGCGGGGGTCGACCGGGCCGTCTTCGCGACCTCGGCGGACACGCTGGTCTCCGTGGAGCGGCGGATCCTGTCCCTGCCGTGGGCGGCGAGGCGGCTGCTGTCCGACCGCTGACGACCACGGACGCCCCGTCCGGCTCGGCCCTCGACGGTCGGCCGGACGGGGCGTCGGGCGTGGGTCAGGCGCCGCGGAGCACGGCGCCGTGGCGGCGCGAGGCCTCGGCCAGCGCCGCCTCCCGCGCGGCCGCGGTCTCCTCGGCGGACAGCGTCCGGTCGGGGGCACGGAACCGCAACGCGAAGGCGAGCGACTTGCGACCCTCTCCGACCTGGGAGCCGGTGTAGACGTCGAACAGCCGCAACGACTCCAGCAGCTCACCGGCGCCGTCGACCAGGGCGGCCGCCAGGTCGGCTGCGGGGACGTCGGCGTCGACCACGACCGCGAGGTCCTCCTTGGCCAGCGGCATCGTGACCACGGCCGGGGCGGGTGTCACGTCGCGGGCGGCCGCGACGAGCGCGTCGAGGTCGAGCTCCATGGCCGCGGTGCGGGCCGGCAGGCCGAACGCCTCCACTACCCGGGGGTGCAGCTCGCCCGCGTGCCCGACGACCTCGTCACCGACGACGAGCTCGGCGCAGCGACCCGGGTGGAACGGGGCGGTGCTGCCCGTACGGACCGTCAGCCCGGCGCCCACGGTGTCGGCCACCAGCCGGGCGGCCTGGACCGCGTCGGCCCAGGCGGCCGGACGCGCCGCGCCCCACCAGCCGGCCGGCTCGCGGGACCCCGTGAGAGCGACTGCCAGGTGCCGCGGCTGGTCGGGCAGGAGCGCCTCCAGCGCCGCCAGCTCGGCATCCTCGGGCCGGTCGTGCACGTCCGGGCGTGGGGGATCGCTGATCCCCGTGGGCGACTGGCCGTCGCGCAGCCGCACGACCGCGCCCACCTCGTACACGGCGATGTCGTCGTTGCCGCGGCCCACGTTGCGGCGCACCGCCGCGAGCAGGCCCGGCAGCAGCGTGGTGCGCAGGCCGGGCTGCTCGTCGGACAGCGGGTTCGCCAGCAGGAGCATCCGCCGGCGCGGGTCGTCGGCCGGCACCATGAGCGCGTCCAGCTCGGCCGCGCCGACGAACGGGTAGTCGAGGACCTCGACGAAGCCGGCGCCCGCCAGCGCGAGGCCCACGCGTCGGCGCACCCGCTGGCCGGCAGTCCAGCCGTAGCCGGCGGAGGCCTTCGGCAGCGTGGCCGGCAGGTTCTGGTAGCCGACCAGGCGGACGATCTCCTCGACCAGGTCCTGCGGGTCGACCAGGTCCGGGCGCCAGGAGGGCGGGTCGACGCGCAGCAGCGCGTCCTCGCCGTCACCGTCCGCCGTCACCTCGCAGCCGACGGAGCGCAGGTGCCGTTCGACGGTCTCGCGCGGGATGGTCATCCCGGCGACCTCCGCCGGGTGACCCGCGGCCATCACCACGGTCGCGGGCTCGTACGGCGCCTCCACCGCGGTCATCCCGAGGTAGGTGCCGCCCCCGAGCCGCTGCAGCAGCGCCAGCGCACGGGCGGACGCGTAGGGGGCCAGCACCCGGTCGACGCCGCGCTCGAACCGGCGTGACGCCTCGCTGGACAGCTTGTGCCGCCGCGACATCCGCGCCACCCCGGACGGCGAGAAGTGCGCCGCCTCCAGCGCGATGTCGGTGGAGTCGTCGTCGATCTCGGTCTCCAGCCCGCCCATGGTCCCGGCCAGGCCGACCGCGCCGCGGTCGTCGCTGATGACGATGTCGTCGGAGTCGAGCGTGCGGGCGACGTGGTCCAGGGTCTCCAGCTGCTCCCCGGGGCGGGCCCGCCGGGCCACGACCGGCCCGCGCAGCTTGCGCAGGTCGAAGGCGTGCAGCGGCTGACCGGTCTCGAGCATCACGTAGTTGGTCACGTCGACCGCGAGGGACACCGACCGCATGCCGCACGCCGTCAGGCGGCGGCGCATCCATACCGGGGTGGGGACATGCGGGTCGAAGCCGACCAGCGTGCGCAGCGTGAACAGGTCGCACGCGACGAGGTCCTCGCTCCCGCACGGGTGCGGCGCGGCGCCCGCGACGGGGGCGGGCAGGTCGACCAGCTCCAGGCCCGGGTCGAGCAGGGGCAGTCCGTAGGCCGTGGCGGCCTCGCGGGCGATCCCGCGGATGCTGAGGGCGTAGCCGCGGTCGGGCGTGACCGCGATGTCCAGGACCTCGTCGCCGAGGCCCAGCACGGGCATGGCGTCGTCGCCGGGGACGCCGGCGTCCGGCGGGAGCACCATGATCCCGTCGTGGTCCTCGCCCAGGCCGAGCTCGCGCTCGGAGCAGATCATCCCGTCGGACACGTGGCCGTAGGTCTTGCGTGCGGTGATCTCGAACCCGCCGGGCAGCACCGCGCCCGGCAGCGCGACGACCACCAGGTCGTCCACCGCGAAGTTGCTGGCGCCGCAGATGATCCCGCGCTCGCCGCCGTGGGCAGGCCCGACCTCGACCCGGCAGAAACGGATCGGCTTCTTGAACTCGGTGAGCTCGTCGATCGCCAGGACCCGGCCGAGCACCAGCGGCGGCACCAGGTCGCCCGCGACGGTCTCGACCCGCTCGACCTCCAGGCCCGCGGCGATCAGCCGGTCGGCGACGTCACGCCCCGTCTGGTCGGCGGGGATGTCGACATACTCGCGCAGCCAGGACAGCGGGGCGCGCATCAGACCTCCAGCCCGAACGGCAGGGTGAACCGCACGTCGCCCTCGACCATGTCGCGCATGTCGGTGACGCCGTGCCGGAACATCAGGGTGCGCTCGATCCCCATGCCGAAGGCGAACCCGCTGTAGCGCTGCGGGTCCACACCGCACGCCTGCAGGACGCGCGGGTTGACCATGCCGCAGCCGCCCCACTCGATCCAGCCCTCGCTGCTGCAGGTGCGGCAGGGGTTGTCCGGGTCGCCGACGCTGGCGCCGCGGCACACGAAGCACTGCAGGTCCACCTCGGCGCTGGGCTCGGTGAACGGGAAGTACGAGGGCCGCAGCCTTGTCACGATGCCCTCGCCGAACATCGCCGCGGCGAAGTGGTCCAGCGTGCCCTTGAGGTCGGCCATGGTGATGCCCTCGTCGACGGCGAGGCCCTCGACCTGGTGGAACACCGGGGTGTGGGTGGCGTCGAGCTCGTCGGTACGGAACACCCGGCCCGGACAGACCACGTAGACCGGCAGGTCGCGGTCGAGCAGCGACCGGATCTGCACCGGCGAGGTGTGGGTCCGCAGCACCACCCCGCTGTCGGCGGAGCCGACGAAGAACGTGTCCTGCATCGACCGCGCCGGGTGGTCCGGCCCGAGGTTGAGCGCGTCGAAGTTGAACCACTCCGTCTCGACCTCGGGCCCCTCGGCGATCTCGTAGCCCATCGCCACGAAGACGTCGCCGATGCGCTCCATCAGGGTCGTCAGCGGATGCCGAGCGCCACGCGGGTCGCGGTCCCACGGCAGGGTGACGTCGACCGCCTCCTCCACCAGCACGCGCGCGTCGCGCTCCTCCTCCAGCACCTGCTGGCGGGCCTCGAGGGCCTCGCGGACGCGGCCCCGGGCGGCACCCATGCGCTTGCCCACCTCGGCCTTGGCGGCCGGGGGCAGCGCACCGATCTCACGGTTGGCCAGCGCCAGCGGGGACCGGTCGCCGGCGTGCGCGAGACGGGCCTCCTTGAGCGCGTCGAGGTCACCGGCGGCCGCCACGGCGGCGAGCGCGTCGGCGACCATGGCCGCCACCGACTCCTCGCTCAGGGATGCGACCTCGACCGGGTCGAACGAGTTGTTCGGCGCGGACACGGCCTCACTCCCCCAGGATCGTGCGGGCCAGCGCGGCGACCGACTCGTCGAGGTCGCCGGTGCCGTGCAGCACCAGGTCCGGCTCGTCGGGCGCCTCGTACGTCTGGCCCATGCCGGTCATGTTGGGCAGCGAGCCGGCGGCGGCCTTGGCGTACAGGCCCTTCGGGTCGCGCTCGGCGCACACCTCGACCGGGGTGTCGACGTAGACCTCGAGGAACTCACCGGGCTCGAACAGGTCGGCAGCTGCGCGGCGGTCGGCACGGTAGGGCGACACCAGGGCGACGAACACGACCAGGCCGGCGTCCATCATCAGCTTGGACACCTCGGCGACGCGGCGGACGTTCTCCGCGCGGTCCTCCGCCGTGAAGCCGAGGTCCTTGTTGAGACCGGTGCGCACGTTGTCCCCGTCGAGGACGAAGGTGTGCACGCCCATCGCGTGCAGCCGGCGCACGGTCGCGTCGGCGATCGTGGACTTGCCCGAGCCGGGCAGACCGGTCAGCCACACCACGCGCGGCCGGTGTCCCATGAGGCGCTCGCGCGCCTCGCGGTCCACGTCGTACGCGTGCGGCACCACGTTGAACGCGCGGCGCATCGCGTGCCGCACCAGGCCGGCGGCCACGGTGTCGGCGGTGACGCGGTCGACCAGCAGGAACCCGCCGGTGTCGCGGCACAGGTCGTAGGCGTCGAGCGGGACCGGCTTGTCGGTGGCGATCTCGGCGCGACCCACGTCGTTCATCTCCAGCAGCCGGGCGGCGTGCTGGTGCCCCGAGACGACGTCGAGGCGGTAGCGCACGTTGGTGACGGTCGCCGGGACCGTCCGCGGGCCCGAGACCAGCAGGTACGAGCGGCCGTGCGCCAGCGGCTCCTCGCCCAGCCACACCAGGTCGACGGCGAAGCGGTCGGCCGGCTGCGGCTCGTCCGCGCCGGGCGAGCCGAGCAGGTCGCCGCGGGTGACGTCCACCTCGTGCGTCGTGGTGAGCGTGACCGCCTGGCCGGTGGTGGCCTCGGCCAGCTCGCCGCCGTAGGTCACCAGCCGGTCGACCTTGGCGGGCACGCCGGAGTCGGCGACCACGATCGGGTCGCCGGGGCGCACCGTGCCGGAGACGACGGTGCCGGCGTAGCCGCGGAAGTTGCCGTCGGCGCGGACGATGTACTGCACCGGCATCCGGAAGGGCTGGTCGCCCTCGTCGATCCGCGGCTCCCAGCGCTCCAGCGCCTGCAGCAGCGTCGGGCCCTCGTACCAGGGCATCTGGTCGCTGGGCACGGTGACGTTGTCGCCGACGGCCGCGCTGACCGGGATCGCAATGACCTCGGGGACGTCGAGACGCGCCGCGGTCACGCGCACGCCGCCGACGAGCTCCTCGAACGTCGCGTGCTCGTAGCCGACGAGGTCCATCTTGTTGACCGCGACGATGACGGTCTTCACGCCCATCAGCGCGGACACGGTCAGGTGCCGGTGGGTCTGGGGCCGCAGCCCGCGGGCGGCGTCGACCAGCAGCACGGCGACGTCGCCGTTGGACGCGGCGACCGCCATGTTGCGGGTGTACTGCTCGTGGCCCGGCGCGTCGGCGATGATCACCCGACGGCCGTTGGGCAGGTTCATGTGCCGGTAGGCGACGTCGATGGTGATGCCCTGCTCGCGCTCGGCCTCCAGGCCGTCGGTGAGCAGGCTGAAGTCGATCTCGCCGACGGGGATCGTGGATCCGCCGCGCCGGGTGCGGCGGGCGTACTCCAGCTGGTCGATCGGGACCGAGTCGGTCTCGGCCAGCAGGCGGCCGATGAGCGTGGACTTGCCGTCGTCGACCGAGCCGCACGCGACCAGGTGGATGACCGGGATGCTGGGGTGGGTCGCCGCCATCAGAAGTAGCCCTCCGCCTTCTTGGCCTCCATCGAGCCGCCGCCTTCACCGTCGATGAGGCGGCCGGCCCGCTCGGAGATCTTGGACTCCTCCATCTCGGCGATGAGGGTGTCGAGGTCGGCCGCGTACGACTCCACGGCACCGGACAGCGGGTAGCAGCCGAGGGTGCGGAACCGCACCGACCGCAGCTGCGGTTCCTCGCCGGGCTGGAGCGGGAACCGCTCGTCGTCGACCATGATCAGCACACCGTCGCGCTCGACCACCGGGCGGGGCTGCGAGAAGTACAGGTCGACGATCTCGATGCCCTCGCGGCGGATGTAGCGCCAGATGTCCAGCTCGGTCCAGTTGGACAGCGGGAACGAGCGCATGGTCTGGCCCTGGGCCAGCGTGGTGTTGGCGGTGCGCCAGAACTCCGGGCGCTGCTTGCGCGGGTCCCAGCGGTGGCCGGGCTCGCGCAGGCTGAACACCCGCTCCTTCGCGCGGCTGCGCTCCTCGTCGCGGCGCGCGCCGCCGATGGCGCAGTCGAAGCCGTAGCGGTCGATGCCGTCGCGCAGGGCGACGGTCTTCATGATCCGGGTGTACTCGTGCGTGCCGTGGGTGAACGGCGACACGCCCTGCTCGACCGCCTCGGTGTTGGTGGCGATCCGCAGGTCCAGACCGAGCTCGCGGGCCCGACGGTCGCGGAACTCGATCATCTCCCGGAACTTCCAGGTGGTGTCGATGTGCATCACCGGGAACGGCAGCGGCGCGGGCGCGAACGCCTTCAGCGCCAGGTGCAGCAGCACCGAGGAGTCCTTGCCGATGCTGTAGAGCAGCACCGGGTTGCGGAAGGCGGCGGCGGTCTCACGGAAGACGTGGATCGCCTCGGCCTCGAGCTCGTCGAGGACCGCGTCGTACGGCACGGTCGGTTCGACCACGGTCACGGGTCGGACTCCTCACTGCGCGCCGGCAGGCGCCGGCGGGTTGCGGACGTTCGGGGGCTGGGGCGAGGTGAGCCGGTGCGGCTCAGGCCTCGGAGAGCGTCTCCATGGCGGGACCGGACGACATCGTGCCGTCGCCGAAGCGGGGGTCCTTGCCCTGGGCCGCGAGCGCAGCGGCGCGCGCGGCGGCCTTGGCGTCGGCCGCGGCCTGCGCGGCCTCGGTGGTCCCGGGCTCCAGCGCCGGGCTCTCGACCCGGGTCACCGGGTTGCGCGCGGCGATGTAGGCGTCGAGCTCGGGGCCGGACTCCCACGACGTGATCAGGCAGTAGCGCGGCTCGGGGCCGGGGTGCCACACCGCGTGGTAGAGCCGCTGGGTGTCGATGATCGCCTGCGCTCCGGCGGGAAGCGGGATCCGCGTCTCGGTCGACGGGTCGTCCTTGTCCTCGCGCAGGATCATCACCGTGTCGGGGTCGTCGGTGAGGTTGAAGAACCCCCGCACGATCCAGCCGGTGCCCTCCGGGTTGAGCCTGTTGTTGTCGTCGCGGTGCAGGTTGTAGATCGCGTCCGCGTAAGTGTTGGGCTGCAGCTCGATGATGCGGCAGCGGCCGATGTTGGCGCCGGGCTCCTCCGCGCGGGCCTTCAGCCGGGGGGCGCGGGCGACGTTCTCCTCGACCCAGACGCCGTCCTTGTCGGTCTTGGGCGGGGTGTGGTTCCAGAACCCGTCGCACTCCAGGTCGCCGTACGCGGAGGCCAGCGGCGCGAACCGGGTGTCGCCGGAGGACTTCCAGTCGACGTACTCCACGTCGAGCCACTCCTGCGGGTCGGCAGCCTGGTCGTAGGAGTCGATGACCACGTAGCCGGTCTCGTCGAAGATGGGGAGCTTCACGTAGCTCATGGCGCGGCGGGGTCCTTCCGGGGGCGGTTCTGGGCTGGGCCGGTCTGGGGGGCCGGGTCGTGCGGGCGTGCTCGGACAGCCCGGCGGGACGCGCGGGCGCGCCCATTGTCCCCCATCGTGGCGTCGCCGCCGAACGCGACGAACCGGGCGAATCACCCGAGAGGACTCGCCCGGTTCGCTCGGTGCGGGGAACCGGCCCCGCCGCCGGCCCGCAGGGCCGGGTGGAACAGCTCGAATCGGGCCGGATCAGGCCTCGTCCTTCATGACCCGGGTCGGGTCGTAGCCGTAGTAGGCGGTGCGGGCGGCCCGACGCGACATGCCCTCCTCGCGCTGCGCCTCGGCGTAGTCGGCATCCAGCTCGGGGCTGTCGACGTGGGTCACCGGGTTGTTCTCGAAGATCCACTTCTCCAGCGCGGGGCCGGATTCGAACGACGTGATCAGGCAGTAGCGGGGCTCGTCACCGGTGTGCCAGACCGAGTGCCACATCCGCTCGGAGTCCACGACCAGCTGCGCGCCGGCGGGCAGGGCTATGCGGGTCTCGGTCGAGGGGTCGTCGATGTCCTCGCGCAGCACCATGTAGGTGTCCGGGTTGTCGGTCAGCTGCATGAAGCAGCGGACCACCCAGCCCTCGCCGTCGGGGTTGAGCCGGTTGTTGTCGTCGAGGTGGGAGTTGTACAGGGCGTCGGCGTAGGAGTTGGGCTGCAGCTCGATGATCCGGCAACGGCCGACGTTGGCGCCCACCTCCTGGGCGCGGGCCACCAGCGTCGGGGCCTTGGCCACCTGGCTGTCGATCCACACCCCGTCCTTGTCGGCCTTCGGCGGGTCGAAGTGCCAGAACCCGTTGCACTCGATGTCGCCGTACGCGGACGCCAGCGGCGCGAACCGGGTGTCGCCGGAGGACTTCCAGTCCACGTACTCCAGGGACATCCACTCCTGCGGGTCGATCGGCTCGCCGTAGCGGTCCAGGACGACGTAGCCGGTCTCCTCAAGGATCTGCATGCGGTAGTGCGACATCGGGGCAACCTCGTGGGGGTGCGGGGACGCGGGGACGTCCGGGTGGTACCCAGTGTCGAGGTGCCCCACACGCTTCCCGCGGCGCTGAAGGTCCCGTGTCGTCGGGACCTTCGACCCGGTCGGCCTCCGGGATCCCCCTCCCCCTGACTCCCCGGTGGAACGTTCGTCCCGCAACACGCCGAGGGGTGCGTGGCCAGACGTGCCACCGGCGGGGGCGGGTGGGGTGTGGGGTGCGCACGGGTGCGCCGGGGCGTCTGCGTCCGGGCTCAGTCGGTTCGGCCCGCCACGGGGCGGTGGGCGCGGGCGGAGGCGTACAGGCACACGGCGGCGGCCGCCGCGAGGTTGAGCGACTCCGCCCGCCCGTGCAGGGGTACCCGCACCACGGCGTCGGCCAGCGCGGCCTGCTCGGCGGACAGTCCCCGGGCCTCGTTGCCGAACAGCCAGGCCGTGGGCCGGTCCAGCAGCCCGTCGTCGGCGGCACGGTCGAGGTCCACGTCGCCGGCGCCGTCGGCGGCCAGCACCAACAGCCCGGCCGCCCGCAGCGCTGCGACGACCTCGGCCAGCGAGCCGGCCGTCGCGACCGGCAGGTGGAACAGCGAGCCGGCCGTGGCCCGTACGCACTTGCCGTTGTGGGGGTCCACGCTGTCGCCGGCCAGCAGCACCGCGTCGGCGCCGGCGGCGTCGGCGGTGCGCAGGACCGTGCCGGCGTTGCCGGGGTCGCGGGCGTCGACGAGCACCGCGACCAGCCGCGGCGGCGAGCCGTCGGGGCCGGTGGCCAGGGCGCGGTCCAGCGGGACGTCGACCCGCGCCGCGACGCCCACGAGGCCCTGCGGGTGGACCGTGTCGGCCATCCGGGCCAGCACCTCGGGAGCCGCGGTCATCACCAGCGCGCCGTCCCCGTGCGCGGCGGCGACCAGGTCGGCGTGCCGGTCGGCGGCCTCGGGGGTGACGTACAGCTCACGGACGCAGCCGGCGACGGCCAGCGCCTCGCGGACCGCCTGCGGGCCCTCGACGACGAACTCGCCGGTCTTCTCCCGGAACGCGCGCGTGGCGAGCCGCCGGACCCGGACGACCCGGTCGGACCGGGTCGACGTCAGCTCGGGTTCGGGGCCCGCCACGCGGAGGTGTCCCGGGGTGCGGCCGTGTGCCCGGGGGCGGCTCAGGCCGCGGTCGGCTCGGGCAGGTGGGCGCGCGCGACGTCCACCAGCGCGGTGAACGCGCCGGGGTCGTTGACGGCCAGCTCGGCCAGCATGCGGCGGTCGACCTCGACGTCGGCGGCCTTGAGGCCCTGGATGAACCGGTTGTAGGTCATGCCGTTGGCGCGGGCAGCGGCGTTGATCCGCTGGATCCACAGCCGACGGAAGTTGCCCTTGCGGTCCTTGCGGTCGTTGTACGCGTAGACGAGGGAGTGGGTGACCTGCTCCTTGGCCTTGCGGTACAGCCGCGAACGCTGACCGCGGTAGCCGCTGGCGCGCTCGAGGACCTCGCGGCGCTTCTTGTGGGCGTTGACCGCCCGCTTCACGCGTGCCACGGGATGCTCCTTGCTGGGTCGTCGCCCCCTGGCGGGGGCTGCTGGGGAAGGGGTCTGGGGGGTGGTGGTCGGTGCGGTCCGGCGTCAGATGCCGAGCAGGCGCTTGACCTTCTTGGCGTCGGACGCGGAGACCGGCTGGTCCACGGCCAGACGACGGGTGCGGCGGCTGGACTTGCCCTCCAGCAGGTGGCGGCGGTTGGCCTGCTCGCGCATGAGCTTGCCGGAGCCGGTCACCTTGACCCGCTTCTTGGTGCCGCTGTGCGTCTTCATCTTCGGCATGACGACTGGTCTCCTCGTCGGTTCCGCCCGCTGGCGGCGGACGACTGCTGCTCCGCCGGGGGGCGGACGGGTTCGGGGCCGGGGGCTCGCGCCCCCGGTGCGTGCGTTCGGGTCTGCTACTCGGCCGCAGCCTCGGTGTCTCCTACTCGGCCGCAGCCTCGGCGGCCTCGGCCTCCGCGTCGGCGCGCGCCTTGGCCTTCTCGGCCTCCATCGCGGCCTTGGCCTCGGCCTTCTTCCGGTGTGGGCCGAGGACCATGATCATGTTGCGGCCGTCCTGCTTGGGCGCGGACTCCACGAAGCCGAGGTCCTGCACGTCCTCGGCCAGGCGGGCCAGCAGCCGCAGGCCCAGCTCGGGCCGGGACTGCTCCCGGCCGCGGAACATGATCGTGATCTTGACCTTGTCGCCGGCCTTGAGGAACCGCACGACGTGACCCTTCTTGGTCTCGTAGTCGTGCGGATCGATCTTCGGGCGGAGCTTCATCTCCTTGATGACCGTGTTGACCTGGTTCTTCCGGGCCTCACGCTGCTTCATCGCGGACTCGTACTTGAACTTGCCGTAGTCCATCAGCTTGCAGACCGGGGGCTTGGCCATCGGGGCCACCTCGACCAGGTCGAGGTCGCTCTCCTGGGCCAGGCGCAGCGCATCGTCGATGCGCACGATGCCGACCTGCTCGCCGTTGGGGCCGACGAGTCGTACTTCGGGGACGCGGATCCGCTCGTTGATCCGAGGTTCGACGCTGATGGCGCCTCCTTGCTCGCAGGGCTGGTGCGGTCACCCCGACCGGTCGCTCCCGTCGTGCCCCTGCACGACGAAGGCCCCCGGCGCGGCGCGCGCGGAGGCCTCGGATCGGTACGAGGCGCGGACGGGCGTCCACGCCTCCGGGTGGAGCGACGGCACACCAGCGCCGCCGCGTCACCGCGGGACCGGACCCGACGACCTGTGCCCCGGAGGGCGGCGGACGGCGGGTGGGAGCCGAGGGCTCCGCTTGCGGACCCGGCACGTGGCCGGGTCGGTCGGTCTGCGAGGGTACCAGCATGACCGTGGCCGGACCCAATCCCGACCGGCGGGACGCCGGCCCCGACCCGGAGCCCTACGACCCTGAGCCTCATGACCCTGAGCCGTACGACGAGGCCCGGCGGGCGGAGCGCGACATCGGCGAGGTGCCCGCGGTGGAGGTCATCACCACCGTCGCGCTGCACCTGATGAGCGCGGCCGCGGTCAAGTGCGGGCTCGGCGAGGGCCCCGGGGCGGAGCAGGAACAGGACCTCGACGAGGCGCGCAAGCTCATCACCGCGCTGGCCGGCCTGGTCACCGCCGCGGCGCCCGATCTCGGGACGTTCCACGCCGCCCCGCTGCGCGACGGACTGCAGGCGCTGCAGCGGGCGTTCCGGGAGGCCTCCCCCTACCCCGACGCCGCCGGCGAGGGTCCCGGCGAGCTCCTCACCGGCCCGGTCGTCTGAGCCGGACCCGGTCGGGTCACTCCCGCTCGGAGCCGGCGACCAGCGCCTCGGGCTCCTCGGCCGCGGGCTCCACCCGGGTCAGCAGCCAGACCCCGACGGCAACGGCGCCACCGATCAGCGGCGCGACGATGAACAGCCACACCTGGCCGAGCGCGTCGCCGCCAGCGAACAGCGCCGGGCCCAAGGAGCGGGCCGGGTTCACCGAGGTGCCGTCCAGCGGGATGCCCACGAGGTGGACCGTGGTCAGGGCCAGGCCGATGGCGATGCCGGCGAAGCCCGGCGCGGCGACCCGCTCCGTCACGAGCAGGATCACCGCGACGAAGGCGGCCGTGAGCACCACCTCGAGCACGAACGCTCCGGCCATGTTGATCGCGCCGTTGTCGTAGGAGTTCGTGCCCAGGCCGCCGGACTGGTCGGTCACGCCAAAGCTCGACACGAACAGCTTGAGCAGGGCACCGCCGGCGATCCCCCCGAGGAACTGGGCGATCCAGTAGCCGACGGCCTCGTTGGCCGGCATCCGCCGGCCGAGCAGCATCGCCAGCGTGACCGCCGGGTTGACGTGCGCGCCGGACACCGGCCCGAGCGCGTAGGCGATCGCCAGCAGCACCAGGCCGAAGGCCAGCGCGACACCGACGACGCCGTTGGCCGGGCCGTTGCCGGCGGCCCCGACGAACCCGCCGATGCCGAACACCGCGGCGCCGACCGCCAGGAACACCAGCAGGAAGGTCCCGACGAACTCCGCGACCAGCTTGCGACCCATGCCGTCCATCTCGTCTCCCGCGCTCTCGTCCCGGCACCTGCTCCGGCGCCGGTGCCGGGGTGAGGGTAGCGGGAACCCGACCGCCCCAAGCGCGCGGTCCCGGCCGTGGTCCGGGTTCGAGGGCTACGCCTCGACCGCCAGCGCGAGCCCGGCGACCAGCCGCTCCCGCAGCACGGCGACGCCGGACAGCAGGTCCGCCGCGGCGCGGGCCAGTGCCTCCGGCCCGCGCCCGTCGGGGTGGGCGCCGCCCGGCAGCATCAGCACGACCACCAGGTCGGCCCCCTCGCGCGGCGGGTCCACGCGGACGTCCACCCAGCCGTCGGCGGTCAGCGACGCCAGCGCGGCCACGATCGCACCGCGCACGTCGGGGTCGTGGTACGGAGGCACCCAGTCCCGGCCCGTGGCCAGGGCCCGCAGCGCGGGGCCCTCCACCGGGAACGGCACCGGTCCCGCCACGTCGAGCAGCAGGGCGCTGGCACCCTCCTCCACCGCGGCCAGGGCGGCCTGCCGGGCACCGACCGGGACCGGCCGCGCCTGCGGGTTCCAGGCGACCAGCGCCTGCGTGGACGTGAAGGCCAGCAGCCCGCGGCGCCCGTCGGGGGCGGTCAGCGACACCGAGGCCATGTGACTGGACTTGTCGGTGCGGTGGCCGGTCGCGCTGACCTCCGCCTCGTCCAGCACGGCCACGACCGGCACCAGGAGGCGGGTCGGCGCCAGCGCGGCCACCACGTCGTAGTCCGCCGCCGGGCCGGTCGTGGCCCGCGCGGCCAGGGCGGCCGCCAGGACCGGGTCGGCCACCCCGGTGTCGCCGGCGAAGCCGGGATCCGGGACGACCTTGCCGACGAACCGGCCCTCCGGGTCCGGCCGCTCCTCGCCGTGGCCGGTCACGGCGCCACCGACGTGGCCCGGGAGGCGTCGGCCGGTCCGGGCTCGCCGACGGTGCCCGGCAGGCCGAGCCGGCGGAACCGGTCCAGCCGGTCGGCGCGACGCTCCTCGTCCGGCCGGTCGGCCAGGGCGAGCAGCTCGTGCGCCAGGACCAGGCCGACCCGGTGAAGGAAGGCCTGCGGCTCGTCCGCGGCGTCGGGACGCTCGGGCACGATCCGGTCGACGATGCCGTGCCGGCGCAGGTCCAACGCGCGGACCCCCTGCCGCTCGGCCATCTCGGCGGCCCGGTCCGGGGTGCGGTGCAGGATCGCCGATGCGCCCTCCGGCGGCAGCGGGGACAGCCAGGCGTGCTGGGCCGCGACGACCCGGTCCGCCGGCAGCAGCGCCAGCGCCCCGCCCCCGGTGCCCTGCCCGAGCAGCAGGCAGACCGTCGCCGACGGGTGCAGCGCCAGGTCGGCCAGCGACCGCGCGATCTCACCCGCCAGCCCGCCCTCCTCCGCCTCCCGGCTCAGGGCGGCCCCCTGCGTGTCCACCACCGTGACGAGGGGCAGTCCCAGCTCGCCGGCGAGCTTCATGCCGCGCCGCGCGGTGCGCAGCGCGCCGGGGCCCAGCGGCTGGGCGTACTCCTGGCCGCGGCGGTCCTGTCCGAGGACCACGCACGAGGCGGCACCGAACCGGGCCAGCGCGAGCAGCAGCCCGGGCTCGCTCTCGCCCCGGCCGGTCCCGTTGAGCGGGGTCACGTCGTAGCCGGCCACCCGGAGCAGCGCGCGGACCCCGGGCCGGTCCGGGCGCCGGGAGGCCAGCACGCTGTCCCAGGCGGGCAGGTCGGCGCGGGCGAGGTCCTCCTCGGCGTCGGCCGGCAGGTGCTCCGGCGACGGCGGCCGAGAGGTCGGGGACACCACGGTGAGGACCCGGGCGGCGATCTCCCGCAGCCCGCCGACCGGGATCACCGCGTCCACCAGCCCGTGGGCGTACAGGTTCTCCGCCGTCTGCACCCCGGCGGGGAACTCCTCCCCGTACAGCGCGGAGTAGACGCGCGGCCCGAGGAAGCCGACCAGGGCACCAGGCTCGGCGGCCGTGACGTGCGCCAGCGAGCCCCAGGAGGCGAACACGCCGCCGGTCGTGGGGTGGCGCAGGTAGGCCAGGTACGGCAGCCCGGAGCGGCGGTGCTGCATGACCGCGGCGGAGATCTTGACCATCTGCAGGAACGCGACCGTGCCCTCCTGCATCCGGGTGCCCCCCGAGGTCGGCGACGCGACCAGTGGCAGCCGTTCCCGGGTCGCGCGCTCGACCGCGGCCACGAACCGCTCGGCGGCCGCCACCCCGATGGACCCGGCCAGGAAGTCGAACTCGCACACGGCTACCGCGACCCGGCGGCCCTCGATGGTCCCCTCGCCGGTGATCAGCGACTCGTCCAGGCCGGTCGCCTCACGGGCCCGCCTCAGCTCCTCCGCGTAGCCCGGGTCCGCGGCGACGTCGAGCGCCGGGGTGTCCCACGAGCGGAACGAACCGGGGTCCAGCACCGCCTCCAGCACGACACGCGCGGGGGTCCTGGCCATGACGCCAGGCTAGGGATCCGGCCGTGCGGGTGCAGGATCACCCCATGTCGCGACGGCCGCCGGGCTGGCTGAGCCTGCTCGCCCTGCTGCTCGTCGCCACCAACCTGCGCCCGGCGATCGCGAGCATCTCCCCCGTCGCCCTGGACATCCGGAGCGACCTGGGCTGGTCGGAGGTCCGGGTCGGGATGCTCACGACGCTGCCGGTGCTGTGCATGGGCCTGGCGGCGCCGCTGGTCCCGCGGGTCGCCCGGCGGCTCGGGCTGCCGGTCACCATGCTCGGCTCGCTGGTGCTGATCGGGGTCGCGCTCGGGCTGCGCCTGGCCGGCTCCGTCCCCGGGGTCCTGGTCGTCACCGCCCTGGTCGCCGGGATCGGGATCGCCGGTGCCAGCGGTCTCCTGCCGTGGCTGGTGCGCGACCGCTTCCCGGGCCGGATCGGTGCCGTCGGCGGGGCGTGGACGGCGACCATGATGGGCGGGGCGGCCGTGTCCGGGGCCCTCACCGTCCCGCTGGCGGGCGTGACCGGCTCCTGGCAGGCGGCCCTGGCGTCCTGGGGGCTGTTGGCCGTGGCCGCCGGGATCGTCTGGGTGCCGGCGGGGCTGCGGGCCGAGAGCCTCGCCGCACCGGACGCCGCGCCGCACGCCGCGCGACCCGCACCCGCATCCGCATCCGCACCCGACGACACCGACCACCGGCTGCCGTGGCGCAACCCGTCGGCCTGGGCGCTGACGGGGCTGCTCGCCCTCAACGCCTTCGCGTTCTACGGGCTGCTCGCCTGGCTGGCGCCCTCGTTCGGTGACCGCGGCTGGAGCGCGACCGAGAGCGGGCTGCTGCTCGGGGCGTTCACGATCGTCCAGGTCGGAGCGGCGCTGGTGCTGCCGGCGCTGGGCCAACGGCTGCCGGAGCGGCGCTGGCTGCTGGCGGCGCTGGTCACCGCCTCGGTCACGACGCTGGTCTGGATCGGCCTCGCCCCCGCCGCGGGGACCGTGGTCGCGCTGCTGCTGCTCGGGCTGGGGCTGGGCGGGACCTTCGCGATCGGCCTGTCCCTCCTCAGCGAGTACGCCGTGTCGGGCGGGGCATCCGGGCGGCTGACCGCGATGGCGTTCCTCGTCACGTACGTGGTCGGGGCGCTCGGCCCGCTGACCCTCGGCGCGCTGCTGCAGTCCACCGGCTCGTGGACGGCGGTGTACGCGGCGGTCGCGGTGGCGTGCGCCGGTCAGCTGCTGTGCGTGCCGTTCCTGCGCCGCGGGATCCGGATCTCCTGAACCGCCGCCGGTCGCCCCGGCACCGACGCGCGCCGCTAGAGCCGGCAGGCCGCGATGGCCGTGACCAGGATGCCCCGGCCCCCCAGTTCGTACAGGTCGTCCATGACCCGGTGCACGTCGCGCTGGGGCACCATCGCCCGCACCGCGACCCACCCCTCCTCGTGCAACGGCGACACGGTGGGCGACTCGATCCCGGGCGTGATCGCGCAGGCCCGCTCGACCAGCTCGGCCCGGATGTCGTAGTCGACCATCACGTAGCTGCGCGCCACCATGACGCCCTGCAGCCGTCGGACGAACGTGTCCACCGCCGGGTCGGTCGCCGCCCCGGCGGGCCGCACGACGATGGCCTCGCTGACCAGGATCGGGTCGCCGACGACCTCCAGCCCGGCCTGGCGCAGCGTGGTCCCGGTGGCCACGACGTCGGCGACCGCGTCGGCGACCCCGAGCCGGACCGCGTTCTCCACCGCGCCGTCGAGCC
Source organism: Candidatus Nanopelagicales bacterium (assembly GCA_041393815.1). Classification (NCBI taxonomy): domain Bacteria; kingdom Bacillati; phylum Actinomycetota; class Actinomycetes; order Candidatus Nanopelagicales; species Candidatus Nanopelagicales bacterium. The sequence goes on along the minus strand of JAWKJK010000001.1, from coordinate 1,161,241 downwards.
GGACGACCTCGGCGGTGACGCCGTGCCGTTCGAGGTACGCGTCGAGCAGGCCCGCGTACGACGCGGCGATCCGACGGCCGGACAGGTCGGCGACCGCGGACGCGGAACCGGCGGGGACCGCGAGCCGGAAGGTCGACCCGCCGAAGCCGAGCGCCAGGACCTCCTCCGCCGCGGCTCCGGAGTCCAGCAGCATGTCCCGGCCGGTGATCCCGACCTGCAGGGTGCCGGCGCCGACGTACGTGGCGATGTCGCGGGGTCGCAGGAAGAAGAACTCGACGTCGTTGTCCGGGTCCTGGACGACCAGCTCGCGCGGGCCTGAGGCGCGCAGGTAGCCCGCCTCGTGCAGCATCTCCCGCGCCGGCTCGGCCAGCTGCCCCTTGTTGGGCAGCGCGACCCGCAGCATCACAGGTGCCGGTAGACGTCGGTGAGCGTCAGCCCGCTGGCGAGGATGAGCACCTGGGTGAAGTAGATCAGCTGCGCGATCTCCTCCGCGGTGCGCTCGGGGCCCTCGAACTCCGCGGCCATCCAGGCCTCGGCGGCCTCCTCGATCAGCTTCTTGCCCACGCCGTGCACGCCCTCCTGGGCGAGGCGCTGGACGGTGCCGGAGGACTCCTCGGCGTACGCGAGCTTGTTGCTGAGCTCGGTGTAGAGCTCCTCGAACGTCTTCACGGACGCACAGCCTACGGACGCTGGGCCGCCCGCAGCGCGCGCAGGGTCACGGCCGTGGCCAGCGCGGCCTCCGCCGCCTCGCGACCCTTGTCCTCCCGCGACCCGGGCAGTCCGGCGCGGTCGAGGGCCTGGTCCTCGGTGTCGCAGGTGAGCAGGCCGAACCCCACCGGGACCCCGGTGTCCAACGCCACCCGGGACAGCCCGGAGGTGGCCGCGTCGCACACGTACTCGAAGTGCGGCGTCCCGCCGCGGATCACGACGCCGAGTGCCACCACCGCGTCGACGCCCGTGCGGGCCGCCGCCTGCGCGGCCACCGGCAGCTCGAACGACCCGGGCACGCGCACGACCTGCGCCTCCACCCCGGCGTCGCGGCACGCGGCCTCGGCACCCGCGACCAGGCCGTCCATCACGGTCTGGTGCCACGACGCCGCGACGACGACGACCCGCAGCCCGGCGGCGCCGGACGTGTCGACCTGCGCCGCGCCGGTGCCGCTCATGTCGCGCTCCCCTCGGGCCCCGCCAGGTCGTGGCCCATCCGCTCGGCCTTGGTCTGCAGGTAGGCCAGGTTGTGGTCGTTGGGCGTGATCCGCAGCGGGACCCGCTCCACGATGGACAGGCCGTAGCCCTCCAGCCCGGCGCGCTTCGCCGGGTTGTTGGTGAGCAGCCGCATGCTGCGCACCCCGAGGTCGGCCAGGATCTGCGCGCCGGTGCCGTACTCCCGCGCGTCCGCGGGCAGGCCGAGGTCGAGGTTGGCGTCCACGGTGTCGCGGCCGCCGTCCTGCAGGTTGTAGGCCTGCAGCTTGTGCAGCAGGCCGATCCCCCGCCCCTCGTGCCCGCGTACGTAGAGGACGACGCCGCGGCCCTCCTCGGCGACCGCGCGCATGGCCGCGTGCAGCTGCGGCCCGCAGTCGCAGCGCAGCGAGCCGAGGACGTCACCGGTCAGGCACTCGGAGTGCACCCGGACCAGCAGGTCCTCGCCGTCGCCGATGTCGCCGGCCACCAGCGCGACGTGCTCGACGCCGTCGATGGTGCTGCGGTAGCCGACTGCGCGGAACTCGCCGTACTCGGTGGGCAGCCGGGTGTCGGTCACCCGCTCCACCTGGCGCTCGGTGCGGCGCACGTAGGCGATCAGGTCCGCGATGGACACCATCGGCAGGCCGTGCTCGTCGGCGAACGCGCGGCACTCCGGCGCCCGCATCATCGACCCGTCGTCGTTGACGAGCTCGCACAGCGCACCCGCTGGCGTGACGCCGGCGAGCCGGGCGAGGTCCACGGCCGCCTCGGTGTGCCCGGCGCGCTGCAGCACCCCCCCGTCGACGGCGCGCAGGGGCATCACGTGCCCGGGCCGGGTCAGCTCCCACGGCTCGGTCGCGGAGTCGCTGAGGACCTTGATGGTGCGAGCCCGGTCGGCCGCCGAGATGCCCGTCGCCTCCACGTCGCGGGCGTCGACGCTGATCGCGTACGCGGTGCCCTTGCGGTCCTCGTTGACCCGCGTCATCGGCGGCAGGCCGAGCCGGTCGAGGTCGCGGCCGCGCATGGCCACGCAGATGAAGCCGCTGGTGTGGCGGACCATGAAGCCGACCAGGTCCGGGGTCGCCCGGGAGGCGGCGAAGATCAGGTCGCCCTCGTTCTCCCGGTCCTCGTCGTCGACGACCACGACCGGACGGCCGGCGGCGAGCGCGTCGACGGCCGCGGCCACCGGGTCCAGCCGGACCCCGGACGCCGTGCCCGGCTCGATCGTCTCCCCCGGCTGCACCTGGGCCGGCCCCGAGCGGCGGCGGGGGCGCTCCGGCTCGTCCTCGAGCAGCTCCTCGGCGGGGATCACCGGGCACCTCCTCCGACCAGCCGCTCGACGTACTTCGCGAGCACGTCGACCTCCAGGTTGACCGTCTCGCCCACGACCCTGCGGCCCAGCGTGGTGGCCTGCAGCGTGGTGGGGATGAGGGACACCGAGAACCAGGCCGGGTCGCCCTCACCGGCCGGGTCGTGCACCTCGACGACGGTCAGGGAGACGCCGTCCACGGTGATCGACCCCTTCTCGACCAGGTAGCGCGTCAGGTCCGCCGGGACCGTGACGCGCACGACCTCCCAGTGCTCGCTGGGTTCGCGGGCGGCGACGGTGCCGGTGCCGTCCACGTGCCCCTGCACCAGGTGGCCGCCGAGGCGGTCCTGCAGCCGGACCGGGCGCTCCAGGTTGACCGGCGAGCCGGGTGCCAGGGCCCCGAGCCCGGTGCGCCGCAGCGTCTCGCGCATCACGTCCGCGGTGAACGCCCCGTCGGCGACGTCGACCACGGTGAGGCACACGCCGTTGACGGCGATGGAGTCCCCGTGCCGGGCGTCGGAGGTCACCAGCGGGCCGCGGATGCGCAGCCGTGCCGCCTCGTCGGCCAGCGCCTCGACGGCCTCGACCTCGCCGAGCTCCTCGACGATCCCGGTGAACACCTCGCCGCCTCTCACGCCTCGCGGTCGACGGTCGCGTCGATCCGCACGTCGGGTCCGACCCGGACCACATCCTGCACCGACAACCGCAACGCCTCGGACACCGTGGTGATGCCCGCGTCGGCCAGCGCGGCCGGGCCCGCCCCGAGCAGGGCGGGGGCGACGTACCAGACGACCCGGTCGACCAGGCCGGCGCGGACGAACGCCCCGGCCAGCCGGGGACCGCCCTCCAGGAGGACGTGCCGGACCTCGAGGTCGTGCAGCTGCGCCAACGCCTCGGCCGGGTCGCGGGTGGGCAGCACCAGGGTCGGGGCGGCCTCGTCGAGCACCCGCAGCGTCGCCGGGAGGGCCGTGCGGCCCATGACGACGCGCAGCGGCTGCCGCTCGCGCAGCGACCCGTCGCCGCGCCGGGCGGTCAGGTGCGGGTCGTCCTTCAGCGCGGTCCCCGTCCCGACCAGGACGGCGTCGACCTCGTCCCGCAGGGCGTGCACCTCGGCGCGCGCCTCCGCGGAGGTGATCCAGCGGCTGGTGCCGTCCTGGGCCGCGACCCGCCCGTCCAGCGTCGCCGCCGCCTTCCAGGTGACCCACGGCCGACCGTGGGTCACCGAGAACGTCCAGGCGCGGTTGAGCGCGCGCGCCTCCTCGGCCATCAGCCCGGCGACCACGTCCACCCCGGCCCCCCGCAGCACCTCGGCACCGCCGGCCGCCACCGGGTTGGGGTCGGTCTGCGCGAAGACCACCCGGGCCACGCCGGCCGCGACGAGGGCCTGCGCGCACGGGCCGGTGCGGCCGGTGTGGGCGCACGGCTCGAGGGTGACGACCGCGGTGGCCCCGCGGGCCGAGGCACCGGCGGCGGACAGCGCCTCCACCTCCGCGTGCGGGGTCCCGGCGCCGTGGTGGTACCCCTCAGCGAGCACCGCCCCCGCCGGGTCGAGCAGCACGCACCCGACCCGGGGGTTGGGCCCCAGCGGGACGCCCGGGGTGCCGGCGATGTCCAGCGCGCGCCACATCGCCGCCTGCTCTGCGGCGGTCACCGCGCGGGCGTCGTCCACGACGGTGAGTCTCCCATCCCGAGGGCGGGTCGCGACCGGCCCGACCGGGCGGCCCGCCTCAGCCGCACCACCACGCGGAGCCGGTGGCCTGCTCGGCCTGCCTGCGCAGCCCGCGCACGGCGGCGTCGGGGTCGTCGGCGCCGAACACGGCCGACCCGGCCACGAACACGTCGGCGCCCGCCTCGGCGCACGCGGCGATCGTGTCGGCGGACACCCCGCCGTCCACCTGGATCCACAGGTCGAGGTCGCGCCCCTTCACCAGCTCGCGGGCCCGGCGCACCTTCGGCAGCACCACGTCGAGGAAGGGCTGGCCGCCGAACCCGGGTTCGACGGTCATCACCAGCAGCATGTCCAGCTCGGGGAGCAGGTCGGCGTACGGCTCCACCGCGGTGGCGGGCTTCAGCGCCATCCCGGCGCGGGCGCCGGCGGCGCGCAGGTCCCGCGCCAACCGGATCGGGGCGTCGGCCGCCTCGACGTGGAAGGTGACGCTGGCGGCGCCGGCCTCGGCGTACGCGGGGGCCCAGCGGTCGGGGTCCTCGATCATCAGGTGGCAGTCGACCGGGGTGCGCACGTGCCGCAGCAGCGCCTCGACGACCGGGAGCCCCAGCGTCAGGTTCGGGACGAAGTGGTTGTCCATGACGTCCACGTGCAGCCAGTCGGCCGAGGCCGCCACCCGGTCGCACTCGGCGGCCAGGGCCGCGAAGTCGGCCGACAGCAGGCTGGGCGAGATCTGCACTCCCACGGCCGGGAGCCTACGGTTCCGGCGCCGCTCGTGGGAGGCTGTGCCCCGACAGCGGCGGCCGTGAGGGCGGCGCCGCGCGGGGTGAGGGACGTCACGTGACCGGGACCGGGGACGCGGACCAGGGCGCGCCGACGCGCTGGTGGGGCTCGCTGGTCCGGATCGACAGCCCGGACCCGGAGGTGCGCCGCCGGGGTGCGGCTGCGGCGGTCGTCATGCTCGGCATCCTGGCGGTCGGGCTGGTGGCCATGCTCGCCCTCGCGCTGCTTCCCGACACCAGCCGCGTGCCGCTCGCCATCACCTCCGGGGTCTGGCTGGTCGCGGTGGTCTGCTACGCCCTGGTGCGCCGCGGACGGGTCTCGCTGGGCATCTGGCTGCTGCTCCTCATGATCACGGTGGGCAACATCCTCAGCCCGTGGCTGCAGGACGACTTCGCGCTCACCCCGGTCTACCTGGCGATCCCGGCCGCGATCGGGGCCGCGATGCTGCCCCTGCGCCAGAGCCGCTGGGTGATCCTCGGCTCGGTGGCCCTGGCGGTGGCCGCGATCCCGCTGGCGGGTGGGGCGACCACGACGACGCTCCCCGCCCGCGAGGTCGTCGTCGCGGCGGTGATCATCATCCTGGCGACCTCGGTCGCGGCGCTCCTGGGGGTGACCGGCCAGCAGCGGGCGCTGGACCGCTCCGACGCGCTCGCGCGCGAGCTGGCCGTGGCGAACCGCGACCTGGAGGAGCGGGTCGCGGAACGCACCCGCGACCTCACGTTCGCACTCGACCGGCAGGAGCAGCTGACCGCGGAGCTGGCCGAGCAGTCGGTGCGCGACCCGCTGACCGACGTCTACAACCGCCGGTTCGCCGACGAGGAGCTGGACCGGCTGGTCTCCCGCGCGGCGCGCAGCGGGCGGCCGCTGTCCGTCGCGATGGTGGACCTGGACCACTTCAAGGCCGTCAACGACACCCTCGGCCACGCGGCCGGCGACGTGGTGCTGCGCCGGGTCGCGGACGCGATCGTCGACGAGACCCGGCGCGGGGACACCGTGGTCCGCTGGGGCGGGGAGGAGTTCGCCCTGCTGATGCCGGACACCGACCTCGCCGCCGCGGTCGACGTCGCCGAGCGGGTCCGGGTCCGGATCGAGCGGCGGGGCGTCGACCTGCGCACGGAGGACGGGGCGGACCGCGGGGGCACCGTCCGGGTGACCGTGAGCGCCGGTGTGGCCGTCTGGCCCGACCCGGGCGCGCCGCCGGAGCGCGCTCCGGACGGGTCCGCCGACCCCATCGACCCGGCCGACCTGGTCTCCGACGCGGACCGGCGGATGTACGAGGCCAAGCGGTCCGGCCGCAACAGGGTCGTCCCGGCCGCCGCCGCGCTGCCGTCGCTGGGCGAGCTGCTCGGCGAGGACGATGACCGCGAGGACGATGACCGCGAGGACGACGGCCGCGCGGCCGAGCCGGACGGACGGGCGGCCCGGGACTAGCGGCGGCGCAGCAGCGCCAGGTACATCCCGTCGGTGTCGTGGCGGTGCGGCCACAGCCGCACGTCCGGGCCCGGCCCGAGGTCGGCCACCTCCGGCAGCAGCGCGGTCGCGTCGTCCCGGACCACGTCGTCCCGGCCGCGCAGCACGTCGTCGACGACGAGGTCGGTCTCGGCCAGGTGCGGCGAGCAGGTGGTGTAGGCGACCACGCCCCCGGGCCGGGTGGCGTCCAGGGCGGCTGACAGCAGCCCGCGCTGCAGTGGCGCCAGAGCGGCGACGTCTTCCGGCGACCGGCGCCAGCGCGACTCCGGCCGCCGCCGCAGGACTCCGAGCCCGGTGCAGGGGACGTCGACCAGGACCCGGTCGAAGGGACCGCGCGCGGCCGCGACCTCGACCGCGTCGCCGACCACGACCTCGTGGCGGGCCGCGGACCCGCGCAGCGCCGCGCGGACCAGGTCGGCCCGGTGCGGTTGCCGCTCGACCGCCAGCAGCCCTGCGCCGTCCGCCGCGGCGAGCCCGGCCAGCAGTGCCGCCTTGCCGCCCGGGCCGGCGCACAGGTCCGCCCAGCGCTCGTCCGGTCCGCGCACGTCGGCCCGGGCCAGCGCCAGCGCGACCAGCTGGCTGCCCTCGTCCTGCACGCCGGCGCGTCCGTCGCGCACCGCCGCGATGTCCCCCGGCGCCCCGGCGGCGAGCCGGCCGGCGTACGGCGACCATCGGCCGGGCGCCACGCCGTCCAGCGCGAGCAGCTCCTCGACCGGCATCCGGTCGGGGCGGGCGACCAGCGTCACCGTGGCGGCGGTGTCGTCGGTCTCCAGCAGCTCCCGGGTCTCGTCCCAGGACCCGCCGAGGGACTCGCGCAGCGCGGTGACGATCCAGCGCGGGTGCGACCACGCCACGGCGAGGTGGCCGGTCGGGTCGTCGTCGTACGCAGGAGCGACGGCCGCGACCCAGGAGTCGCGGTCGCGCGCGGCCACTTTGCGCAGCACGGCGTTGACCAGTCGGGCCGGGCCCTCCCCCGCGACGTCCCGCGCCACCGAGACGGTCTCCCCCACGGCCGCGTGGTCGGGGACGCGCATGCCCAGCAGCTGGTGCGCGCCCAGCCGCAGCAGGTCGCGCACCGGGGGGTCGATGCGCTCCAGCGGGCGGTCCAGGCAGGCGCCGAGGACCGCGTCGTACAGGCCCCGCCAGCGCAGCGTCCCGAAGGCGAGCTCGGTGGCGAACGCCGCGTCGCGGCCGGAGACGCCACGGTCGCGCAGCAGGCCGGGCAGGGCCAGGTTGGCGTAGGCGTCCTCCGCGCCGACGGCGTGCAGCAGGTCGTAGGCCACCCGGCGGGCCGGATCGACCGCGCCCGGACGCGGCCGCGGGCGGCCGCCGGGACGGCCCGTGCGGCGACCGTCGGGGCGACGGCGCTGCGCGGGGGGCATCGTCGTCAGCCCAGCCGCTCGCCGGGCTCCGGGCGCACGCCACGGGCCCAGTCGGCGGCGGGCATGGCCCGCTTGCCCTGCGCCTTGACCTCGCCCAGGCGCACCGGCGCGGTCAGCGTGCCGACGACCACGTCGTGACGGCCCACGACCAGCTCGCCGGGACCCGGTGCCGGGTCCGGACCCGTGCCCGGTTCCAGCGGCACCACCGGCAGCAGCCGCAGCCGCTCCCCGCGGAACGTCGTCCACGCCCCCGGCGCCGGGGTGCAGGCGCGCACCAGCCGGTCCACGTGCATCGCCGGGGTGGCCCAGTCCACCTGCGCATCGTCCACGGTGATCTTCGGGGCGTACGAGACGTCGTCCCCGGACTGCGGGACCGGGCCGAGGGCGCCGGCCTCGATGCCGTCCAGGGTCGCCACGAGCAGGCCGGCGCCGCTGAGCGCCAGCCGGGAGAGCAGGTCCCCGCTGGTGTCGCGCGGCCCGACCTCCTCGGTGACCACGCCGAACACCGGGCCGGTGTCCAGGCCCTCCTCCAGCAGGAACGTGCTGGCGCCGGTCACCTGGTCGCCGTGCAGGACCGCGTGCTGCACCGGAGCGGCGCCGCGCCAGGCCGGCAGCAGCGAGAAGTGCAGGTTGACCCAGCCGAACCGGGGCACGCGCAGCGCCTCGGCCGGGATCAGGCCGCCGTAGGCCACGATCGGCGCGCAGTCGGGGGCCAGGTCGGCCAGCTCCGCGAGGAACTGCGGGTCGCGCGGCCGCGCGTACTTCAGGACCGGAACCCCCGCCTCCTCGGCGCGGGCCGCGACCGGGCTGGCGACCAGGCGACGGCCCCGGCCGGCGGGGGCGTCGGGCCGGGTGAGCACGGCCACGACCTCGTGGGCCGACGCCAGCAGGGCGTCCAGGGAGGGCAGGGCCACCTCGGGGGTGCCCGCGAACAGCACGCGCACGACTACATCCAGCGCGAGGACACCGGGTGCGGGCTGACCCGCACCTCGGGGGCCTGCTGGCCGAACCAGTCCGCCTCGCGGATGGCCTTCATCGCGGCCTTGCGGGTCTGCGGGTCGAGCCGGTCGATGAACAGGATCCCGTCGAGGTGGTCGGTCTCGTGCTGGACCGCACGGGCCAGCAGCTCCGAGCCCTCGATCGTCACGGGGTCGCCGTACATGTTCCAGCCCTTGGCCACGACCCGCATCGCCCGCGGCGTCTCGAACGACAGCCCCGGCAGCGACAGGCAGCCCTCCTCGCCCTCCTGCAGCTCGTCGGACAGGTCCAGGTCGGGGTTGACCAGGTGGCCCACCTCGTCGTCGACCCAGTACGTGAACACGCGCAGCGACACGCCCAGCTGGGGGGCGGCCAGCCCGGCGCCGGGGGCGTCGAGCATGGTGTCGGTGAGGTCCTGGACCAGCTTGCGCAGTTCCTTGTCGAAGGTGGTCACCGGGGCGGCGGGCGTGGTGAGGACCGGGTCGCCGAACAGGCGGATCTGCTGGACGGCCACGAGGCTCCGATCGGGTCGGGGGCGAACGGGACAGCAGTCTAGGGAGGGCGGCGCCCTTCAGCCGATCTCGACCGTCCGGCGGAGCCGGACGGTGAGCCGATCTCGACCGTCCGGCGGAGCCGGACGGTGAGCCGATCTCGACCGTCCGGCGGAGCCGGACGGCTAGCCGATCTCGACCGGGTCGACCCGGACCTCCACCGGCCCGGGGGCCCGCCGGGCGCTGCGCACCCCCGCGGCCTCCCGCAGCGCCGTCGCGAGCGCCGACCCCTCGGCCAGCGCTGCGGTCAGCAGCGCGCGGACCCGCGGCCCGTCGGCCGGGTCCGGCGCCGGGCCGGGCCCGGCCGGCGCCGGCACCGGGACCGGGCCGAGGACGCGGGTCCCCTCCGGCAGCCGGGCCAGGGCCAGCAGGTCCGCGACGGCGGGCCCCGCGCCGGTGAGCGCGGCCATCCGCCGGGCCGGGGGGAACCCGACGGCGGTGCGGTCCTCGAGCTCGCGCGCGGCGTACCAGCCCGCGTCCCAGCGGACCAGCGCCTGCACCGGGCGCAGCGCCGGGTCGGCGGTGACCACCACCGGCGCGCCGGGAGCCGCCAGGGCCGCGGCGCCCATCCAGCGGCGCACGGCCTCCTCCCCCGCGCGCAGGCCGGGGCGCTGCAGCAGCGCGGCCGCGTCGAGCAGCAAGACGGCGGCATAGCCCGCGGACGCGACCGGCTCGGCCCCCGGTGTGGCCACCACCAGCGCCGGCTCGGCGCCCACGTCGGACAGCACGTGCGGGCCGCCGCTGGTGCGCACGGGGACGCCGGGGAAGGCCCGGCCCAGTTCGTCGGCGGTGCGTGCGGAGCCCACGGTGACCGCGCGCAGCCGACGGTCGCCGCAGTCGGGGCAGGCCCAGTCACCGGCCGGGCGGCCGCACCAGCCGCACGCGGGGACGCTGTCGCCGGTGGCCATCGCGAGCGGCCCGGCGCAGGCGGCGCAGCGGGCCAGGGCCCGGCACCGCCGACAGGCCAGCGCCGGGACGTAGCCGGCCCGCGGTACCTGCACGAGCACCGGGCCGTCGGCCAGTGCCTCGCGGGCCGTGGTCCAGGCCAGGTGGGGCAGCCGGGCGCTGCGGGCCGCAGGGTCGCGGGCGACCGCGGCGTCGTCTCCGGTCGTGCGCACGCGCGGGGCACGGCTGCGCAGCACGGCGCGGTCGGGGTCGACCGCGCGGGCCCAGCCGGTGTCCACCAGCCGCTGGGCCTCCGCCGTGCGGGCGTACCCGCCGAGCACCAGCGCGCACCCGGTCAGGTGGGAGCGCAGCGCGAGCACCTCGCGGGCGTGCGGGTACGGCGCGCGCGGCTCGGCCAGCAGGTCGTCGCCGTCGTCCCACAGCACCGCGAGGCCGAGGTCGGCGACCGGGGCGAAGGCGGCCGCCCGGGTCCCCAGCGCGACCCGGACGGCGCCGCGGGACAGGGCCAGGAAGTGCCGGTAGCGCCGCTCCGGCCCGAGGTCGGCGGACAGGGTCACGTGCCGGTCCGGGCCGAGGCCGGCGGTCAGCGCGGCGTCGCACCGGGCCAGGTCGCGGGCGTCGGGGACCACCACCAGCACCCCGCGGCCGGCGTCCGCCGCGGCGCGCACCAGGTGCGCCAGCGGGGCGTACGGGTCGCCGCCGGGCAGCGCGGACCACACCGCGCGGGGACCGGGCTCGCCCCGTCCCCCCGCCGCCGGGTCCGCGGACGGTCGGGCCACCCGCTGGACCAGGGCGGCGCCGCCCAGGTAGTCCCGCCACGGCCCCGGGTCGGCGGGCGGGGGCCGGCCTGCGTCCGACGCGGCGGCCCCGGGAGACGTGCCGCCCGGGGCGCCGCCCGGGGCGGGCGGTGACGGCCGTGACTCCGCCCGGGCGTGCCGGGGCGGGACGGCCAGCCGCAGGACGTCGGCCAGCGTGCCGGCGTAGCGGTCGGCGACCTCGCGGGCCAGCGCCAGCACGTCGGGGGTGAGCACGACCTCGGGCGACACCGCCGCGGCGAGCGGCTCCAGCCGGCCCGGATGGTCCGAGACCGGCAGCCGCTGCAGGACGTAGCCGTCGACGCGCCTCCCGGCGAAGCGCACGCGGACCCGGCCTCCGGGCACGGCGTCGGCCGCCAGCGCCGCCGGCACGGCGTAGTCGAACGGGCGGTCCAGGTGCGGCAGCGGCACGTCCACGGCCACCCGGGCGACCGGGTCGACCTCGGCCAGCGGCCCCGGGCCCGCCGCGCGGGAACGGCCCGGCCGCCCCGCAGGACGCGGCCGGGCGGACCCGGTCGGACGGGCGGTGGGCACGCGGTGGTCCTATCACGCCGGACCGACGGCCCTGCGTGCCGCGTTCGTCCGTTCCGAGTGGGCCGAGGCCCCGGGCACGATCCGAACCCCTAGGGTCCCGCGCATGAAGCATCGCTCATGGATCGCCGTGAATGCCGTCAGCGCCTGGTTCGGCGTGCTGCTGTCGCTGACCCTCAACCTCAGCGGCTACTACGTCGACAAGGGCGACCCGTCCGAGCCCACCCTGCTGGGGAACGTACCCGGCGGGGTCGACACCCCGCTGGAGCGGTTCTTCGACTGGACGACGTACTTCACGATCCTCAGCAACGTCGTCGTGGTCGTGGCCGTGACGGCCCTGCTGGTGCGGCCGGACCTGTTCACCCGCGGCGGCCTCACCGGGACGGTCTGGCGCACGCTCCGGCTCGACAGCGTGCTGATGATCGTCATCACCGGCGTGCTCTACAACCTGCTGCTGGCCGACTGGAACAAGACCGGCTGGGACCTGCTGTCCAACCTCATGCTGCACGTGATCACCCCGATCGTCACCGTCGTGGTGTGGGTCGTGGCCGGCCCGCGCGGCCTGGTCCAGCCGCGGCTGGCGGTGACGGCCCTGGTGATCCCGCTGGGGTGGGCGGCATACGCCCTGGTGCGCGGGGCGGCGATCGGGGCGTACCCGTACCCGTTCCTTGACGTGCAGACGAAGGGGCTGGCGTCGGTCCTGGTCTTCGTGGCGGGGGTCGCCGTCCTCGGGCTGGCGCTCGGGCTGCTGGCGGTCTGGGTCGACCGACTGCTCGACCGCGGACGCCGGACCGAGGACGTCACCACCCCGTCCGCCTGAGTCGCCCTCTCCGCGGCCGCCCGGCCGCGCGCCTGCCCGCGAGAAGGTTGGCGGGATGCCGGGGTCCGGCGGGAGGCCCGGATTCGGCGAGGGCCGGGCGCACCGCGAGCGGCCCCGGTCTTGCGGACCGAGCGCTCGCTCGGGCAGAGTGGGGGTCACCTCCCCCTCCCGGACCCAGGAGCCGTCGATGCTGCGTGACCTCTTCACCCCCGAGCAGGACGAGTACCGCGCCGTCGTGCGCACGTTCTGCGAGAAGGAGATCGAGCCGCACCTGGCCGAGTGGGAGGAGGCCGGGATCGCCCCCAAGGACCTCTACCGCCAGCTCGGCGCACTCGGGGCCACCGGCATCCAGATCCCCGAGGAGTACGGCGGCGGCGGCGAGGAGACCTTCCGCTTCAACGCGATCCTGGACGAGGAGCTGGCCCGGCTCCCGGTCCACCTCGGCGGCATCGGGCTGCACCTGGACATCGTGGTGCCGTACCTGCTGGAGCTGGCCACGCCCGAGCAGCGCGACCGCTGGTTCCCCGGCATCGCCTCCGGCGACCTGGTCACCTGCATCGGCATGACCGAGCCCGGCACCGGCTCGGACCTGGCCGGCATCTCCACGACCGCCGTGCGCGACGGCGACCACTACGTGGTCAACGGCGCCAAGACGTTCATCACCGGCGGGGTCAACGCCGACCTGGCCGTCGTCGTGGTCCGCACCGGCAAGGCCGACGACCGGCGCGGCGGGCTGAGCCTGCTCGTGGTCGAGGACGGCACGCCCGGCTACGACCACAGCCGCAAGCTGCACAAGCTCGGCATGTGGGCCACCGACACCGCGGAGCTGTTCTTCGACGACGTACGGGTGCCGGTGACGAACCTGCTCGGCGAGGAGGGCAAGGGGTTCGAGTACCTCACGATGAACCTGCCGCAGGAGCGCCTGTCCATCGCCGTCGGCGCCGTCGCCGCGTCGCAGGCCGCGATCGAGCGGACAGTGGCGTACGTCCACGAGCGGCACGCCTTCGGCAAGCCGATCGCGTCGTTCCAGAACACCAAGTTCGAGCTCGCGTCGATGGCCGCGGAGGTCGAGGCCGCGCAGGCGATGGTGGACAAGGGCATCGTCGAGCTCGACGCGAAGCGGCTGACCGCGGCCGACGCCGCGAAGCTCAAGCTGTTCACCACCGAGCTGCAGGGCCGGGTCATGGACCGCTGCCTGCAGCTGTTCGGAGGCTACGGCTACATGCAGGAGTACCCCATCGCGAAGATGTACGCCGACGCCCGCGTGACGCGGATCTACGGCGGCACCAGCGAGATCATGAAGGTGATCATCGCGCAGGCGATGGGCCTGTGACCGCTCCCGCAACCGCGGAGCCGGCACTGACGCCGGTGCTGTCGGCGGCCGCCGCCGCGTTCGCCGAGCACGGCTACCACGGGGCCTCCGTACGCGACATCGCCGCGCGCGCGGGACTGAGCGTGCCGGGGATGTACCACCACCACGCCAGCAAGCAGGACCTGCTGCGCGCCCTGATGGAGGGCTCGGTGGCGGACCTGCTGGACCGCAGCAAGGCCGCGGTCGAGGCGGCCGGCGACGACCCGGTCGCCCGGCTGTCCGGCCTGGTCCGGACCCTGGTGGGCTTCATGGCCGAGCACCGCGAGCTCGCGGTGCTGCAGGCCGAGGCGCGCTACCTCGAGCCGGACAACTGGCGGCGCTACGTCGCCCTGCGCGACGAGCAGCAGGCGCTGTTCGCCGACGCGATCGCCGACGGGCAGGCGGCCGGCGCGTTCGCCGGCGCGCAGCCCACCGACGACGTCACGCGCGCCGTGCTCACCCTGTGCCTGGGGGTGGCCACCTGGTACCGCCCCGACGGCCCGTTGGACCCGGCCGGGCTGGCCGACCAGTACGTCGGCTTCTGCCTCGGCCTGGCCGGATGCACCTCCGGCTCGACCTCCCCACGCCCCCGAACCCGTTCCCGGAAGGACGTCCCGTGACCACCGACGCGTACCTCTACGACGCGATCCGCACCCCCCGCGGGCGCGGGAAGAAGTCCGGCTCGCTGTACGAGGTGAAGCCGGTCACCCTCGTCGAGGGCCTGCTGCACGAGATCCAGCGGCGCAACCCCTCCCTCGACCCCGAGCGGATCGACGACCTCGTCCTCGGCGTGGTCTCCCCGATCGGCGACCAGGGCGGCGACATCGCCAAGGCCGCGGCGCTGGCCGCCGGCCTGCCCGACGTGGTGTCGGGGGTGCAGCTCAACCGGTTCTGCGCCTCCGGCCTGGAGGCCGTCAACCAGGCCGCCGCCCGGGTCCGCTCCGGCTGGGAGGACCTGATCCTCGCCGGCGGAGTGGAGTCGATGAGCCGCGTTCCGATGGGCAGCGACGGCGGGGCCTGGGCGATGGACCCGGAGACCAACCTGCAGACCTCCTTCGTGCCGCAGGGCATCGGAGCGGACCTGATCGCGACCATCGAGGGCTTCACCCGCGACGACGTCGACGCGTACGCACTGCGGTCGCAGACGCTCGCGGCGAAGGCCTGGGCGGACGGCGCGTTCGACCGCTCCGTCATCCCGGTGCTCGACCGCAACGGGCTGATGGTGCTCGACCGGGACGAGCACATCCGCCCCGACACCACCCCGGAGGGGCTGGCCGCGCTGCCGTCGTCGTTCGCCACCATCGGCGACATGGGCGGCTTCGACTTCGTCGCGCTGCAGAAGTACCCGTCGGTGCCCGCGATCGACCACGTGCACACCGCCGGCAACTCCTCCGGCATCGTCGACGGCGCGGCGCTGGTGGCCATCGGCTCCGAGCAGGTCGGCAAGGACCTCGGCCTGACCCCGCGGGCCCGGATCGTGTCCGCCGCCGTGAGCGGCTCCGAGCCGACCATCATGCTCACCGGCCCCGCGCCGGCCAGCCGCAAGGCGCTGGCCAAGGCGGGCCTCACCGCGGACGACATCGACCTGGTCGAGATCAACGAGGCGTTCGCCGCCGTCGTGCTGCGGTTCGTGCGCGACCTCTGGCTGCCCGAGGAGAAGGTCAACGTCAACGGCGGCGCCATCGCCATGGGCCACCCCCTCGGCGCGACCGGCGCCATGATCCTCGGCACCCTGGTCGACGAGCTCGAGCGCCGCGACCTGCGCTACGGCCTGGCGACGCTGTGCGTCGGCGGCGGGATGGGCATCGCCACCGTCGTCGAGCGGCTGTGACCGGCGCGCTCCCCCCGACCCCTCCGACCACCCCCGACCCCGGGAGCCACGACCCCATGACCGAGACCCCCGCCCCCGCCTACATCCGGTGGACCGAGGAGGACGGCATCGTCGTCCTCACGCTCGACGAGCCGGGCAAGTCCGTGAACACCATGAACGAGGCCTTCGGTCTCGCCCTCGCCGAGGTGCTGCAGCGGCTGGACGAGCAGAAGGACTCCCTGCGCGGAGTCGTCATCACCTCCGCCAAGTCGACGTTCTTCGCCGGCGGCGACCTCAACGAGCTGCTGGCCGTGGACGACGCGGCCGCGTTCTTCGCGCACATCACCGAGCTCAAGGCGCTGCTGCGCCGGCTGGAGACCCTGGGCGTCCCCGTGGTCGCCGCCATCAACGGCACCGCCCTGGGCGGTGGGCTGGAGCTGGCGCTGTCCTGCCACCGCCGCATCGTCGTCGACGACCCGAAGATCGCCCTCGGCCAGCCGGAGGTGCAGCTCGGGCTGCTGCCCGGCGGCGGCGGCATCGTCCGGCTGGTCCGGATGCTCGGCCTGCAGAAGGCCCTGACCGAGGTGTTGCTGCAGGGTCGCAACATCGCGCCCCGCAAGGCGCTGGAGCTCGGCATCGTGGACGAGCTGGTCGGGTCCCCCGACCAGCTGCTCGACGCCGCGAAGGCGTGGATCGCCACCGGGCCCGAGCCGGTGCAGCCGTTCGACCGCAAGGGCTACAAGATCCCCGGCGGCACGCCGTCCACCCCGGCGCTGGCGATGATGCTGCCCGCGTTCCCCGCCACCCTGGTCAAGCAGCTCAAGGGCGCCCCGTACCCGGCCCCGCGGGCGATCATGGCCGCGGCGGTCGAGGGCGCCCAGGTCGACGTGGACACCGCGCACCGGATCGAGTCGCGCTACTTCACCGAGCTGGTCACGGGCCAGATCGCCAAGAACATGATCACCGGGCTGTTCTTCGACATGCAGCGGATCAAGTCCGGCGGCAGCCGGCCGCAGGGGCCGGAGCGGTGGCGGGCCACCCGGGTCGCGGTGATCGGCGCCGGGATGATGGGCGCGGGGATCGCCTACGCGTTCGCCCGCAAGGGCGTCGACGTGGTCCTCAAGGACGTCAGCCTGGAGGCGGCCGAGCGCGGGAAGTCGTACTCGCAGAAGCTGCTCGACAAGGCGGTGTCCCGCGGGCGGATCACCGAGGCGCAGCGCGACGAGACCCTCGCGCGCATCACGCCCACCGACGACTACGCCGCGATCGCCGGGTGCGACCTGATGGTGGAGGCGGTGTTCGAGGACCCATCGCTGAAGACGTCGGTCTACGCGGAGGCCGAGCCGCTGCTGGCCGGCGACGCGCTGCTGGCGTCCAACACCTCGACGCTGCCGATCACCGGGCTGGCGGGCGGGGTGACCCGGCCCGAGGACTTCATCGGACTGCACTTCTTCTCACCCGTGGACAAGATGCAGCTGGTCGAGATCATCGTGGGCGAGAAGACGTCCGACGCCGCGCTGGCGCGGGCCTTCGACGTCGTGCAGCAGATCGGCAAGGTGCCGATCGTCGTCAACGACAGCCGCGGCTTCTTCACCAGCCGCGACATCGGGATGATGGTGCACGAGGGCCTGGCGATGCTGGGCGAGGGCGTCGACCCGATGACCCTGGAGCGCGCCGCCACCCAGGCCGGGTTCCCGGTGGGCGTGCTGCAGCTGGTGGACGAGCTCACGCTGACGCTGAACAAGCGGATCTCCGACACCACCCGGGCCGAGCTCGCGGCGGAGGGCCGGGACCCCGGTCCGGCGCCCGGGGACGCCGTGCTCGCGGCGATGGTCGAGACCGGCCGGGTGGGGCGCTCCACCGGGGCCGGGTTCTACGACTACCCCGAGGGCGGCGGGAGGGTGATCTGGACCGGTCTGGCCGAGCTGTTCCCGCCGGCGGCCGGGCAGATCCCGGTCCGCGACATCCAGGAGCGGCTGCTGTTCGCGATGTCGCTGGAGGCGGTGCGCTGCCTGGACGAGGGCGTCCTGCGCACCGTGGCCGACGGCAACGTCGGCTCCATCCTCGGCATCGGGTTCCCCCCGTGGACCGGTGGCGCGCTGCAGTACGTCGACGGGTACGAGGGCGCCGACGGGTCCCGCGGGGTCGCCGGCTACGTGGCCCGGGCCGACGAGCTGGCCGCGGCGTACGGCGCCCGCTTCACCCCGCCGGACTCGCTGCGCGAGCTCGCCGCCGCCGGCGGCCGCCTGGCCGCTGCCCACGCCTGACCGCTCCCCCGACCCACCCCAGCCCGGGCACCGCCCCGGTCCCGACCCCCCCTGCTTTCCCCGACGGAATGAGTCCAGGCGTTGCTTGGGGCCCGAATTTCGAGCTCCAAGCAACGTGGGGACTCATTCCGTCGCGGTGTGAGGGGTGCGGTCAGGGGGCGGGGGTGCGGCTAGGGGGTGGTGACTCCGGGGGTGCGGTAGAGGACGTGCGGGCGCAGCGGGTGGTCCGGGGGCAGCGCCGGGTGGTCGAAGTCCCCCGCGGGGTCGTGCACCAGCCCGACCCGCTCCATCACCGCCCGTGACGCGCGGTTGCCGGCGGTCGTGAACGACACCACCTCGGGCAGTCCGGCGCCGTCGACGGCGTACGCGAGCGCCGCGGCCGCGGCCTCGGTGGCGATCCCGCGCCCCCACCAGGCGGGGTCCAGCCGCCAGCCCACCTCGACCAGCGGGTCGGCACGGTGCGCGAACGGCGGCGCGAACCGCGGCACCACCAGCCCGGTGAACCCGACGATCGGCGCGGCTCGGCCGTCGTCGTCGACCACCTCGACCGCCCAGCCGGTGAACCCGTGGCGCCGCTCTTGCTCGGTGAAACGGTCCACCAGCGCGTCGCTGGACACCCGGTCCACCGGGCCGCCGAGCCACCGCCAGACCCGGGGGTCGGCGTTCAGCCGCGCGAACGGCTCGCGGTCGTCGTCACGCCAGGACCGCAGCAGCAGCCGCGGCGTTCGCAGCTCCAGGTGCGGACCCCCTGGTCAGAGCCCGGCGGCGGAGCGCAGCGCCTCGACCCGGTCCGCGCGCTCCCAGGTGAACTCCGGCAGCTCGCGGCCGAAGTGGCCGTACGCGGCGGTCTGCCGGTAGATCGGGCGCTTGAGGTCCAGGTCGCGGATGATCGCCGCGGGCCGCAGGTCGAAGACCTCCCGCACCGCCTGCTCCACGTGGGCGTCCGGCACGACGCCGGTGCCGAAGGTCTCCACGAACAGCCCCACCGGGTGCGCCTTGCCGATGGCGTACGCCACCTGCACCTCGCAGCGGGTCGCCAGGCCGGCGGCGACGACGTTCTTGGCCACCCAGCGCATCGCGTAGGCCGCGGACCGGTCCACCTTCGACGGGTCCTTGCCGGAGAAGGCGCCGCCGCCGTGCCGGGCGAAACCGCCGTAGGTGTCCACGATGATCTTGCGCCCGGTGAGCCCGGCGTCGCCCATCGGGCCGCCGATCTCGAACCGGCCGGTGGGGTTGACGAACAGCCGGTAGTCGGAGGTGTCGAGCTCGAGCTCCTCCACGATCGGGTCCACGACGTGCTTGCGGACGTCCGGGGTGAGCATGTTGTCCAGGCTGATGTCCTTGGCGTGCTGCGTCGACACCACGACGGTGTCGAGCCGCACCGGGCGGTTGTCCTCGTCGAACTCGATGGTCACCTGGGTCTTGCCGTCCGGCCGCAGGTACGGGACGGTGCCGTCCTTGCGCACCGCGGACAACCGCTCGGCCAGCCGGTGGGCCAGCGAGATGGGCAGCGGCATCAGGGTGGGGGTGTCGTCGCAGGCGTAGCCGAACATCAGGCCCTGGTCGCCGGCGCCCTGGCGGTCGATCGGGTCGGCGCTGTGCCCGACCCGCTCCTCGATCGCGTCGTCGACGCCCTGCGCGATGTCGGGCGACTGCTTGCCGATGGACACCGAGATGCCGCAGGACTCCCCGTCGAAGCCCTTGACCGACGAGTCGTAGCCGATGGTCAGGACGACGTCGCGGACCAGCTGCATCACGTCGGCGAAGCCGGAGGTGGTGACCTCGCCCGCCACGTGCACCTGACCGGTGGTCAGCATGGTCTCCACGGCGACCCGGCTGGACGGGTCCTGGGCGAGCAGGTCGTCGAGGATGGCGTCGCTGATCTGGTCGGCCATCTTGTCCGGGTGGCCCTCGGTGACCGACTCGGACGTGAACAGGCGATGGGACACGCTTCTCCCCTGGCGGTGGTGCGGACGGGCGTCGCGCGAGTCTAGCCCGCGGCCGCGGGCGGGCGGCCCGGGGCGTCAGCCGGTGGCGGCGGCGTCAGCCGGTGGCGGCGTCGTCGGCCCAGCGGGCGACCACCGCGTCCCACACCGCGTCGGCCAGGGACTCCTTCGGTCCGAGCGGCACCTCGGTCGCCGACCCGTCCGACGCCAGGATCACCGCCGCGTTGTCCGGCGTGCCGAAGGCCTTGCCGCCCCCGACCTCGTTGACGACGAGCAGGTCGCAGCCCTTGCGGGCCAGCTTCGCCCGGCCGTGGTCGAGCACCGAGCCGCCCGAGTCACCGGTCTCGGCCGCGAACCCGACGATGACGGGAGTGGTGCGCCCGGTTGCGGACCGGTCCGCGACCAGCCCGGCGAGCACGTCCTCGGTGCGCTGCAGGACCAGCGGGTCGGGCTCGCCGGACTCCGACTTCTTGATCTTGTCGGCGGCGTAGGCGGCGGGCCGGAAGTCGGCCACGGCCGCGGCCATCACCACCGCGTCGGCATCCTGCGCGGCCTTGTGCACCGCCTCGGCGAGCTCGGCGGCGGTCTCGACCCGGGTCACCTCGGCACCCGCGGGGTCGGGCTGGTCGACGTTGGCGGCGACCACGACGACGCGGGCCCCGCGGGCGGCCGCGGTCGAGGCGAGCGCCCAGCCCTGGCGGCCGCTGGACCGGTTGCCGAGGAACCGCACCGGGTCCAGCGGCTCCCGGGTCCCGCCGGCGGACACCACGACGGTGCGGCCGACCAGGTCCGCGGGCAGTCCGCGGCGGCCGCGGGCCAGGGCGTGCCGGGCCACCGCAGCGATCGCCTCGGGCTCGGGCAGCCGGCCCGGCCCGGAGTCGGCGCCGGTGAGCCGGCCCACCGCGGGGTCGAGCACGACCACGCCGCGCTCGCGCAGCAGGGCCACGTTGGCCCGGGTGGCCGGGTGCTCCCACATCTCGGTGTGCATGGCCGGCGCCAGGACGACCGGGCACCGGGCGGTCAGCAGCACGGACGTGAGCAGGTCGTCGGCCATCCCGTGGGCGGCGCGGGCCAGCAGGTCGGCGGTGGCGGGGGCGACCACCACGAGGTCGGCCTCGCGGCCGAGGCGCACGTGCGGGACCTCGTGCACGGACTCCCAGACCTCGGTCGCCACCGGGCGGCCGGACAGGGCGGCCCAGGTGGCCTCGCCGACGAAGTTCAGCGCGGCGCGGGTGGGGACGACGGTGACGTCCAGGCCGGACTCGGCGAGCAGGCGCAGCAGCGTGCAGGCCTTGTACGCGGCGATGCCGCCGGCGACCCCGAGGAGGACGCGCGGCGGCGGGGGCGGCGGCCCCTCGCTCAGGGGGTCGTCTCCTCGACGGGCTCGGAGGTCAGCAGCTCTGCGTCGATCTCGCGCAGCGCGATCGAGAGAGGCTTCTCCTGCACGTGGGTCTCGACCAGCGGTCCGACGTACTCCAGCAGGCCCTCCCCGAGCTGGGAGTAGTACGCGTTGATCTGGCGCGCGCGCTTGGCGGCGTAGATGACCAGCGAGTACTTCGAGTCGGTCTTGGTCAGCAGGTCGTCGATCGCGGGATGCGTGATGCCCTCGGGGCGGGTGGAGCCGGACACGGGGATACCCAGGGCCTTCCGGAAGGGGTCAGGGAGAACCCAGTAATGCTAGCAAGGCTTCGCCGGCCTCCTCGACCGACGAGTTCACCACGGTCCGGTCGAACTCCGGCTCGGCCGCCAGCTCGACCCGCGCGGCGGCCAGCCGGCGCTCCACGACGTCCGGCTCCTCGGTGCCCCGGCCGACCAGCCGGCGGACCAGTTCGTCCCACGACGGGGGCGCCAGGAAGACCAGCAGCGCGTCGGGCACCGCGGCGCGCACCTGGCGGGCCCCCTGCAGCTCGATCTCCAGCAGCACCGGGGTGCCCGCGGCCAGCCGCTGCTCCACCGGGCCGCGCGGGGTGCCGTACAGGTGGCCCGCGAACTCGGCCCACTCCAGCAGCTCGCCGGCCTCGGCCATGGCGGCGAAGCGGTCGCGGCTGACGAAGAAGTACGTCTCCCCCTCGACGTCACCGGCCCGGGGCGGGCGGGTCGTGGCCGACACCGACACCCACAGCCGCGGCTCCCGCCGGCGCACCCAGTCCACGACGGTCGACTTGCCCACCCCGCTCGGCCCCGACAGCACGACCAGCCGGGCGCCGCCGGCGTCGGCGGGGCTCACGGCGCGAACTCGCGCTCGAGCGCGGCGACCTGGTGGGGGCCCAGGCCCCTGACCCGCCGGCTCTCCGCGATGCCCAGACGCTCCATGATCTGCCGGGCCCGGACCTTGCCCACGCCGGGCATGGACTCCAGCAGCGCGGTCACCCGCATCCGCCCGACGACGTCGTCGGACTGCCCGTCGCGGATCACGTCGGCCAGGGAGGCGCCGGAGTGCTTGAGCCGGTTCTTCACCCGGGCCCGGACCACGCGGGCCTCGGCGGCCTTCTCCAACGCGGCCTTCCGCTGCTCGGGGGTCAGCGGCGGCAGGCTCATCCGGCACGCTCCCGGAGGTCGGCCGCGATCCGTCCGGCGGCCGCGGCGGGGTCGGGGTCAGCGGTGATGGGGCGACCGATCACGAGGAGGTCGGCGCCGTCGGCCAGCGCCTGCTCGGGGGTCGCGACCCGGCGCTGGTCGCCCAGCGCGCCGCCCGCCGGCCGCACGCCGGGGGTGACCAGCAGGACGTCCGGACCCACCGCGGCACGGATGGCGGCGACCTCCTGGGGGGAGCAGACGATCGCCCGGGCGCCGGCACCCACGGCCAGGACCGCGAGCCGGACGGCCGCGTCGACGGGCGGCCCGGCCAGCCCGATGGCCGCGAGGTCCTCCGCGGCGAGCGAGGTCAGCACGGTCACGGCAGTGACCCGGGTCCCCGGCAGCGCCGCGGCGGCCGCCTCGACCATGGCCGGCCCCCCGGCCGCGTGCACGGTGAGCAGGTCCGGCTCGAGGTCGGCGACCGCACGGGCGGCGCCGGCCACGGTCGCGGGGATGTCGTGCAGCTTCAGGTCCAGGAACAGCGCGCACGGTGCCCCGGCGTCGCGGGCCGCGTCGCGGGCGGCGGCCACGGCGGCACGGCCGTCGCGCAGGTAGGCCTCCAACCCGACCTTGAGGGTGGACACGTGCGGTGCCACCGCGCCGGCCCAGCGGGTCGCGGTGGCCAGGTCGGGGGCGTCGAGGGCGACCGCGACCGGGGCGCGCCCGTCACCGGTCATCCGCCGGTCACCACCCGTCCTCCTCGAGCAGGTCGTCACCGAGCGGGTCCGGGCGGTCCTCGTCCGGCGCGCCCACGGGGGCCACGTCGGCCGGACGGTGCGCGTACGACACCGCCTCGGCCACCGAGTCGAAGCCGCGCCGGGCCAGCGCCACGGCCAGCTCGCGGTGGACCCGTGCGGGGGCCGACGGGTCGTGGAACACCGCGGTGCCCACCGACACCGCACTGGCGCCCGCGAGCAGGAACTCCAGCGCGTCCAGCCCGGTGCGGATCCCGCCCATCCCCAGGATCGGCACGTCCGGCAGTGCCTCGCGGACGTCCCACACGCAGCGCACGGCCACCGGCCGGATCGCCGGCCCGGACAGGCCGCCGGTCACCCCGGCGACGACCGGGCGCATGGTGTCGTGGTCGATGACCATGCCGAGCAGGGTGTTGATCATGGACAGCCCGTCGGCGCCCGCGTCCACGCAGGCCCGGGCGATCTCGGTGATGTCGGTGACGTCGGCCGTCAGCTTGGCCAGGACGGGTACGCCCGGGGCGGTGTTGCGCCGCACGGTGGAGATGACGGCCGAGGAGGAGGCCGCCTCGCAGGCGAACACCTGGCCGCGGTCCTCGACGTTCGGGCAGGAGATGTTGACCTCGATCGCGACGATGTCCGGGACGTGCCGCAGCTTCTGCGCGAGCTTGGTGTATTCGTCCACCGAGTGACCGGCGATGGACACCACCGCCCGGGCACCCCGGTCGCGCAGCCAGGCCAGGTCCCGCTCGATGAACGCGTCGATGCCCGGGCCCTGCAGGCCGATGGAGTTGAGCATCCCGCTGGGCGTCTCGGCCATCCGCGGCGTGGGCCGGCCGGAGCGCGGCTTGAGCATGATGCTCTTGGTGACGACGGCGCCGATCGAGGTGATGTCGAAGAACTGGTCCAGCTCCCGCCCCGCGGCGGCGCAGCCGCTGGCGGTGAGCACCGGGCTGGGCAGGACCGCGCCGGCCAGGTCGGTGGACATGTCGACGTCGGGGACCGCCTCCGGCTCGCGCCGAGGGGTCCGGGAGATCACGGCGCGGGTCATCGCTCGTCCTCCGGCTCCGGGCCGCCCCAGGTCCCGACGGGAACGGTACCGACGTCGTCCCAGCGGACCCGGTCGCCGCGGAACACCGGGCCGTCGACGCAGGACCGCAGCATCCGGGTGACACCGTCGTCGCCGACGACCGGGAGCACGCAGGTCATGCACACGCCGATGCCGCAGGCCATGGACTCCTCGACCGCGCACTGGCTGTAGGCGCCGCGCTCGGAGGCGATCCGGGCGACCGAGGCCAGCATCGGCATCGGCCCGCAGGCGTAGACCACGTCCGCCCGCACGCGGTCCATGACGCCCGGGAGCACGTCGGTGACCCGGCCGCGCTCCCCCACGGTGCCGTCCTCGGTCGTGAGCGTCAGCGTCGCGGCCATCCGCTTGGCGTCGAGGACGCCGAACATCTTCTCCTCGGTCGAGGCGCCGAGGACGACGTCGACGCGGCAGCCGCGGGCGCGCAGCTGCTCGGCGAGCATGAACAGCGGGGCCGAGCCGTAGCCGCCGCCGACGAGCACGCAGGTGACCGGCTCGCGGGGCAGGGCGAACGGGCGCCCGAGCGGCCCGACCACGTCGATCGGGTCGTGCCGGTGCCGCTCGGCCATCCAGCGGGTTCCCTTGCCGTGCACCGAGAAGACGATGTCGACGGTGCCGCCGTAGACGCCCCGGGACTGCACCCGGTGGATGGAGAACGCGCGGCGCAGGAGCATCCCGGTGTCCTCCCCGCCGATGGCGAGGGCGACGAAGTGCCCGGGTCGGGTGGCCTCGGGGATCCCGGGGGCTGTGATCGTCATGACGTGGTACATCCCCGCCCGACGAAGCCCCAGCACCTCCCCCTGAACCTGCACCGGCATCAGCCGACCACCTCTCCCGTGTCTCCCGGCTCGGCCGCACGCAGGGCGGCGAGGTCGGCAGCGTATTCCTGCAGGGACCGTACGCCCACGTCGCCCGCGGTCAACGCCTCAATCCCCTGCACCGCCGCCGCCAGGCCCTGGACCGTCGTGATGCACGGCACGCCCTTGACCACCGCGGCGGTGCGGATCTCATAGCCGTCGAGGCGGGGGCCCACGCCGAACGGGGTGTTGACGATGAGGTCGACGTCACCGGCGAGGATCGCCTGCACGGTCGTGGGGGTGCCGTCGGCGCCGGGGCCCTGGCGCTGCTTGCGCAGCAGTCCCGCCCTCAGGCCGTTGCGGCGCAGGATCTCGGCGGTCCCCGCGGTGGCGAGGATCTCGAAGCCGAGGTCGGCCAGCCGCTTGACCGGGAACACCATGGACCGCTTGTCCCGGTTGGCCACCGACACGAACGCCCGACCGGTCGTCGGCAGCCCGCCGCTGTAGGCCGCGGCCTGCGACTTGGCGTAGGCGGTGCCGAACTCCAGGTCGATGCCCATCACCTCGCCGGTGGACCGCATCTCCGGCCCGAGCACGGTGTCGACGCCGTGGAACCGACCGAACGGCAGCACCGCCTCCTTCACCGCGATCGGGGCGCCGATCGGCAGGGTCCCACCGTCCCCGCGCGCCGGCAGCATGCCCTCGCGGCGCAGCTCCTCGATGGTGGCGCCCAGCATCACCCGGGCGGCCGCCTTCGCCAGGGGCACGGCGGTGGCCTTGGACACGAACGGCACGGTGCGGGACGCGCGCGGGTTGGCCTCCAGCACGTAGAGCACGTCGCCGGCGAGGGCGTACTGCACGTTGAGCAGTCCCTTCACGCCGACGCCGCGGGCGATCGCCTCGGTCGAGCGACGGATGCGCTCGATCTCCGCGTGCCCCAACGTGATCGGCGGGAGAGCGCAGGCGGAGTCACCGGAGTGGATGCCCGCCTCCTCGATGTGCTCCATGACGCCGCCGAGGAACAGCTCCTCGCCGTCGAACAGCGCGTCGACGTCGATCTCGATGGCGTCGTCGAGGAAGCGGTCCACCAGCACCGGGTGCTCGGGGTTCACCTCGGTCGCGCGCTCGAGGTAGGACTCCAGCATCTCGTCGTCGTAGACGATCTCCATGCCTCGCCCGCCGAGGACGTACGAGGGACGCACGAGCACCGGGTAGCCGATCTCATGGGCGATCCCGACGGCCTCCGCGAACGACGACGCCGTGCCGTGCTTGGGTGCGGGCAGGCCGGCCGCCGCGAGCACGCGGCCGAACGCCCCGCGCTCCTCGGCCAGGTGGATCGACTCGGGGCTGGTGCCCACCACCGGGACGCCGGAGTCCTTGAGCGCCTGGGCGAGGCCGAGCGGGGTCTGCCCGCCGAGCTGCACCACGACGCCGACGACCGGACCGGTGGCGGCCTCGGCGTGGTAGACCTCGAGCACGTCCTCCAGCGTCAGCGGCTCGAAGTAGAGCCGGTCGGAGGTGTCGTAGTCCGTCGACACGGTCTCCGGGTTGCAGTTGACCATCACGGTCTCGAACCCGGCCTCGCGCAGGGTCAGGGACGCGTGCACGCAGGAGTAGTCGAACTCGATGCCCTGCCCGATCCGGTTGGGCCCGGAGCCGAGGATGAGGACCTTGTCCCGCTCCCCGGCCTCCACCTCCGTCTCCTCGTCGTACGACGAGTAGTGGTAGGGCGTGCGCGCGGCGAACTCGGCCGCGCAGGTGTCCACGGTCTTGTAGACCGGCCGAATGCCCAAGGCGTGCCGGACCCCGCGCACGACGTTCTCCGGCAGGCCGCGGATCTCGCCGAGCTGCTTGTCGGAGAACCCGTGCCGCTTGGCCAGCCGCAGCAGGTCCGGGGACAGCTCGCGGGCGGCGGCCACCTGCTCGGCGACCTCGTCGATGAGGCGCAACTGGTCGAGGAACCACGGGTCGATGCGGGTCGCCTCGTGCAGCCGCTCCACCGACGCCCCGGCCCACAGCGCGCGCTGCACGTCGCGCAGCCGTCCGTCGTAGGGGGTGCGGACCCGCTCGACCAGCGCGTCGACGTCGATCGCGTCCCGGTCCCCCGCCCAGCTGAACGTCGCGTCCTTCTTCTCCAGCGACCGCAGCGCCTTCTGCAGGGCCTCGGTGAAGTTGCGCCCGATGGCCATAGCCTCGCCGACCGACTTCATCGTCGTGGTCAGGACCGGGTCGGCCTGCGGGAACTTCTCGAACGCGAACCGCGGCACCTTCACCACGACGTAGTCCAGCGTCGGCTCGAACGACGCCGGCGTCTCCTGGGTGATGTCGTTGGGGATCTCGTCGAGGGTGTAGCCGACGGCGAGCCGGGCGGCGATCTTCGCGATCGGGAACCCGGTGGCCTTCGAGGCCAGCGCGGAGGACCGCGACACCCGGGGGTTCATCTCGATGACGATGATGCGGCCGTCGTCGGGGTTGACCGCGAACTGGATGTTGCAGCCGCCGGTGTCGACCCCGACGGCTCGGATGATGTCGATGCCGATGTCGCGCAGCCGCTGGTACTCGCGGTCGGTGAGCGTGAGCGCGGGTGCGACGGTGATCGAGTCGCCGGTGTGCACGCCCATCGGGTCGAGGTTCTCGATGGAGCAGACGACGACCACGTTGTCGTTGCGGTCGCGCATCAACTCCAGCTCGTACTCCTTCCAGCCGAGGATCGACTCCTCCAGCAGGACCTCGGTGGTGGGGCTGGCCTGCAGCCCGGCGCCGGCGATCCGGTGCAGGTCCTCCTCGTCGTAGGCGAACCCGGAGCCGGCGCCGCCCATGGTGAACGAGGGCCGCACCACCACCGGGTAGCCGAGGTCCTCGACGGCGGCGAGCACCTCGTCCATGGTGTGGCAGATGGCCGATCGGGCGCTCTCGGCTCCGATGGAGGCGACGATCTCCTTGAACAGCTCGCGGTTCTCGCCGCGCTCGATCGCGTCGACGTCGGCGCCGATGAGCTCCACGCCGTAGCGCTCGAGCACGCCGTCGCGGTGCAGCGCCATGGCGGTGTTGAGCGCGGTCTGTCCGCCCAGTGTGGGCAGCAGCGCGTCCGGCCGCTCCCTGGCGATGATCTTCTCGACGATCTCCGGGGTGATCGGCTCGACGTAGGTGGCGTCGGCGAACTCGGGGTCGGTCATGATCGTCGCCGGGTTGCTGTTGACCAGCACCACGCGAAGCCCCTCGGCCCGCAGCACCCGGCAGGCCTGGGTGCCGGAGTAGTCGAACTCGCAGGCCTGGCCGATCACGATCGGGCCGGACCCGATGACCAGGACCGACCGCAGGTCCTCGCGGCGCGGCATCAGCGCTCGCCCCCCATCAGGTCGACGAACCGGTCGAACAGGTACGCGGCGTCGTGCGGGCCGGCCGCGGCCTCCGGGTGGTACTGCACGCTGAACGCCGGTGCGTCCAGGCAGCGCAGCCCCTCGACCACCTGGTCGTTGAGGCACACGTGGCTGACCTCCACCCGGCCGTACGGGGTGTCGACCGCCCGGTCCAGCGGCGCGTCCACGGCGAAGCCGTGGTTGTGCGCAGTGACCTCCACCTTGCCGGTGGCGCGGTCCTGCACCGGCTGGTTGATGCCCCGGTGGCCGTACTTGAGCTTGTAGGTGCCGAAGCCGAGCGCGCGGCCGAGGACCTGGTTGCCGAAGCAGATGCCGAACAGCGGGGTTCCCGCGGCCAGCACCGACCGGACCAGGGTGACGGCGCGGTCCGCGGTCGCCGGGTCGCCGGGGCCGTTGGAGAAGAACACCCCGTCGGCGCCCACGGCGGCGAGCTCGTCCGCGGTGGTGCCCGCGGGGAGCACGTGCACCTCGATGCCGCGCTCGGCCATCCGGTGCGGCGTCATCCGCTTGATGCCGAGGTCGACCGCGGCCACGGTGAAACGGCGCTCCCCGATCGCGGGCACCACGTACGCCTCCCGGGTGGTGACCTCGTCGGTGAGGTCCGCGCCCTCCATCGGCGGGCTGTCGAGCACCCGCCGCACCAGGGCGTCGGGGTCGGCGGCGGCCGCCTCCCCGCTGAACACGCCCACCCGCATCGCCCCGCGCTCGCGCAGGTGCCGGGTCAGCGCGCGGGTGTCGATGCCCTGGATGCCGACGACGCCGTAGTCGGACAGCTCGTCGGCCAGGCTGCGGCGGGCCCGCCAGTTCGAGCTGACCCGGGAGGGGTCGCGCACGACGTAGCCGGACACCCAGATGCGCCGGGACTCCGGGTCCTCGTCGTTGACCCCGGTGTTGCCCACGTGCGGGGCGGTCATGACGACCACCTGCCGGTGGTAGGACGGGTCCGTCAGAGTCTCCTGGTAGCCGGTCATCCCGGTGGAGAACACCGCCTCGCCGAACGTCTCGCCGACGGCGCCGTACGCCTCGCCGCGGAACGACCGGCCGTCCTCGAGCACGAGCACGGCCGGGGTGGGTGCCGCCATCTGCTCCGCCTTCCCTGTCGCCGGCTCAGGCCGGGTCCGGATGGGGGGTGTCGACCAGGGCCCGGACCGCCGCGACCACGGCGACGTGGTCGTCAGTGCGGTCGGCGCGGAACCCGGTGTCCAGCGTGGTGGGGCCGAGGTCCCAGGTGAGGACCACCAGCCCGCCGCGCTCGTAGACCGCTCCGGCGATGCCGCGGTCCAGCCGCACGCCGCGCAGGTCCGCGGCGGGCACGTACACGTCCGCCGCGCCGTCGCGCTCCAGCACCAGGCCGGCCGTGCCGACGGACAGCCGGGCCCTGCTGCGGACACCGAGCCCGTGCACGACGACCCGGTCCAGCCAGTCGCCGGCGCGGGTCGACGCCAGGTAGACGCCCGGCACCGGGGGCAGCGTGTCGGCGCGGAACCCCTCGGGCGTCGCGGCCGGAGGAGGCACGTCGGACTGGCGGGCCGCGCGGGCCCGCCAGCCGCGGGCCATGCCCCACACCGCCAGGCCGATGAGCGCGAGCACGACCAGGGTCAGGACGACCCGGGCCGGCCAGTTGGTGACGTCGGCCTGCTCGGTGAAGTCCTCCGCCGCGCGGACCCAGCCCTGCGTCACACGAGGCTCCCGCCCAGCACGGTCGGCCGACCGCGCAGGAAGGTGGCCACCACGCGGCCGGGCAGCTCGCGCCCGGCGTACGGGGTGTTGCGGCTCAGCGACGCCAGCTGCGCCGGCTCGACCGTCCGCCGGGCCGCGGGGTCGACCAGCACGAGGTTGGCCGGCTCGCCGGCGGCGATCGGCCGGCCCTGTCCGTCCAGCCGGGCGATCCGCGCCGGCCGCTGCGACATCCGGTCGGCGACGCCGCGCCAGTCCAGCCGCCCGGCGTCGACCATCGACTCGATCACCACGGACAGCGCGGTCTCCAGGCCCAGCATCCCGAAGGCGGCCGCGGCCCACTCGCAGTCCTTGTCCTCCTCCGCGTGCGGCGCGTGGTCGGTGGCGACCGCGTCGATGGTGCCGTCGGCGAGCCCGGCGCGCAGCGCCTCCACGTCGGCGGCCGTGCGCAGCGGCGGGTTGACCTTGTAGATCGGGTCATACGTGGCCACCAGGTCGTCGGTGAGCAGCAGGTGGTGCGGGGTCACCTCCGCGGTGACGTCGACCCCGCGGGCCTTGGCGGACCGCAGCAGCTCGACGGTGCCCGCGGTGGACACGTGGCACACGTGCAGTCGGGAGCCGACGTGCTCGGCGAGCAGCACGTCGCGCGCCACGACCGCCTCCTCGGCCACCGCCGGCCAGCCGCGCAGTCCGAGCACGCCGCTGAGGACACCCTCGTTCATCTGCGCGTCCTCGGTCAGCCGCGGCTCCTGCGCATGCTGCGCCACGACACCGTCGAACGCTTTGACGTACTCCAGCGCGCGACGCATGAGCACCGCGTCGCTGACGCACTTGCCGTCGTCGCTGAAGATGCGCACCCGCGCGGCCGAGTCGGCCATCGCGCCGAGCTCGGCCAGCCGCTGCCCGCCGAGGCCGACGGTGACGGCGCCGACCGGGTGCACGTCGCAACGCCCCGCCTCCTGGCCCAGCCGCCACACCTGCTCCACCACCCCGGCGGTGTCGGCCACGGGGTCGGTGTTGGCCATCGCGTGGACCGCGGTGAACCCGCCCAGGGCCGCCGCCCGGGTGCCGGTCTCCACGGTCTCGGCGTCCTCGCGACCCGGCTCCCTCAGGTGGGTGTGCAGGTCCACGAGGCCGGGCAGGGCCACCAGGCCGCTGCAGTCCAGCGCCTCGGCGCCGTCGCGGGACACCGAGCCGGCCGCGGCCACCTCGGCGATCCGGCCGTCGGCCAGCACCAGGTCGACCGGGTCCTCGCCGTACGGCCGGACCCCGCTCAGGACGTAGGTCGTGGCGCTCATGCCGCCCCCTCCTCGCTGCCGCCGAGCTGCAGGTAGAGCACGGCCATCCGCACGCTCACCCCGTTGGTGACCTGCTCGAC
Organism: Candidatus Nanopelagicales bacterium; assembly: GCA_041393815.1. Taxonomy (NCBI): domain Bacteria; kingdom Bacillati; phylum Actinomycetota; class Actinomycetes; order Candidatus Nanopelagicales; species Candidatus Nanopelagicales bacterium. The sequence goes on along the minus strand of JAWKJK010000001.1, from coordinate 1,129,886 downwards.
GATGACCGACCGGTCGGAGTCGGCCACCGAGGAGGCGATCTCCATGCCGCGGTTCATCGGGCCCGGGTGCATGACCAGCGCGTGGTCGGGCAGCAACGCCTCGCGCCGCCCGTCCAGCCCGTAGCGCCGGCTGTACTCGTGCGCGCTGGGGAAGAACGCGGCGTTCATCCGCTCCCGCTGCACCCGCAGCATCATCACCACGTCCGAGCCCGGCAGTGCGTCGTCGAGGTCGTACGAGACCTCGCACGGCCAGGTGTCCACGCCCACCGGCAGCAGCGTGGGCGGCGACACCAGCGTGACCTGCGCGCCCAGGGTGTGCAGCAGCAGCACGTTCGAGCGGGCCACCCGGCTGTGCAGCACGTCGCCGACGATGGTCACCCGGCGACCGGCCAGGTCACCGGTGCCACCGGACAGGTGCCGGCGCATGGTGAACGCGTCGAGCAGGGCCTGGGTGGGGTGCTCGTGGGTGCCGTCGCCGGCGTTGACGACCGCGCCGCGGATCCAGCCCGAGTGGGCCAGCCGGTGCGGGGCGCCGGACGCGCCGTGGCGGATCACGACCGCGTCGGCGCCCATCGCCTCCAGCGTCAGCGCGGTGTCCTTCAGGCTCTCCCCCTTGGACACGCTGGAGCCCTTGGCGGAGAAGTTGATGACGTCGGCGGACAGCCGCTTCGCCGCCGCCTCGAACGAGATCCGCGTCCGGGTGGAGTCCTCGAAGAACAGGTTGACCACCGTACGGCCGCGCAGCGTCGGCAGCTTCTTGATCGGGCGGTCGGCGACCTGCGCGAGCTCGGCCGCGGTGTCCAGCACCAGCAGCGCGTCGTCGTACGACAGGTCGGCGGCCGACAGCAGGTGGCGCTTCACTCGGTCACCTCCGCGGGTCCCAGGACGACCTCGTCCACCCCGTCGGACTCCTGCAGGCGGACCCGGACGGTCTCCCGCAGCGAGGTGGGCAGGTTCTTGCCGACGTGGTCGGCACGGATCGGCAGCTCGCGGTGGCCCCGGTCGACCAGCACCGCGAGCTGGACCGCCCGCGGCCGGCCGAGGTCGCCGAGAGCGTCGAGGGCGGCGCGGATCGTGCGACCGGAGAACAGCACGTCGTCGACGAGGACGACGACGCGGCCGTCGATGCCGGCGGCGGGGATCTCGGTGCGCTCCAGCGCCCGCGCCGGACGCAGCCGCAGATCGTCGCGGTACATCGTGACGTCGAGGGAGCCGACGGGGACGTCGATGCCCTCGATCTCGCCGATGCGGGCAGCCAGGCGACGGGCGAGCGGGACGCCGCGGGTGGGGATGCCGAGCACCACCAGGTCGGCAGCACCCTTGTTGCGTTCCACGATCTCGTGGGCGATGCGGGTCAGAGCACGGGACACGTCGGCGGCGTCGAGCACCGTCCGAGCCTGCTCCGAGGCGGCAGCCATCACGGGACCTCCTTCCCCGCCTCTCCGGACGGGTCGTTAAAGGATGTCGATGCGGGGGACGCTAGCAGCCCCCATGTCGGGCCGCTGACGGCGCCCCCGGCCGGCCGTGGCGGGTCGAGTTGCGTCGGGGCGGTGACTCTCCGTAGCGTCCGGGTCGAGGGCGCACCCCGCGTCCCCTCCGGGGGGAGGACCACCATGGGCAGCGAGTACGCCAAGGCGCTCGGCGCGCGGCTGCGGGCCATCCGCCAGCAGAAGTCCCTGTCGCTGCACGGCGTGGAGGAGAAGTCGCAGGGCCGCTGGAAGGCCGTCGTCATCGGCTCCTACGAGCGCGGCGACCGGGCGGTCACGGTGCAGAAGCTGGCGGAGCTGGCCGACTTCTACGGGGTCCCGGTCTCGGAGCTGCTGCCCGACGCGGCACCGGCGGCGACGGCGGAGCCGCCGGCCCGGCTGGTGCTCGACCTGGAGCGGCTGGGCCAGGTCCCGGCGGAGAAGGCCGGGCCGCTGGCGCGCTACGCCGCGGCCATCCAGGCCCAGCGCGGCGACTACAACGGCCGGGTGCTGTCCATCCGGCAGGACGACCTGCGGACACTCGCGGTGATCTATGACGAGGCGCCCAGCGCGTTGGCCGAGCAGCTGATCGCCTGGGGGGTCCTCAACCCCGAGGCCCGGCGCGCGGTCGACTGAGGAAGGGCCCGCGCTACACCCCGGAGGACGTCCCGGCTGCCGCCGCCCCCATGAGGTGCACCCGCATCCCGTTGGTGGTGCCGGGGATGCCCGGGGGCACGCCGGCCACGATCACGACCTTCTCCCCGATCGACGCACGGCCGATCTGCAGCAGCGCCGCGTCGACCTGCACCACCATGTCGTCGGTGTGCCGCACGTGCGGGACCAGGAAGGTCTCGGTCCCCCACACCAGCGCCAGCTGGCTGCGCACCCGCGGGTTCGGGGTGAACGCCAGCAGCGGGGTGACGGAGCGCCAGCGGGCGATCAGCCGCGCGGACGACCCGGTCTCGGTGAAGGCGATCAGCTGGGTCGCGCCCACCGCAGCCCCCACGTCGACCGCGGCCCGGGTCATGGCCCGGGCCGTCGAGCCGCGGTGGTCCAGCGGGAGGGCGGGCAGCCGGTCCAGTGCCTCCCCCTCGACCCGCTCGATGATGCGGGCCATGGTCTCGACCACCAGTGTCGGGTGGTCGCCCACGCTGGTCTCCCCGGACAGCATGAGCGCGTCGGCCCCGTCGAGGACCGCGTTGGCCACGTCGCTGGCCTCGGCCCGGGTCGGCCGGTTGGCGGTGATCATCGAGTCCAGCATCTGGGTCGCGACGATGACCGGCTTGCCGGCCAGCCGGCACAGCTGGATCGCGCGCTTCTGCACCAGCGGCACGGCCTCCAGCGGCAGCTCGACCCCGAGGTCGCCGCGGGCCACCATCACCCCGTCGAACGCGGCGACGATCTCGTCGAGGTGGTCGACCGCCTGCGGCTTCTCCACCTTCGCCAGGACGGGGACGCGTACGCCCTCCTCCTCCATGATCCGCAGCACGTCCTGCAGGTCCGCGGCACTGCGGACGAAGGACAGCGCGACCAGGTCCGCGCCGGTGCGCAGCGCCCAGCGCAGGTCGTCCACATCCTTGTCCGACAGGGCGGGGACGCTCACCGCGACACCGGGGAGGTTGAGCCCCTTGTGGTCGGAGACCCGGCCGCCCTCCAGCACCCGGGTGACCACACGCGGGCCGTCCACCCGCAGCACCTGCAGCTCCACCCGCCCGTCGTCGACGAGTACCAGGTCGCCGGGTGCCACGTCGCCGGGCAACCCCTCGTAGGTCGTCGAGCAGCACTCGCCGTCGCCCGCGACGTCCTCGGTGGTGATCACGAACTCCTGGCCCGGCTGCAGCAGCACCGGTCCGTGCAGGAACCGGCCCAGCCGGATCTTGGGTCCCTGCAGGTCGACCAGGATGCCCACGCCGCGGCCGGACTCGTCCGCCGCTCGCCGGATGTGCGCGTACGTCTGGGTGTGCTGCTCGTGCGTGCCGTGGGACAGGTTGAGCCGGGCCACGTCCATGCCGGCATCCACCAGGGCCCGGATCGCCTCCGGGCTCGCGGTCGCCGGACCGAGCGTGCAGACGATCTTCGCGCGTCGCATGGGCAGGACCCTATCCGCGCGGGGTCAGGCCGTCAGGGGCCTCGCGGTCGGGGCGATCGGCGCCGGCAGGTTGGTGCTGCCGGAGAGGAACCGGTCGACCGCGGCGGCGGCCGAGCGCCCCTCGGCGATGGCCCACACGATCAGCGACTGGCCCCTGCCGGCGTCACCGGCCACGAACACCCCGTCCACGTTGGTGCGGTAGTCGACGTCGCGGGCCACGTTGCCGCGGGCGTCCAGCTCCAGCCCGAGCTGCTCGACCAGCGGTCCGCGCTCGGGGCCGGTGAAGCCCATCGCCAGCAGCACGAGGTCCGCGGGGATCTCCCGCTCGGTGCCCTCGACCTCCTCGAACCGGCCGTCCACGAACTCGACCTCGGTGAGGACGAGGGCGGTGACACGGCCGTTGCCGTCGTCGACGAAACGCTTGGTCGAGACGGCGTAGACCCGCTCCCCGCCCTCCTCGTGCGCGCTGCTGACCCGGTAGACCATCGGGTACGTCGGCCACGGCTGCGCCGCGGGCCGGTGGTCCGGCGGCATGGGCATGATCTCCAGCTGCGTGACGGAGGCCGCGCCCTGCCGGTGGGAGGTGCCCAGGCAGTCCGCCCCGGTGTCGCCCCCGCCGAGGATGACCACGTGCTTGCCGGCGGCGCTGATGGGCGGCGCCTCGAGGTCGCCCTCCTGCACCCGGTTGGCCAGCGGCAGGAACTCCATGGCCTGGTGGATGCCGGCCAGCTCACGGCCGGGGACCGGCAGGTCCCGCCACTGCGTGGCACCCATGGCGAGCACGACCGCGTCGTAGCGGCGGACCAGGTCGGCACCGGTCAGGTCGGTGCCGACGTCGACCCCGGCGCGGAACTTCACGCCCTCGGCCTCCATCTGCTCCAGCCGCAGGTCGAGGTGGCGCTTCTCCATCTTGAACTCGGGGATGCCGTAGCGCAGCAGCCCGCCGATGCGGTCGGCCCGCTCGAACACCGCGACGGTGTGCCCGGCCCGGGCCAGCTGCTGCGCGGCCGCGAGACCCGCCGGGCCGGAGCCGACGACGGCGACGGTCCGGCCGGACAGGCGCGACGGGGGCTGGGGGGTCACCCAGCCCTCGTCCCACGCCCGGTCGATGATCGACACCTCGACCTGCTTGATGGTGACGGGATCCTGGTTGATGCCCAGCACGCAGGCGGTCTCGCACGGTGCCGGGCACAGCCGGCCGGTGAACTCGGGGAAGTTGTTGGTCGCGTGCAGCCGCTCGGCCGCCGCCCGCCACTCCCCGCGCCAGACCAGGTCGTTCCACTCCGGGATGAGGTTGCCCAGCGGACAGCCGTTGTGGCAGAACGGGATACCACAGTCCATGCAGCGGCCGGCCTGCGCTGCCAATCGCTCGTCGGGGAACGCCTCGTAGACCTCGCGCCAGTCCCGGATCCGGACGTCGACCGGACGGCGGGTCGGGGTCTCCCGGCCGGTGGTGAGAAAGCCTCGGGGGTCAGCCACGGGACGCCTCCATGATCGCCTCGAGCACGTCGGCACCGGTGGACTCGGCGCGCGCCTTGGCCTCCAGCACCCGCTTGTAGTCGCGCGGCATGACCTTGCCGAACCGGGCCACGGCCGCGGGCCAGTCGGCCAGCAGCGCCTCGGCCAGCACCGAGCCCGTCTCCTCCGCGTGACGTCTGACCAGCTGATGGACCAGTTCCCGGTCCTCCTCGTCGAGGGGGTCGATGTCGACCATGTCGTGGTTGATCCGCGACAGGACCGGGTCGAGCAGGTAGGCGATGCCGCCGGACATGCCGGCGGCGAAGTTACGTCCGGTCGGGCCCAGCACGAGCACCCGGCCGCCGGTCATGTACTCGCAGCCGTGGTCGCCGACGCCCTCCACGACCGCGGTGGCCCCGGAGTTGCGCACGCAGAAGCGCTCCCCCACCAGCCCGCGCAGGAAGATCTCGCCGGCCGTGGCGCCGTAGGCGATGACGTTGCCGGCGATGATGTGCTCCTCCGCCGGGAACGCCGCGGCGCGGTCCGGGAGAACGACGAGCCGGCCGCCGGACAGGCCCTTGCCGAGGTAGTCGTTGGCGTCACCCTCCAGCCGCAGCGTGACGCCGCGCGGCAGGAACGCGCCGAACGACTGTCCTGCGGACCCGACCAGGGTGAGGTCGATCGTGCCGTCGGGCAGGCCGTCGCCCCCGTGCCGGCGGGTGACCTCCGACCCGAGCATCGTCCCGACGGTGCGGTTGACGTTGCGGACGGCCAGCTGCGCGCGCACCGGCTCGCCGCGCTCCAGCGCGTCCGCGCACAGCGCGATCAGCTCGTTGTCCAGCGCCCGGTCCAGGCCGTGGTCCTGAGAGGTGGTGCACCGCAGGTCCCCCTGGATGCGCTCGGGCCGGTGCAGGATCGGCGCCAGGTCCAGGCCGGCCGCCTTCCAGTGCTCGACCGCGTCGGCCACGTCGAGCGCCTCGCTGTGACCGATGGCCTCGTCCAGGCTGCGGAATCCCAGTGCGGCCAGGTGCTCGCGCACCTCCTCGGCGATGAACTCGAAGAAGGTCTCGACGAACTCCGGCTTGCCGGTGAAGCGCTCCCGCAGCACCGGGTTCTGGGTGGCCACGCCCACCGGGCAGGTGTCCAGGTGGCAGACCCGCATCATCACGCAGCCCATGACCACCAGCGGCGCGGTGGCGAAGCCGAACTCCTCGGCCCCGAGCAGGGCCGCGATCACGACGTCGCGACCGGTCTTCAGCTGGCCGTCGGTCTGGATCACCACCCGGTCGCGCAGGCCGTTGAGCAGCAGGGTCTGCTGCGTCTCCGCCAGGCCGAGCTCCCACGGGCCGCCGGCGTGCTTCAGCGACGTGAGCGGGGACGCCCCGGTGCCGCCGTCGTGGCCGGAGATGAGGATCACGTCGGCGTGCGCCTTGGCGACGCCGGCGGCGACCGTGCCCACGCCGACCTCGGACACCAGCTTCACGTGCACGCGGGCCCGCGGGTTGGCGTTCTTCAGGTCGTGGATGAGCTGCGCGAGGTCCTCGATCGAGTAGATGTCGTGGTGCGGCGGCGGGGAGATGAGGCCGACGCCGGGGGTGCTGTGGCGGGTCTTGGCGACCCACGGGTAGACCTTGTGGCCGGGCAGCTGGCCGCCCTCGCCGGGCTTGGCCCCCTGCGCCATCTTGATCTGGATGTCGTCGCTGTTGACCAGGTAGTCGCTGGTGACGCCGAAACGCCCGGACGCGACCTGCTTGATCGCCGATCGCCTCGAGTCGCCGTTGGGCAGCGGCACGAACCGCTCCGGGTCCTCGCCGCCCTCACCGGTGTTGGACTTGCCGCCCAGGCGGTTCATGGCGATCGCGAGCGTCTCGTGTGCCTCCTGGGAGATGGAGCCGTACGACATCGCGCCGGTGGAGAAGCGCCGCACGATCGCCGAGACCGGCTCGACCTCCTCGATCGGCACCGGCTCGCGGTCGCCGGCGAAGCGGAACAGCCCGCGCAGCGTCATCAGCCGGTTCGACTGCTCGTCGACGCGGGAGGTGTACTGCCGGAACACGTCGTAGCGCTTCTCCCGGGTGGAGTGCTGCAGCCGGAACACCGTCTCCGGGTCGAACAGGTGCGGCTCACCCTCGCGGCGCCACTGGTACTCCCCGCCGACCTCGAGGCTGCGGTGCGCGGGCGAGATGCCGCTGGGCGGATAGGCCACCGCGTGCCGACGGGCCACCTCCTCGGCGATGACGTCCAGCCCGACGCCGCCGAGCTTGGAGGTGGTGCCGGTGAAGTAGCGGTCGACGACCTCCTCGGACAGCCCGATCGCCTCGAAGATCTGGGCACCGCGATAGGAGGCGACGGTGGAGACGCCCATCTTGGACATCACCTTCAGCACGCCCTTGCCCAGCGCCTTCACCAGGTTGCGGACGGCCTTCTCGGGCGGGATGCCGGTGATGACCTTGCGGCGCACCAGGTCCTCGACGGACTCCATCGCCAGGTACGGGTTCACCGCGGCCGCGCCGTACCCGATGAGCAGGGCCACGTGGTGGACCTCGCGCACGTCGCCGGACTCCACCAGCAGACCGACCATGGTCCGGGTCTTCTCGCGGACCAGATGGTGGTGCACCGCGGAGCACAGCAGCAGCGACGGGATCGGCGCCCGGTCGGCCGTGCTGTCGCGGTCGGACAGCACGATGAATCGCTTGCCCTGGCGGATCAGCGCGTCGACCTCGTGGAAGATCTCCTGCAGCCGGGCCTCGAGGGCGTCTCCCCCGCCGGCGACGCGGTAGAGCCCCGACACGCGGGCCGCGGCGAACCCGGGCAGGTCGCCGTCGGCGTTGATGTGCAGGATCTTCGCCAGCTCATCGTTGTCGATGACGGGGAACGGCAGCACCACCTGGCGGCAGTGCGCCGGGCTGGCGTCGAGCATGTTGCCCTCGGGGCCGATCACGCTGGACAGCGAGGTGACGATCTCCTCCCGGATGGCGTCCAGCGGCGGGTTGGTCACCTGGGCGAACAGCTGGGTGAAGTAGTCGAAGAGCATCCGCGGCCGCTCGCTCAGCGCGGCGATCGGGGTGTCGGTCCCCATCGACCCGATCGGCTCGATGCCGGCCTTGGCCATCGGCGACAGGATGACCCGCAGCTCCTCCTCGGTGTAGCCGAAGGTCTGCTGCCGGCGGGCCACGCTGGACGCGGTGTGCACGACGTGCTCGCGCTCGGGCAGCTCGTCGAGGTGGATCAGCCCGGCGTGCAGCCACTCCTCGTACGGCGCGGCGGCCGCGAGCTCGGCCTTGATCTCGTCGTCCTCGATGATCCGGCCCTCGACCGTGTCCACGAGGAACATGCGACCCGGCTGCAGCCGGCCCTTGCGCACGACCGTCGCGGGGTCGAGCGGGAGCACGCCGGCCTCCGAGGCCAGCACGACCAGCCCGTCGTCGGTGACCCAGAACCGCCCTGGCCGCAGGCCGTTGCGGTCCAGCACGGCGCCGATGACGCTGCCGTCGGTGAACGACACGTTGGCCGGGCCGTCCCAGGGCTCCATGAACGTGGCGTGGAACTCGTAGAAGGCCCGCCGCTGCGGGTCCATCTCGGTGTGGTTCTCCCACGCCTCGGGGATCATCATGAGCACCGCGTGCGGCAGGCTGCGGCCGCCGAGGTGCAGCAGCTCCAGCACCTCGTCGAAGGAGGCGGAGTCGCTGGCCCCGGGGGTGCAGATCGGGAACAACGAGGTGAGGTCGCCGGGGATGACGTCGGAGGTGAGCATCGCCTCGCGCGCCCGCATCCAGTTGCGGTTGCCCTTCACCGTGTTGATCTCGCCGTTGTGGGCGATCAGCCGGTACGGGTGCGCCAGCGGCCAGGACGGGAACGTGTTGGTGGAGAACCGAGAGTGGACCAGACCCAGGGCCGACGTGACCCGCTCGTCGGTGAGGTCCGGGTAGAACGGGGCGAGCTGCGTGGTGGTCAGCATCCCCTTGTAGACCAGCGTGCGGCTGGACAGCGAGGCGAAGTAGACCTCGGCCTCGTGCTCGGCGCGGCGGCGCAGCCGGTAGGCCAGTCGCTCCAGGCCCAGGCCGAGGACGCGGCCCTGGGCGGCCTGCACGAACAGCTGACGGAACCGCGGCATCGTCGAGCGCGCGGTGCGCCCCACCAGGGACGGGTCGGTGGGCACGTCGCGCCACCCGAGGACGCGCAGGTCCTCCTCCGCCGCGATCCGCTCGATCTGCTCGCGGACCTTCCGCTCGCCCTCGTCGTCGTCGGGCAGGAAGGCGGTCCCGACGGCGTACTCCCCCGGCGACGGCAACGGGAACGGCGCGACCGCGCGGAAGAACGCGTCCGGGACCTGGATCAGGATCCCCGCCCCGTCGCCGGAGTCCGGCTCGGCCCCCGAGGCACCGCGGTGGTCGAGGTTGAGCAGCGCCGTGAGGGAGTGGGCGACGATCTCGTGGCTGGGGACGCCGGTGAGGGTGGCGACGAAGGCGACGCCGCAGGCGTCGTGCTCGTACGCGGGGTCGTAGAGGCCCTGGGCGCCCGGGAGGTCGGGGTTCGGCAGGTGGGTCCGCATGAGGGGCTCTCCCGTCGTCGTCACCGTCAGTGCCGGCGCGGGGGCGCGCCGGGGTCCGAGCGCGAGGCGCGCGGAGGGGGGACGCAGGGGACGACGTTGGCCCGGCTGCGGGAGTCAGCGTAGCCGACCGGGCGCGCGCTCAGGACAGCCCGGTGCCCACCAGGGTGCCCACGACCCAGGTCACGCCGGCGGCCAGCGCCCCGACCACGAGCAGCCGCAGCCCGGAGTACCACCAGGGCCGCGCGGTCACCCGCGCGACCAGCGCCCCGGCCCCGAACAGCCCCAGCAGCGAGAGCACCAGCGACGGGAGCACCGACGTGACCCCGACCAGGTAGGGCAGCACCGGCAGCAGCGCCCCGAGGGCGAACGCGACGAACGAGGAGCCGGCCGCCACCCAGGGGTTGGGCAGGTCGTCCAGCGTGAGCCCCAGCTCCTCCCGGGCGTGCACCTCCAGCGCCTTCTCCGGGTCACGGGTCAGCTGCCGGGCGAACTCCTCGGCGAACTCCCGGTCCAGCCCCCGGGACACCCACAGGTCGGCCAGTTCGGCCATCTCGGCCTCCGGCCGGCGGGCCAGCTCGCGTCGCTCCAGGTCGATCTCGGCCCGGGCCAGCTCGGCCTGGCTGGCCACCGACACGTACTCCCCCGCGGCCATCGAGAAGGCCCCGGCTGCCAGACCCGCCAGTCCGGCGATCACGACGGCGGTGGTCCCGGTGGCCCCGGCCGCCGACGCGCCGCCGGCGACTCCGACGATGAGGCCGAGGTTGGAGACCAGTCCGTCGCTGACGCCGAACACGGCCGGACGCAGCCAGCCGCCGGTGACGTCGCGGTGGGAGTGGTGGACCTCGGCGCCACCCATCAGCGGTCCCCCGCCTCCGGCGCGGAGTCCGCCTCCGCAGAGCCCGCCTCGGCAGAGTCCTCGTCGGCAGAGTCCTCGTCGGCGGAGTCCTCGTCGGCGGCAGCCTCGAGGCGCGGGTCGTGCACGACCTCGCGGCCGGGTCGTAGCCGGGCGCTGACCACGAAGTAGGCGACCGCGCCGAGGCCGACCAGGATCGACGTCCACACGTTCAGCCGCAGCCCGAGCACCGTGTTGGCGGTGTCGATCCGCAGCGCCTCGATCCACACCCGGCCCAGGCAGTACAGCGCCACGTACAGGGCGAAGACGCGGCCGTGGCCGAGCCGGAAGCGCCGGTCGGCCCAGATCAGCACGAGGAACACGCCGACGTTCCACAGCGACTCGTACAGGAACGTCGGGTGGAACGTCTCGAACGCCTCGTAGCCGGCCGGCCGGTTGGCCAGCTCGATCTGCAGGCCCCAGGGCAGGTCGGTGGGGGCTCCGAACAGCTCCTGGTTGAACCAGTTGCCCCACCGGCCGATGGCCTGCGCCAGCACGATGCCCGGGGCGATCGCGTCGGCCACCGGCGGAAGCGGGACGCCGATGCGGCGGGCGCCGATCCAGGCGCCGACCCCGCCGAAGGCGATGGCCCCCCAGATGCCCAGGCCGCCGTCCCAGATCCGCAGCGTCGCCAGCAGACCGCGACCGCCCTCGCCGAAGTACAGCTGGTGGTCGGAGATGACGTGGTAGAGCCGGCCGCCGATGATCCCGAACGGCACCGCCCAGATCGCGATGTCGGCGATGGTGCCGGGCGCCCCACCGCGCGCGACCCAGCGCCGTCCACCCACCCAGACGGCGACGACGATCCCGAGGACGATCAGCAGCGCGTACGCCCGGACCGGGACCGGTCCCAGCTGCCAGACCCCCTGGGAGGGGCTGGGGATCACTGCTGCGCGGCCTCGGTGATGGCCTTCTCCAGCTCGGCCGGGTCCAGCAGCGTCGCCGTCGGCAGCTCGGTCCCGTTGAGGATCGCGTTCGGCGTGCCGGGGATGTTCGACGAGTAGAAGACGTCGGTGCTGTTGACCGCCCAGCCGACGTAGGTGCGGTCGGTGTAGCACTTCTCGAACGCGGTGTAGGCCTCGCCCTCGAGCCCGGAGTCCTTGCCGAACTGCAGCAGCTGCTCGTCGGTCCAGCCGTCGCCCTCGGTCGTCGGCTGGTTGGCGAACACCGTGTTGTGGTACTCCCGGGTGACGCCACCGTCGATCGCGCAGCCCCAGGCCGCGGCGGCGCGCTTGGAGGCATCGTTGTTGAGGTTGTTGTCCAGGAACGTCGTCGGGCGCCAGACCAGTTGCACCTTGCCGTCCTCGGCGAGCTTCTCGATGCTCGCGCCCGCCTCGCGCTCCAGCTGGCCGCAGGCCGGGCACTGGAAGTCCTCCCACAGCTCCAGCACGGGGGCCGTGGCGGGCGCCGTGCCGTAGGGGACGCCGTACGGCGCGACTTCGGAGGCTCCGTCCAGGACGCCCTTGGGCAGCGGCGCCGACGGGTCCGGCGTCGCCGAGGACGAGGCGTCCCCGCCGCCGGAGTCGCTGCTGCCCCGGGTGGCGACCACGGCGACGCCGATGATGCCGCCCACCACCAGCAGCACGGCGATGCTGCCGACGATGCGGACCATCCGCTCGCGGCGCTTCTCCTCGGCCAGGGCCTGCGCGCGCGCCGCGGCGGCCTTCTCGCGCGCCGTCTTCTTCGACTCGCGGGGTGCGTTCATCGTGCTCTGGCTCCTGACTCGTGGTCGTCGTGCTCGTCGTCCGTGCCGTGGTCGGAGGGATCACCGTACGTGGTCCCGCGGGGTGCGGCCTCCAGGGCCAGCCGGGTGCGCGGCCAGGCCACCAGCCAGGCCGCCATCCCGGCGAACAGCAGGTCGCGCAGGATCTCCGAGGTGTAGCGCCAGGCCTTGCCCTCGTCGGTGATGTCGCCGCCGGACCCGAAGCACCCGCAGTCGATGTTGTAGCCGCGGGCCCACACGCTGGCGATCCCGGCCACGAAGGCCACCATGAGGACGAACGTCGCGGCGGCCGCCCACCGCACGAACAGCCCCACCAGCAGGAGCAGCCCGAGCAGCACCTCGGCGACCGGCAGCGCCCAGCCGAGGAGGGTGGGCCAGTCGCCGGGGAAGATCCGGTAGGCCACGATCGCGTCCCGCGCGCCACCGGGCTCGAACAGCTTGACGGTGCCGGCGTACAGCAGGATCGCCGCGAGGACGGCCCGGAACACCGTGCCCACCCACGGGTTGCCGAGCAGGCGGCGGCCCGTGGTCGTCGTCACGCCGGGTGGACGACCGGGCGCCCCCCGGTGGTTCCCGTCGTCCGCGGGCGGTTCAGCGACCACCCGCGCGCACCCCCTCGGCCAGGTCGGCCGCGAGGGCACCCACGGCGTCCACGGCGGCGGCCAGGTCGGGGGCGTCCAGCACCCGGCGGACGAACGCCGAGCCGACGATGACGCCGTCGGCGTAGGAGGCCACCTCCGCGGCCTGCTCGCGGGTGGACACCCCCAGCCCGACGGCGAGCGGCAGGTCCGTGACCGCGCGCAGGCGGTCGACCAGCACCTCCGCCGACGACGACACCGACGTGCGGGCACCGGTCACGCCCATGGTCGACGCGGCGTAGACGAAGCCGGTGCACGCCCGTGACACCACGCCCAGGCGCTCGTCGGTGGAGGACGGGGCCGCGAGGTAGATGCGGTCGACGCCCGCGGCGTCGGTCGCGCCCACCCAGTCGTCGGACTCCTCCGGGGTCAGGTCCGGGGTGATGACGCCCACCCCGCCGGACGCCGCGAGCCCGTCCGCGAAGCGGGCCACGCCGTAGCGCTCGATCGGGTTCCAGTAGGACATCACCACGGTCGCGGCCCCGGTGGGGGCGACGGCGGCGACGGTGCGCAGCACGTCGTCGGTGGTGCAGCCGCCGGCCAGCGCGGTGGCGGCGGCCTGCTGGATGACCGGTCCGTCCATCAGCGGGTCGGAGTAGGGCAGGCCGACCTCGACCACGTCGACGCCGTGGCGCACCATCGCGGTGATGAGCGCCACGGCCCCGTCGACGGTGGGGAACCCGGCCGGCAGGTAGCCGACCAGGGCCGCGCGCCGCTCGGCCCGGGCGGCGGCGAACGCGTCCGCGAGCCGGGTCATCCGCGACCCTCCGCGGCCTCGTCGACCTGCGCCAGCCCGAACCAGCGGGCCGCGGTCGCCACGTCCTTGTCCCCCCGGCCGGACAGGTTGACCAGGATGACCGCGTCGGGCCCGAGCTCGCGGCCCAGCCGCATCGCCCCGGCCAGACCGTGGGCGCTCTCGATCGCCGGGATGATCCCCTCGGTCCGGCACAGCAGCCGGAAGGCCTCCATCGCCTCGTCGTCGTCGACCGGCTCGTACGATGCCCGCCCGGTGTCGTGCAGCCAGGCGTGCTCGGGGCCGACCCCGGGGTAGTCCAGGCCGGCGCTGATGGAGTGCGACGGCATGGTCTGGCCGTACTCGTCCTGCATCACGTAGGTGCGGGCGCCGTGCAGCACGCCCGGGGCGCCGCCGGCGAAGCGGGCGGCGTGCCGGCCGGTCGCGACGCCCTCGCCGCCGGCCTCATAGCCGCGCAGCCGCACGTCGGGATCCTCGAGGAACCCGCTGAAGATGCCCATGGCGTTGGAGCCGCCGCCGACACAGGCGGCCACCGCGTCCGGGAGCCGGCCGACGAGCTCCAGCACCTGGGCGCGCGCCTCGGTGCCGATGACGCTCTGGAACTCGCGCACCATCTCCGGGAACGGCGAGGGTCCGGTGACGGTCCCGAGCAGGTAGTGGGTGTGCCCGACGTTGGTCACCCAGTCGCGCATCGCCTCGTTGATGGCGTCCTTGAGGGTCCTGCTGCCGGCGGTCACCGGGACCACCTCGGCGCCCAGCAGCTGCATGCGGACCACGTTGAGGGCCTGCCGGTGGGTGTCCTCCTCACCCATGTACACGGTGCACTCCAGCCCGAGCAGCGCCGCCGCGGTCGCGGTGGCCACGCCGTGCTGGCCGGCACCGGTCTCGGCGATGACCCGGGTCTTGCCCATCCGCTGGGTGAGCAGCGCCTGCCCCAGCACATTGTTGATCTTGTGGGAGCCGGTGTGGTTGAGGTCCTCCCGCTTGAGCAGCACCCGGGCCCCGCCGCTGTGCGCGGAGAACCGGGTCGCGTCGGTGAGGGGACTCGGCCGACCCGTGTAGGTGCGCTGCAGGCGGTCCAGCTCGGCCCGGTAGGCCGGGTCGGCGGTGGCGGCGCGGAACTCGCGGTCCAGCTCGTCCAGGGCCGCCATCAGCGCCTCGGGGACGAACCGGCCGCCGTAGGGGCCGTAGTGCGTGATCATCAGTCCCGGCCGTGCCGGAGGGCCGGGTGGGCACCGGCGGTGACCAGGTCGTGCACCGCGGTGCGCGGGTCGCCGCCCGTGACCAGCGACTCGCCCACGAGGACCGCGTCGGCGCCGGCCTCCGCGTACGCGATGAGGTCGTGCGGGCCCCGCACGCCGGACTCGGCGATGCGCACGCAGGTGTCGGGGACCAGCGGCGCCAGCCGGGAGAACGTGGCCCGGTCGACCTCGAGGGTGCGCAGGTTGCGCGCGTTGACGCCGATGACGTCGGCTCCCGCGTCGAGCGCGCGGGCGACCTCGTCGGCGTCGTGCACCTCGACCAGCGGCGTCAGCCCGATCGAGCGGGCCCGCTCGACCAGGCTCACCAGCGCCTCCTGGTCCAGCGCAGCGACGATGAGCAGCGCCAGGTCGGCGCCGCAGGCGCGGGCCTCCCACAGCTGGTAGCTACTGACGATGAAGTCCTTGCGCAGCACCGGGATGTCCACCGCGGCGCGGACGGCCACCAGGTCGTCGAGGCTGCCGCCGAAGCGGCGCTGCTCGGTCAGCACGCTGACGCAGTGCGCGCCGCCGGCCTCATAGTCGCGGGCCAGCGCGGCGGGGTCGGCGATCGCGGCCAGCGCGCCCTTGCTGGGGCTGGAGCGCTTGACCTCCGCGATGACCGCGACGCCCTCGCCCCGCAGCGCGGCGACCGCGTCGCGGGACTGTGGCGCGCGGGCGGCCCGCTCCTTGAGCTCGTCGAGGCTCACCCGCGCACGACGCTCGTCCAGGTCGGCGCGCACGCCGTCGAGGATGTCGTCGAGCACGGTCACGGGGGCGAGCGTAACCGTGCGACCGGACCGACCCGTCGCGCGGGGGCGCGGTCGGGCCGGGCGTGCGCGCGGGTCAGCCGGCCTCGGAGGCGAGGTACGGCACGAACAGCCGCGCCACCCAGAACCCGAGGGTGAGGACGAGGAACGCGATGGTCGCGACCTGGCGCCACCGGGCGGCCCGGCGGGAGACCTCCGGCGAGACGCCGGTCCAGGCCCGCCGCACCCACAGCACCCACATGAGGACGAGGAACGGGGTGACGGCGACCAGCAGCAGGTTGTGGTCGACCGCACGGCCGACGTCGCCGTGGGCCAGCGCGTGGATCGAGCGCAGGCTGCCGCACCCGGGGCAGTCGATGCCCGCGAACGCCTTGGTCGGGCACAGCGGGTAGTGCCCGGGCTCGTTGGGGTCGACCGCGTACAGGTAGGCGGTGGCTCCGGCAGCGACGCCGAGGACGGCGAGCGGCTCGGCCATCCGACGCCACCGGGGCCGGTGGTCGATGCGGGGGCCCGTCGGGATGACGGGCGCCGGGACGCTGGCCGTCGGGTCCGTGTCGGGGCCGGCCGCCGCGGACCCCGCCGGGACCTGCTGGTCCGGCGTGGTCGCGGTGGTGTCCGGCGACGTCGTCACGGCCTCAGGCTCTCCCACCAGGACATGAACAGGCCGGTCGCCACGCCGACGACCATGAGCACCGCCCACAGGATGAAGCCGAGCAGCACCCAGAACCGGGCGCGGTGCGCGGCCCGGACCGCCTCGTCGGCCCGGCCGGAGGTCCACAGCGGCTCCACCTGGGAGGCGAAGACCGTGCCGATGACGCCGGTGATCGGGAAGCAGCACAGGGTGGTGACGATGGCCGGGACCAGCCACGAGGACGGCCGGTCCGAGGGCGTGGGCGCACCGGGGGCCCCGAAGGAGTAGCCGGGACCGGGACCGTTGCTCATGGCCGGCAGCCTACGGCGCCACCGGCGCCCCCGGAACCCGGACGGTGAAGCGCGCGCCACCCTCGGGGGCGGCGCCGGCCTCGGCCCCGCCCCCCAGGCCGACCGCGAGCCGGCCGACCAGCGCCAGCCCGAGGCCGGTGCCCACCGGACGCACGCCGCGGTAGCGCTCGTACAGGGCGCCCGGCTCGAACGCGACGCCGACGTCGTCGCCGGTCAGCCCCGGACCGCCGTCGCGCACCTCCACGACCGCCCAGGGGCCCTCGGTGCGCACCGCGAGGACGATCGGACGGCCCGCGGGGGTGACCCGCAGCGCGTTCTCCGCCAGGTTGTCGAGGACCTGGCGGACCCGGACCGGGTCCGTCCGCGCCGGGACCGGCGTCCCCGGCTGCTCGACCCGCAGCAGGACGCCCTCGCGCTCACACCGGTCGGCCCACACCGCGGCGGCCTCGCCGGCCAGCAAAGCCAGGTCCAGGTCGACCAGGTCGACCCGGAAGTCCGCAGCACCCAGGCGGGCCAGGTCGAGCAGGTCGGCGACCAGCCGGTCGAGCCGGGCCGCCTCCGCCCGGATCACCTCCCCGGTCCGGGGCACCTCGGTCTCGGGGACGACGCCGTCGGCGAGCGCCTCGGCGTAGCCGGACACCGCGGTCAGCGGGGTGCGCAGCTCGTGGGAGACCGAGAGCAGGAACTCCCGCTGCCGGCCCTCGGAGACGGCCAGTGCCGCGGACAGGCCGTTGAGGGACTCCGCGATGGCGGCGACCTCCTCCGGCCCCTCCGGCTCCACCCGCACGTCGCGGCGGCCGGTGCTCAGCTGGTTGGCCGCCTCCGCGGCCCGCCGCAGCGGCCGGGTGACCCGGCGGGAGGCCAGTACCGCGACGACGACCGCGAACACCAGCCCGATCAGCAGCGCGACGGCGAGTCGCCGCAGCACGGTCCCGGACGGCTCGGTCGCCACCGAGGCCTGCTGCAGCAGGACCAGGCCGGTGCTGTTCCCCAGCGGACGGCCCTCCACCAGCACCGTCCCGTCCGGGGTGTCCGCGACGGTCGACACCGGCTGGCCCGCGGCCAGCCCGAGGACGTCCGCGTCGGTGACCCCGTCGGGTGCGGGGAAGCCGGGGCGCACCAGGTAGGCCTCGACCCCCTCGACTTCGAGCACGGCGGCCAGCCGCGGCGGCAGCACGGTCACCCCGCTGGGCAACTGCTGGAGGGAGGTGGCGGTGAGGTCCGCCAGTCGGGCCAGCGACGCCCGCGCCTGCGCCTCGCCGGACGCCCGCACCAGGGGGAAGGACACCGCGAAGGCCACGGCAGCGGCCAGGACCGCCACCACCACGGCCACCAGCACGGTCCGGGTGGTGAGGGAGACCCGTCGCCGACGGGCCGGCGTGCCGGCGACGGGCGCCGGCGCCGTCACGGGGCGTCGCCCGGACCGGGGGCGGCGGGTTCCTCCGCGGCGTAGCCCACGCCCCGGACGGTCCGGATCGGGCTGGCGTCGCCGAGCTTGGCCCGGACCTGGGCGACGTGCACGTCGACGGTGCGCGTGCCCACGACGGGGGCGTAGCCCCAGACCTCGGACAGCAGCTGCTCGCGGCTGAACACCCGGCCGGGCGCGGCCATCAGGTGGGCCAGCAGGTCGAACTCGGTGGCGGTGAGGACGATCTCGTCGCCGTCGACCGTCACGCGATGCCGGGTTCGGTCGACCACCACCCGGCCGAGCGTCAGCTCCTCGCTGCGGCTGCCGGGCCCGGCGGCCCTGCGTACCGCGGCCTTGACCCGGGCGACCAGCTCGCGCGGGCTGAAGGGCTTGGTGATGTAGTCGTCGCCCCCGAGCTCGAGGCCGAGGACCCGGTCCACCTCGTCGTCGCGGGCGGTGCAGAACAGCACCGGGGTCCAGTCCCCCTCGCTGCGCAGCCGGCGGCACAGCTCGGTGCCGTCGATGCCGGGCAGCCCGACGTCGAGCACGATCGCGACCGGGTGCAGCGTGCGGGCCGCGCGCAGGCCGCCCTCCCCGTCGTGCTCCACGTGGACGCCGAAGCCCTCGCGGGCGAGGTACAGCCGGATCAGGTCCGCGATCGGGCGCTCGTCCTCCACGACGAGGACGAGCCCGCGGGCGTCGGCGCCGGACACGGGCTCAGCGTGCCACGCCGCGTGCGCGCAGGCGTCGCGCCACGTACGGAGGGTGTTCGGATCGGGTCAGGCGTGGGTGCAGGGACGCCGGTCAGGCGTCGGTGCCACCGGCGGCCGCGGTGGCCTCGCTGCGGTGGTGGTCGCCCTTGGGCTGGGCACCGAGGCCCATCATCTGCATGACCTTGCCGACGACGGCGCCGACGACGATCAGCCCGACCCCGACCCACAGCACGATGCGGGTGTCGAGGATGACGCCGAGCGTGCCGACCAGGAACCCGAGCATGATGATGATCACCGCGGTCCAGGCGGCCGGGGTCTGACCGTGGTTGTCGTGCTCGGCGCTCATGGCGGCCCTCCGGAGGTTCGGGTCGGCTCGGGACGGGTCGGGCGGATCGGTCGGCGGTCGGGCAGGTCCGCGCCGCCGGGCGGCGCGCGGGGGCCATTCAAGCAGGTCGGGGCCCGGGGAGGATCCGGGCCCGGTCAGTCGGTGGGGTCCTCGCCGCGGTCCAGCGCGTCCCAGGCCACGGCGCCCCCCACCCGGCCCGCACCGGGGGCATCCGCACCGGAGCCGTCCGACGCCGCCGCGTCGCGGGGCCCGTCGCCGCCCGGCGCGACCGTGCCGCCGGGACCCGCGGCACCGGCGCCCGGGGCGGTGCGGGTGTAGCGGGCCGACATGCCCGGCCACCGGTGCCCGCGCGCCGCCACCGCGACACCCCCCACCAGGCCGGCGAGGCCGCCCAACAGGGCCGTCAGCCACCAGGCGGTGACGTCGACGGTGGCCGCGGTGTCCCCCACGCGGTCCAGTGCCGATCGGGTCGCGTCCGCCACGGGGTCGCCCAGCCGGTACGCCACCGCGGGAACGGCCACCGCGGTCGCCACCGCGGCCAGCAGCCCGCCCAGCACCCGCCGCAGCCACCCGCCGGTCGCCACGACGGCCAGCGCCCCCGCGGCCAGCACGAGGGCCAGCGCGAGCCCGGCCGGCACCAGCGCGACCCCGCTCACCTCGACCGCCGGCAGCGGCAGGCCGCCCTGGGCCGGGACCACGACCGCCCAGGGGCGTCCGTAGCCGACGGCGGCGACCAGGCCGCCCGCCGCGAGCAGCACGAGCGCGACCAGGTAGCCGGTCCGGCCGGTCACGGGGCGGCCGGTCACGGGGCGGCCGCGCGGGCCGGCTCCCCCGCCCCGGCGGCCGACAGGGTCGCGGCGACGGCCACCGCGCGCAGGACCGCCGCCGCCTTGGTCCGGCACTCCGCGTCCTCGGTCGCCGGCACCGAGTCCGCGACCAGGCCGGCACCGGCCTGGACGTACGCCGTGCCGTCGCGCAGCACCGCGGTCCGGATCGCGATCGCGGTGTCGGCGTCGCCGGCGAAGTCCAGGTAGCCCACGACGCCGCCGTACAGCCCGCGCCGGGCGGGTTCCAGCTCGTCGATGATCTCCATCGCCCGCGGCTTGGGCGCGCCGGACAGGGTGCCGGCGGGGAACGTCGCCGCGAGCGCGTCGTACGCGGTGCGGCCGTCCGCCAGCGTCCCGACGACGGTCGACACGATGTGCATGATGTGCGAGAACCGCTCGACGGCCATGAACTCCACGACCTCGACGGTCCCCGGGGCGCACACGCGGCCGAGGTCGTTGCGCCCGAGGTCCACCAGCATCAGGTGCTCGGCCCGCTCCTTCTCGTCGGCGAGCAGGTCGTCGGCGAGCCGGGCGTCCTCCTCCGGGGTCGACCCGCGCGGGCGGGAGCCGGCGATCGGGTGCATCAGGCAGCGGCCGTCGGTCACCGTCACCAGCGCCTCCGGCGAGCTGCCCACGACGTCGAACGCGACCACGCCCGGGAGCTCGGCGTCGGGTCCCTCGGGCGACCCGTCGTCGGCGGGGATGCGCAGCAGGTACATGTAGGGGCTGGGGTTGGAGGCGCGCAGGATCCGGTACACGTCCAGGGCGTCGGCCGGGCAGGGCATCTCGAAACGCTGCGACAGCACCACCTGGAAGGCGTCACCGGCGCGGATGTACTCCTTCACCGTGTCGACGTCACGGCGGTAGTCGTCGGCCGGCGTGCGCGAGACGACGTCGGCCCGGGCGTCCGGGTCGTACGCCGCCGCGGTGGGGGGCGCGGGGCGGGCCAGGTCGGCCTCCATCACGTCCAGCCGGCGGACCGCATCCCCCCAGGCCTGGTCCACCCGCTCGTCGCTGGCGTCGTAGTTGATGGCGTTCGCGACCAGCAGCACGCTGCCGTCGGCGTGGTCGAGGACCGCGAGGTCGGTGGCGAGCAGCATCGCCAGCTCGGGCACCCCGAGCTCGTCGGGGTTGGCGTCCGGGATGCGCTCCCAGTGCCGGACCGCGTCGTACCCGACGAAGCCGACCATGCCGCTGGTCAGCGGCGGCAGCCCGGGGATGCGGGGGGTGTGCAGCAGGGCGAGCGTGTCCCGCAGCGCGGCCAGCGGGTCGCCGCCCGAGGGCACCCCCACCGGGGCCCGACCCAGCCACCGGGCCCGCCCGTCGCGCTCGGTGAGCATGGCCGCGCAGCGCACGCCCACGAACGAGTACCGCGACCAGGACCGGCCCTGCTCGGCGGACTCCAGCAGGTAGGTGCCGGCCCGACCCTGGGCCAGCTTGCGGTAGAGGCCGACCGGGGTCTCCCCGTCGGCCAGCAGCCGGCGAACGACGGGGACGACCCGCCGGTCGCGCGCGAGCAGCCGGAAGGTCTCCAGGTCGGGGGTCACCGCGCCGGTGAACGGGGCGGTCAGCGCGCCCTCGAACCCCGCGACCGGGTCGCCGCTCATGACGGCTCCCCGGCGCCCGCGGCGCCGACGACGACGTCGAGCCGGTCGGCGTCGAAACACGTCCTGGTCCCGGTGTGGCAGGCGGGGCCCACCTGGTCGACCTTCACCAGCACCGCGTCGCCGTCGCAGTCCAGCCGCACCTCGCGCACCCACTGCACGTGTCCCGAGGTGTCGCCCTTGACCCAGTACTCCTGCCTGCTGCGGCTCCAGTAGGTCGCGCGGCCGCTGGCCAGCGTCCGGCGCAGCGCCTCGGCATCCATCCACGCCACCATCAGCACCTCGCCGGTGTCCCACTGCTGGGCCAC
This sequence comes from Candidatus Nanopelagicales bacterium, assembly GCA_041393815.1. Lineage (NCBI taxonomy): Bacteria > Bacillati > Actinomycetota > Actinomycetes > Candidatus Nanopelagicales > Candidatus Nanopelagicales bacterium. The sequence continues at coordinate 1,108,158 of JAWKJK010000001.1, read as the reverse complement.
AGCGGCCACCAGGCCGCGGTCGTCGGGGCGCAGTCGGGCGGCGACGGCGGGGTCCAGCTCGGTGGGCTCGGGCACGGCGGACATTCTGCCGGTGCGAGGTGGCCCCGGCGGCGCCCGCCCGCGCCCCCCGTGGTGCGACCCCGGCCGCGGTGGGTGACGATCGAGTCATGACGTCGTACGTGCGGTCCGAGCGCGAGGCCCTCGCCGACCTGCTGCTGGCGGTCGGCCCCGACCAGCCCACCCTGTGCGAGGGCTGGGACACCCGGGACCTCGCGGCGCACCTGGTGGTCCGCGAGCGCCGCCTCGACGCCAGCCCCGGCATCGTGCTGCCCCCGCTGGCCGGCTGGACCCGGCACGTGCAGGACGGGGTCGCCGAGCAGGACCTCGCCGCCCTGGCCGAGCAGATCCGCACCGGCCCGCCGTGGTGGTCCCCGTTCGGACTGCCCGGCGTGGACGAGCGGGTGAACCTGGCCGAGTTCTTCGTCCACCACGAGGACGTCCGGCGGGGACAGCTGGGGTGGGAGCCGCGCGACCTCGACCCCCGGCTGCGCTCGGCGCTGTGGGCGGTGGCCCGCCGGTCCTCCCGGCTCCTGCTGCGGCAGGTGCCGGTCGGGGTGGTGCTGCGCCGCACCGACGCGCCCGACGGGACTCCGGATGACCGGGTGGAGGCCCGGGTGCGCGGCGGCGACCCCACGGTGACCCTCGTGGGCCCGGCGCCCGAGCTGGTGCTGCGGGTGTTCGGCCGGACCGCGGCCCGCGTCGACGTCGAGGGCGACGAGGCCGCCGTGCGGGCCTTCGAGGACGCGCGGCTGGGGGTGTAGGGCGGGTCAGCGCACCGGGTAGCCGACCGCGCGCAGAGTCTGCTTCACCTCGCCGATGCGCAGTTGCCCGAAGTGGAACACGCTGGCGGCCAGCACCGCGTCCGCGCCGGCAGCCACGGCGGGCGGGAAGTGCTCCAGCGCTCCGGCGCCCCCGCTCGCGATCAGCGGCACGTGCACCTCGCGGCGGACCGCCCGGATCAGTTCCAGGTCGAAGCCGTCCCGGGTGCCGTCGGCATCCATCGAGTTGAGCAGGATCTCCCCCGCCCCGAGCTGGGCCCCGCGCACGGCCCAGGCCACCGCGTCGATGCCGGTGCCGCGCCGGCCGCCGTGGGTGGTGACCTCGAACCCGCTGTCGGTCCGGGCATCCGGACCGGTCCGCCTCGCGTCGACGCTGAGCACCACGCACTGCGACCCGAAGCGCTCCGCGGCCTCCGACAGCAGCTCGGGCCGGTCGATCGCGGCGGTGTTGAGGCTGACCTTGTCCGCGCCCTCGCGCAGCAGCCGGTCGAAGTCGCCGACCGAGCGCACCCCTCCGCCCACGGTCAGCGGGATGAAGACCTGCTCGGCGGCGCGCCGCACGACGTCGTACGTGGTGGACCGGTCCCCGCTGGACGCCGTGATGTCCAGGAACACCAGCTCGTCTGCGCCCTCCGCGTCGTACGCCCGCGCCAGCTCGACCGGGTCCCCGGCATCGCGCAGGTCGACGAAGTTGACCCCCTTCACGACCCGGCCGGCGTCGACGTCCAGGCACGGGATCACGCGCACGGCCAGGCTCACCCGGGCAGCCTATGCAGGCCTATGGTCGGCGGTATGAGCACCCCGGACGCGCAGCGCCTCGGCGCCGAGCGCTACATCTCCCTGACGACGTTCCGCGCGGACGGCTCGGCCGTGGCCACCCCCGTGTGGGTGGTGGCCGACGGGGACCTCCTGCGGGTGATCACCAACGCGGACTCGTGGAAGGTGCAGCGCATCAACGCCGACCCCCGGGTCACCGTCGCGCCGTGCGACGCGCGCGGGAACGTCCGGGGCGACGCGGTCCCCGGGACGGCGCGGTGCACCGACGCCGCCGGGACGCAGCACACCCTGGAGCTGGTGAACGCCAAGTACGGGATCCAGGCCAAGGCGGTCCGCCTGCTGGGGACGCTGCGGAGGCAGCCCGCGGACGCGCGCGTCGGCCTGGAGATCACGCTGGCGTGAACGCCGGGTCGACGGCCCCGCAGCGGCTGGCGGAGATCACCGCCGGGGTGTGGGTGGCCACCTCCCGCCGGTTCGCCACCACGTCCACCGTGGTGCTGGACGGTCACGGCGGCGCCCTCGTCGTCGACCCCGCCTGGGACCCCGACGAGCTGGCCGCGATCCCGGCCGACCTGGCGTCGCTCGGCGTCCGCTGCGCGGTGGGGCTGGCGACCCACGTGCACTACGACCACGTGCTGTGGCACCCCGACCTCGGCGAGGTGCCGCGGTACGCGTCGCCGACGACGGTGCGCACGGTGACTGACCAGCGCGACGCCGTGCTCGCGCCGCTGGTCGGTGACCTGCCGCCGGAGCTGGTCGCCGTGGCCGGCCGGCTCGTGCCGCTGCCCGCGGGCCCTGGTCCGGCGCTGCTGCCGTGGGCCGGGCCCGAGGCGCTGCTGCACCCGCACGACGCCCACGCGCCCGGCCACCTCGCCGTCGAGCTCACCGACCGCGGCGTGCTGCTGGCCGGCGACATGCTCAGCGACCTCGAGCTGCCGATGCCGGCCGACGAGGACGACGACCTGGAGACGTACCGGACCGGCCTGGAGCAGTTGGTCCCGGTCGTGCGGCGCGCGCGGCTGCTCGTGCCGGGCCACGGCAGCCCCACCGACGATCCGCTGGCCCGCCTCGACGCCGACCGCCGCTACCTCGACGCGGTGGTGTCCGGCCGCCCGGTCGACGACCCGCGGCTGGGGCTCCCAGGGATGGCCGAGTTGCACGCGGCCAACGTGCGCCGCGCCGCCCGCACGGGTCAGGAAGCCGCGGAGGGCAGGTAGGCGACCACCTCGACCTCGACCAGCATCGCCGGGTCCACCAGCTCGGCCACCCCCACCATGGTGGCCGCCGGACGGACGTGGCCGAACAGCTCGCGGTGCGCGCGGCCCACGGCGTCCCGGTGCTCGATCCCGAAGACGTACATCCGGGTCTGGACGACGTCGGCGACGGTGCCTCCGGCGCGACCGACGGCGTCCAGCGCAACCCCGAACGCGGCCAGCGCCTGCGCGTACGGGTCCCCCGCGTGCGCGACGACCCCGTCGACCGTGGCCGTGCAGCCGGCCACCAGGACCAGCGGTCCGGCGACGACGGCACGCGAATAGCCGACGACGTCCTCCCACGGGCCGCCGGAGGGGTACCGGGTGACCCCGGCCGGGTCCGTCACCCCCGGCCGGCGTCCTCGACGCCGGACTCCCCCGCGGTATCGGCGCCCGCGGCCTCGCCCTCGAGCAGGTCGACGTCGGTGGGGAACGGCACGAAGTCGACCCGCGGGGCCACGGCCGCCAGCGCCTCGGGCAGCGTGAAGGCGGCGGCGTACAGCGCCTTTCCGATGATCGCCCCCTCGACACCGATGCCGGTCAGGGCCGCCAGCGAGTGCAGGTCCTCCAGGCTGCCCACGCCGCCGGAGGCCACGACCGGCCGGTCCGTGGCGTCGCAGACCTCGCGCAACAGGTGCAGGTTCGGGCCCTGCAGGGTGCCGTCGCGGGAGACGTCGGTCACGACGTAGCGTGCGCAGCCGTCGCGGTCCAGCCGGGCCAGGGTCTCGAACAGCTCCCCGCTCTCCTCGGTCCAGCCGCGCGCCGCCAACCGGTGGCCGCGCACGTCCAGCCCGACCGCGATCCGGTCGCCGTGCTCGGCGATGGCACGGGCGCACCACTGCGGGTCCTCGAGCGCCGCGGTGCCCAGGTTGACCCGGGCGCAGCCGGTGGCTAGCGCCACGGCGAGGCTCTCGTCGTCGCGGATGCCGCCGGACAGCTCCACGGCGACGTCGACGCGACCGATGACCTCGGCCAGCAGGTCGCGGTTGGAGCCGCGTCCGAACGCCGCATCGAGGTCCACCAGGTGGATCCACGACGCACCCTGCTCCTGCCAGGTCAACGCCGCCTGGACCGGGTCCCCGTACGACGTCTCGGACCCCGCCTCGCCCTGGACGAGCCGCACCGCCTTGCCGTCGGCGACATCGACGGCGGGGAGCAGCTCCAGCACCGGATCGGTCATGAGGGCGACCCTAGTGCCCGCTCTCGGCCGGAACTCGGTCAGCGCCGGTCGAATCAGCGCCGGTCGCATCAGCGCCGGTCGAAGAGGATCACCCAGGCCACCGGGGCGGCCAGCAGGCACACCGCGAGCAGCACCAGCCGCGGACCCCAGCCGGGCAGCAGCGGCCAGACGACGAGCTGCACCGCCGCGATGATGCCGACGAACCACCACATCCGCCGCCGGTTGCGGCGGGCGAGCTCCCCGCTGGACCGGCCCCACCGGGTACGGGTGGGCAGCATCGACCTCGCCCGCTGGCGGCGGCGGTCCGCCCGCTCGGCCCGCTCCCGGGCCTTCGCCCGCCGGACCGCGGCCTCGGCGACGAGGCGCTCCCGCTCTGCGCGGCGGCGGGCGCGCTCGCGGCTCACCGCAGGCTCCGCGCGTGCGGGCGCCGGTCCCCGGCGCTCACCGCAGGCCCCCGACCCAGGTCGCGAGCAGGTGGGCGCCGGCGTCACCGGACTTCTCCGGGTGGAACTGGGTGGCGCACAGCGGGCCGTTCTCGACCGCGGCGACGAACCGGTCCCCGTGGGTGGCCCAGGTGACCAGCGGGGCCTCGAGCCGCTCGTGGGTGGGCACCAGGTCCCAGCGCCGGGCCGCGTACGAGTGCACGAAGTAGAACCGTTCCCCCTCCACGCCGGCGAACAGGCGCGAGCCCGGGGGGACGTCGACGGTGTTCCAGCCCATGTGCGGCAGGACATCCGCCTCGAGCCGGTCGACCACACCGGGCCACTCGCCCAGCCCGTCGGTCTCCACCCCGTGCTCGAGCCCGCGCTCGAACAGGACCTGCATGCCGACGCAGATCCCGAGCACCGGTCGCCCCCCGGCCAGACGACGGCCGACGATCTCGCCGCCGTGGACCGCCCGGATCCCCGCCATGCAGGCCGCGAAGGCGCCCACACCCGGGACCACCAGCCCGTCGCAGTCCAGGGCCGCGTCCCGGTCGTGCGTGACCCGGACGTCGGCGCCGGCGCGCGCGAGGGCCCGCTCGGCGGAGCGCAGGTTGCCCGACCCGTAGTCGAGCACCACGACCGACGGACGGGTCACGGCGACCACGCGTACAGGGCGCCCCCGGCCAGGCACAGCACGGCGAGCGCGACCAGGATCCAGAACGGCACCCCGCGGTTCTCGCGGAACGTCCAGGCACCGCCGCCGAAGAACCCGGCCAGCCCGAGCAGGAGGATCGCGACCCAGTTCACCGCGCGACCCGCGTCACAGCGTGCCCTTGGTGGACGGCACGCCCACCACGCGGGCGTCCAGCGCGACCGCGTCCCGCAGGGACCGCGCCACCGACTTGAACTGGGCCTCCACCACGTGGTGGGCGTTGCGACCGGAGAGCACCCGGACATGCAGGGTGATCTGCGCGGTCGCGACGAGCGACTCCCAGATGTGCCGGGTCAGCGTCGTGTCGTACGACCCGATGAGCTCGACGAGGTCCGGCTCGTCGTGCACCAGGTAGGGGCGGCCGGACAGGTCGACGGCCGACTGGACCAGCGCCTCGTCCAACGGCACCAGCGCGTCGCCGTACCGACGCACCCCCGCCTTGTCGCCCCACGCCTCCCGCAGCGCCTGACCGAGCGCCAACGACGTGTCCTCGACCGTGTGGTGCGCGTCGATGTGCAGGTCGCCCTTGGTGCGCACCACCAGGTCGAACCCGCCGTGGCGGCCGAGCTGGGCGAGCATGTGGTCGAAGAACGGCACCCCGGTGTCGATCTCGGTCCGGCCGGTGCCGTCGAGCTCGACCTCCACCAGGACGTCGCTCTCCTTGGTGACACGCTCCACCCGCGCCGAGCGGCTCATGCGGTGACCTCCTCCAGCGCCGCCCTGAACGCGGCGTTCTCCTCCGGTGTGCCGATGCTGACGCGGAGCCACCCGTCCGGCCCGGTCTCGCGGATCAGCACCCCGCGGTCCAGCAACCCCTGCCATACCCGGTGCCTGTCGTCGAAGACACCGAACAGCACGAAGTTGGCGTCGGAGTCCGACACTTCGAACCCGTTGTGCCGCAACCAGATCACCAGGTCGTCGCGCTCGGATCGCAGCGTGTCAACCTCGGCGAGCAGCTCGTCGGCGTGAGCGAGCGCCGCGCGCGCCACTGCCTGGGTGACCGCCGAGAGGTGGTAGGGCAGCCGCACCAGCTTCAGGCCCTCCACGACCCGCGGGTCCGCGGCGGCCAGGTAGCCCAGCCGCGCGCCGGCCAACGCGAACGCCTTGCTCATCGTCCTCGTGACCACCAGCCGCGAGTGGGTGTCGAGCAGCTCCAGCGCACTCGGCGTGCCCGGGCGCCGGAACTCGGCGTAGGCCTCGTCCACGACCACCATGCCCGGCGCCGCCGCACAGGCCGCGTCCACGACGTCGAGTGGGAGCGCTGTCCCGGTCGGGTTGTTCGGAGACGCCAGCAGCACCAGGTCCGGGCGGTGGCGTTCGATGGCTGCGCGCACGGACCCCGGGTCGAGGGAGAAGTCGGGCCGGCGGGGCTCGGTCAGGTAGTCCGTGAACGTGTCCCGGGCGTACTCGGGGTACATCGAGTACGTGGGCGCGAAGGTGAGCGCGGACCGCCCCGGGCCGCCGAACAGCAGGAACAGCTGGTGCATGACCTCGTTCGACCCGTTGGCCGCCCAGACCCGGTCGGGGGCAACCGGGACGCCTGACTCCTTGGTCAGGTAGTCGGCGAGGTCGGCGCGCAGCGCCGGGAAGTCCCGGTCCGGGTAGCGATTGAGCCCCCCGGTCGCCTCGGCCACCGCCGCCGCGACGTCCCGCACGAGCGCGTCCGAGGGCGGGAACGGGTTCTCGTTCACGTTCAGCCGCACCGCGACGTCGAGCTGGGGGGCGCCGTAGGCGGTCTGCCCCTTCAGGTCGTCACGGACCGGCAGGTCGTCGGCGGACACCTACTCGCCCGGCCGCTCGTCGGCCGGGATCCGCACCCGGATCGCCGCGGCGTGCCCGGGCAGGTCCTCCGCGTGCGCCAGGGCGACCACTTCGTCGGCGATGCCGGCGAGGGCGTGCTCGTCGTACTCGACGACGTGCACGCCGCGCAGGAACGTCTGCACCGACAGCCCGCTGCTGTGGGCCGCGGACCCGCCGGTGGGCAGCACGTGGTTGGAGCCGGCGGCGTAGTCGCCCAGGGACACCGGCGCGTAGGTGCCGACGAAGATCGCGCCTGCGTTGCGCACGCGCATCGCGACCTCGCGGGCATCGCGGGTGTGGATCTCCAGGTGCTCGGCGGCGTAGGCGTCGACGACCGCGAGGCCGGCGTCGAGGTCGTCCACCAGCACCACGCCGCTCTGCGGTCCCCGCAACGCCTCGGTGATGCGCTCGACGTGCTTGGTGGCCGCGACCTGCGCCACGAGCTCGGCCTCCACCGCGTCGGCCAGCGGCTCGGAGGTCGTCACCAGCACCGACGCGGCGACCACGTCGTGCTCGGCCTGGCTGATGAGGTCCGCGGCCACGTGCGCCGGGTCGGCGGAGTCGTCTGCCAGGACGGCGACCTCGGTCGGGCCGGCCTCGGAGTCGATCCCGATGACCCCCTTAAGGAGGCGCTTGGCCGCGGTCACCCAGATGTTGCCCGGCCCGGTGACCAGGTCCACCGGGCGGCAGCGGTCGCCGCCGGACAGGTCCGCGCCGTACGCGAACAGCGCCACCGCCTGCGCCCCGCCCACCGCGTAGACCTCGTCCACGCCGAGCAGGCCGCAGGCCGCCAGGATCGTCGGGTGCGGCAGGCCGTCGTGGTCCTTCTGCGGCGGACTGGCCACCGCCAGCGACGAGACGCCCGCGACCAGCGCGGGAACGACGTTCATCACGACGCTGCTGGGGTAGACGGCCCGCCCGCCGGGCACGTACAGGCCGACCCGGTCCACCGGGATCCAGCGCTCGGTGACCGTCCCGCCGGGGACCACGACGGTCTCGACGTCCACCCGGCGCTGGTCCTGGTGCACCTTGAGGATGCGCCGGATGGCCTCCTCCAGCGCCGAGCGCACGGCGGGGTCGAGGCCGTCCACCGCGGCCCGGATCGCCTCCGCCGGCACCCGCAGGTGCGCGGGGCGGACCCCGTCGAGACGCTCGCACCAGTCCAGCACCGCCGCCTCTCCGCGGGCGTGCACGTCCGCCACGATGGGGCGGACCGCGGCCGTGGCGTCCTCGACGTCCATCTCGGCGCGCGGCAGCACGGTGCGGGGGTCCACGTCGGAGCCCCGGAGGTCGATGCGGCGGATCACGCGGTGATTCTAGGCGGGGCGCCCCCGGGTGCCGACCGGCGGCGATGGGCCTAGCGTGGGCCGGCGTGACGCAGCCGCCGTCGGGAGACCCGAGCGAGGGGGACGCACTGATCCCGCTGTTCCCGCTCGGCACCGTCCTTGTCCCCGGGCTGCTGCTGCCGCTGCACGTGTTCGAGCCTCGGTACCGCGAACTGGTCGCGACCCTGCTGGACCAGCCGGAGGACCGGCGCGAGTTCGGCGTCGTGGCGATCCGGGAGGGACACGAGGTCGGGTCCGACGCGGTGCGCGCGCTGTACGAGGTCGGGACCACCGCGGTCATCCGCCAGGTGACGCCGCACGACGACGGGCGGTACGAGCTGGTGACCACCGGGGCACGGCGGTTCCGGCTGCTCGGCGTGGACGACTCGCTGCCGTACCTGCAGGGGCGCGTGTCCTGGCTGCCGGAGCTCCGGTCCGGGGCGAGCGACCCGACCGCCGACGCGGAGGTCGACGTGCTCGCGGCCTCGGTGGCCCGGGCGTTCGCCGCGTACCGGTCCGCGGTGACCGGAGCGGGGGCGGAGGAGGGCGCCCGGATGCCAGACCTGCCCGACGACCCCACGGTGCTGTCGTACCTGGTGGGGGCCGCCATGGTGCTGGACCTGGCCGACCGGCAGCGGCTGCTGGAGCGGCCCGACGCGGCGGCCCGGCTGCGCGCCGAGCTGGCCCTGTTGCGGCGGGAGACCGGGGTGCTGCGGGCACTGCCCTCGCTGCCCGCGGTGGAGCTGGCACGGACCGGTGTCGTCCTCAACTGACCGGGCGCGCGGCGAGGCTGTGGCTGCCGACGCCGGATAGCCTTCGGTCACCATGGCGAAGTCGAAGCAGCACAAGGGATCCGCCGGCACCCCCGCGACCGTGGCACTGACGCGGGCCGGGGTCCGGTATGCGCTGCGCGCCTATGAGCACGACCCCGCCGCGACCAGCTACGGGCTGGAGGCCGCGCACGCCCTGGGCGTGGACCCGGCCCGGGTGTTCAAGACGCTGGTGGCGTCCGTCGACGGCCGGCTGACCGTGGCCGTGGTCCCGGTGTCGGGCCAGCTGGACCTCAAGGCGCTGGCCGCCGCGGTGGGGGCGAAGCGGGCCGTCATGGCCGACGTGCCGGACGCGGAGCGGGCGACCGGGTACGTGGTCGGGGGCATCAGCCCGCTGGGCCAGCGGACAACGCTGCCCACGGTGGTGGACGTGACCGCGCTGGAGTTCGAGACCGTGCTGGTGTCGGCCGGCAGGCGCGGGCTGGACGTGGAGCTGGCGCCGGCGGACCTGGTCGCGCTGACGTCGGCGCGGACCGCGCCCATCGCCCGGGCCTGACCCGAGCGAGCCGGTCGCTGCCCTGGTTGTCCCCAGGGTGGGCTGCTTCGTCCCGGCCGTCCCCAGGAGCGCTCCGGGCCCGCTCGACGGCGGCCGGGTGAGGCACGGTGATGCGCATGCTGGAGCAGTTTCCGCCCGGATCGAGCTCGGGGCTGGGGTCAGGGCCGGTCGAGGACCTGGACCCGCTCCCCGGCCTCCTGGGCGGCGACGCCACCGGGCGCCGCGACCCGCTGATCGTGCTGCGACGGATCGTCTCGACCCCGGCCGGCCCGGCGACCGCGACGGCGCTGCTGTGGCTGTCCGGCTGCGCCCTCGATCCGGAGTCCTGGCGGCGCGAGGGCAGGGACCTGTGGGCGCGGGCGTGGGCCGCCCAGGACGCCTGGAGCGCCTCGGTCCGCGCCGCGGAGCCCGTCGCCGAGGGGCACGAGCGGGACGAGACGGCGCCGCGGGGGCGGGCGGGACAGTCCGAGGACGCCGAGCGCCTGGTGGCGTCCGCGGCGCTCGACCTCCTGCCCGGCGCCGCCGTCCTGGGCGAGCTGGCGTTGGTCGACCCGCAGCGGCTGAGCCACTCCGCCCGGGTCGACCTGGTGCGGGCGCTGGACCGCCAGGCGTCGTGGCTGGCCGCCCTGCAGCACCGGGCCTGCCTGGCCGTGGCCGACGCGGTGCACGACGTGACCGGCACCGGGCCCCGGGAGGGCTGGGCGGCGGACGAGCTCGCAGCCGCGCTGCGGATCACGCCCCGATCCGCCGCCGCGCGGCTGGAGACGGCGTACGCCACCCGGCACCTCATCCCCGACGTGGTCCGCGGCCTGGAGACCGGACGCATCACGGCCACCCAGGCCCTCGTCCTGGCCGACGAGCTGGCCCGGTTCGACCTGCGGGACCCGGTGCTGCTGGCGGAGGCCCAGGCTCGGCTCGTCCCGATCGCGGGTGACCTGACGCCCGGACGGCTGCGCGCCAAGACCCGGGCCACCGTCATCGCACTCGACCCCGGTGCTGCCGCTCGACGCCGGGAGGCCGCGATCGACCAGGAGACCGGCGTGCGGTGGAGGGGCCTGCCCGACGGGCTGGGATCGGTGTCGGTGGTGGCCCGGGCCGACGTCGCTGCCGGGATCTACCGCCGCATCGACGCGGTGGCCCAGGCCCTGCCCGCGAAGCATCCGGACGGCAGCCGCTGGCGGATCGGGGCCCGACGGGTGCACGCCCTGCGGACCCTGCTGGCCGGAGGACCCGGGGACGTGGCTACCTCTCAGGAGGAGCTCGTCGCGGTCGTGATCGACCTGCCCACCGTGCTCGGACTGGCCGACAACCCGGCCCAGATCCCCGGGTACGGTCCCGTCGACCCCGACCTGGCCCGGGAGCTGGCGGCCGACCGGGACTGGGTGCGGTGGGTCCGTGACCCGGTCACCGGGCACCTTCTGGACGACGGGGACCGGCGGTACGCGGGGCGTCGGCTGGCCCGGTTCGTGCGACGACGCGACGGCACCTGCCGCCATCCGAACGGCTCGCAACCGGCACACCGCTGCGACCTGGACCACGCCCGACCGTGGGGGGCCGGCGGCCCGACCGACACGGCCAACCTGCACGCGCTCGCGCCCCGCTACAACCGGCGCAAGGACGAGGGCGGGTGGACGATCGTGCGCGCCGGGGCGGACGGATCGCTGCGCTGGCGCTCGCCGTTGGGCGTCCCCTACGACGTTCCGCCTCGGGAGGTCCTCGAGTCCGCCCCTCCGCCGGAACCGGCGCCACCCGGGAGCTGAGCGACTAGCGGGACGGAGCGTCCGGTCCCGGTGCGGCGGGGGCCGGTGACTCCGGCGCGCCCGGGTCGTTCTCGTCGTCGGGCCCGGACAGCGCCTCAGGGTCGTCGCGGCCCTCCTGCCACGCGATCACGGCGTCCCAGAGCGCGACCACGGTCACGACGGACGCGACCATCACCGGCCAGAGCAGCAGCACGCCGGGCATCCTCATCCGCAGCGCCGCCTCGAAGGTGGCCCCGTCGGGGCCGGCCGCGGTCAGCGCCGCCACGTCGACGCGGCCGAGCCAGGTGCCCAACGCCCAGGCGACGAGGGAGCCGACCAGACCGCCGACGACGCCTCCCATGAGGACGACCAGCGGGCGGTCCCTGGCCCGCCAGACCCCGATGATCCCGACGATCAGGCCACAGGCCCCGAGGAGCAGCGCCAGGGTCACGTCGGAGCCAAGGAACTCCTCCGGCTGGAAACCCTCGGGCACCGCGACCTCGCCGCGCACCTCGAGCACGACCCTCGGAGCCCACCACCACCACAGCAGCCCAGCGACGACGCCCATCGGCAGGCTGACGCCGATCAACGTCAGCGCGAGCCGGGACCGGCTCACCCGAGGCAGGACGGCCCGAGCAGGGCCTTCAGATCGCCGAACAACGCCGGCGACGGCGTGACCCGAAGCCGGTCGTCGAGTCGGAGCACGGTCGTCCGGGGACCGTTCTGCAGCTGCAGGTGCACCTCGGTGACGCCAGGATGGCTGGCCAGGATCTCCTTGAGCCGGTCCACCACGGGAGGTACGCACCGGGCCGCCGGCAACGTCAGCCGGACCGGACCGCTCGGGGCCTCGCTGAGGTCGGGGACGGTCACCTCCATCGCCACCAGCCTCGGCGCGTCCTCGTCACCCCGGTCGAAACGACCGCGCACCAGCAGCACCGCGTCGTCGACGAGCTGCGGACCCACCTGCTGGTAGGCCTGCGGGAACACCATGACGTCCACGGCGCCCTCGAGGTCCTCCAGCGTGACGATCGCCCACAGCGACCCCTGCTTGGTGGTCTTCCGCTGGACCGCGGTCACCAGCCCGCCGACGGTGAGGACCGTGCCGTCGACCCGCTCGTCGGAGTGCAGGGACGCGATGGAGCAGTCCGCCGACTTCGCCAGCACGTGCTCCACGCCGTGCAGGGGGTGGTCGGAGACGTAGAGCCCGAGCATCTCCCGTTCGTAGGACAGCAGCGTGCGCTTGTCCCACTCCCCCAGCGGGATCTCCACGTCCAGGCCGTACCCGTCGGCGCCGCCCTCCTCATCCTGCCCGCCGTCGAGGCCGCCGAAGAGGTCGAACTGCCCGATCGCCTCGGCCCGCTTGGTCTCCACGGCGGCGTCGATGAGCGTCTCGTGCACCGACAGCAGGCCCTTGCGGGTCGTTCCCAGGGAGTCGAACGCCCCCGCCTTGATCAGCGACTCGACGACCCGCTTGTTGCAGACGGTGGCCTCGACCTTGGCGATGAAGTCGCGGACGTCGGTGAAGCGGCCCTTGGCCTTGCGCGTGGCGATGATCGAATCGACGACGTTGGCGCCGACGTTGCGCACCGCGCTCAGGCCGAACCGGATGTCGGTGCCCCGCGGGGTGAAGTCGCTGTCGGAGTCGTTCACGTCCGGCGGCAGGACCTTGATGCCCATGCGGCGGCACTCGTTGAGGTAGACCGCGGACTTGTCCTTGTCGTCCTTGACCGACGTGAGCAGCCCGGCCATGTACTCGGCGGGGTAGTTGGCCTTGAGATAGGCCGTCCAGTACGACACCAGGCCGTAGCCCGCTGTGTGCGCCTTATTGAAGGCGTAGTCGGAGAACGGGACCAGGATGTCCCACAGGGTCTGGATGGCCTCGTCGGAGTAGCCGTTGTCGCGCATGCCGTCGCGGAACGGCACGAACTCCTTCTCCAGGATCTCCTTCTTCTTCTTGCCCATCGCCCGCCGCAGCAGGTCGGCCTTGCCCAGGGAGTACCCGGCCAGCTTCTGGGCGATCGCCATGACCTGCTCCTGGTAGACGATCAGCCCGTAGGTGTCGCCCAGGATGTCGGCCAGCGGCTCGGCCAGCTCCGGGTGGATCGGGACCACCGGCTTGCGGCCGTTCTTCCGGTCGGCGTAGTCGTTGTGCGCGTTCGCGCCCATCGGCCCGGGCCGGTACAGCGCGAGAACCGCGGAGATGTCCTCGAAGTTGTCCGGCTGCATCGCCCGGAGCAGCGCCCGCATCGGGCCGCCGTCGAGCTGGAACACCCCGAGGGTGTCGCCGCGGGCCAGCAGTTCATAGGTGGGCCGGTCGTCGAGCGCGAGTTCCTCCAGCACCAGCGACTCGCCGCGGTTGGACTCGATGTAGCGCAGGCAGTCGTCGAGCACCGTGAGGTTGCGCAGGCCGAGGAAGTCCATCTTGAGCAGGCCGAGGGACTCGCAGGCGCCCATGTCGAACTGCGTGATGATCGCGCCGTCCTGCTCCCGTCGCCAGACGGGGATGACGTCGAGCAGCGGCTCGCGGCACAGGATCACGCCGGCCGCGTGCACCCCGGGCTGCCGCTTCAGTCCCTCGAGCCCCTTGGCCTTGTCGACGACGGCTCGCACGTCGGCATCGGACTCGTACAGGGCTCGGAACTCCGCGGCCTCGCCGTAGCGGGGGTGCTGCTTGTCGAACATGCCCGACAGCGGGATGTCCTTGCCCATGACCGCCGGCGGCATGGCCTTGGTGATGCGGTCCCCCAGGGCGTACGGGTAGCCGAGCACCCGCGTGGTGTCCTTCAGCGCGGCCTTCGCCTTCAGCGAGCCATACGTGACGATCTGCGCGACCCGCTCCTCGCCGTACTTCTCGGTGGCGTACCGGATCATGTCGCCGCGCCGGCGCTCGTCGAAGTCCATGTCGATGTCCGGCATCGACACGCGCTCGGGGTTGAGGAACCGCTCGAACAGCAGCCCGTGCGCCAGCGGGTCGAGCTCGGTGATCCCCAGTGCGTACGCGATCAGGGCCCCGGCGGCGGACCCGCGGCCGGGACCGACCCGGATGCCGTTGTCCTTCGCGTAGCGCACCAGGTCCGCGGTCACCAGGAAGTAGCCGGGGAAACCCATCTGGCAGATGACGGAGACCTCGTACTCCGCCTGGCGGCGGTGCTCGTCGGGCACGCCGCCGGGGAACCGGGCGGCCAGCCCGCGCTCCACCTCCTTGACCAGCCAGGACTCCTCCGACTCGCCCTCGGGCACCGGGAACTGCGGCATCAGGTTGGCGCCCTCGGCGAAGGACACGTCGCAGCGCTCGGCGATGAGCAGGGTGTTGTCACAGGCCTCCGGCAGCTCCGACCAGACCGACCGCATCTCCGCGGGCGACTTGAGGTAGAAGTCCCGCGCGTCGAAGCGGAACCGCTTCGGGTCGTCCATGGTGGTGCGGGTGCCGATGCACAGCAGCACGTCGTGGGTGTCGGCGTCGTCGGCGTGGACGTAGTGCAGGTCGTTGGTGGCCACCAGCGGCAGGTCCAGCGCCTTGGCGATGCGCAGCAGGTCCTCGCGGTAGCGGCGCTCGATGGCCAGCCCGTGGTCCATCACCTCGGCGAAGAAGTTGCCCTTCCCGAGGATGTCGCGGAAGTCCGCCGCTGCGGCGAGCGCGCGGTCGTAGTTGCCCGCCTGCAGCCAGCGGTTGACCTCCCCCGAGGGGCACCCGGTGGTCGCGATCAGGCCCTGTCCGTACGTCTGCAGCAGGTCGCGGTCGAACCGCGGCTTGTAGAAGTAGCCCTCCAGGCTGGCCAGCGACGCCAGCCGGAACAGGTTGTGCATGCCCTGCGTGGTCTCGGCCCACAGGGTCATGTGGGTGTAGCTCTGCTTGCCCCGGCCGGCGGTGGGGTCCTCGCCGTTGCCCTCGTCGAAGCCGCCGCCGAAGTCGAACTGGCGCCGCTCGAACCGGCCCTGCGGCGCGTAGTAGCCCTCGAGGCCGATGATCGGCTTGATCCCGTGCGCGCGGGCCTGGGTGTAGAAGTCGTAGGCGCCGTAGAGGTTGCCGTGGTCGGTCATCGCGACCGCGGGCATCCCCATCCGGGACGCCTCGGAGAACAGGTCCTTGACCCGGGCGGCGCCGTCCAGCATGGAGTACTCGGTGTGCACGTGCAGGTGCACGAACGAGTCGCCGGCGCTGCCCACGACGAGGTCCTCCTGGGGGCGGTGACGAACAGGACGACCCCGGACGCCGGGGGAAGGCGGTCGACCGGAGGGGTCCGAGCCTAACGCGGGGGGCCGACCGTCCCGGGTCGCCGCGCGGGGCCCCCGGCGTGTCCCCGGGCGTGTCGCGGCGTGTCGTCCCGGAGCGCGAGCTCAGCCCTCGCCGGCGGCGGCCCCGAGGGCATCCAGGTCGGCGTACGTCGCGTCGTCGAGCACGACCTCGGCGGCGGCCACGTTCTCCTCCAGGTGCGCCACGGAGCCGGTCCCGGGGATGGGCAGCATGACCGGGGACCGCCGCAGCAGCCATGCCAGGGCCAGCTGCGCCGGCGTGTGGCCGGTGCGGGTGGCCAGCTCGTCCAGCGGGCCGCCCGGGACCGCGAGCCGGCCGGTGGCGATCGGGAACCAGGGGATGAAGCCGACCCCTTGGGCGGCGCAGGCCTCGAGCACGTCCTCGCTCTGCCGGGTCACCAGGTTGTAGAGGTTCTGCACGGTGACGATCGGCAGCACCTGCTGCGCGGCCGCGAGCTCGGCCACGGACACCTCGGACAGCCCGACGTGGCGCACCTTGCCCTCCTCCTGCAACTCCCGCAGGACGCCGAACTGGTCCTCCGCCGGGATCCGGGAGTCGATGCGGTGCAGCTGGTACAGGTCGATCGTCTCGACGCCCAGCCGGCGCAGCGACATCTCCAGCGCCTGCCGCAGGTACTCGGGGTTGCCCACCGGGTGCCACTGGTCGGGACCCTGCCGGGTCAGCCCGCCCTTGGTCGCCACCACGACTCCGTCGTACGGCCACAGCGCCTCGCGGATCAGGTCCTCGCTGACGTGCGGGCCGTACGAGTCCGCGGTGTCGACGAAGTCCACTCCCAGCTCGACGGCGCGGCGCAGCACCCGCACCGCCTCCGAGCGGTCCGGCGGGTCGCCCCAGATGCCGGGCCCGGTGATCCGCATCGCCCCGAAGCCGAGCCGGTGCACGGTCAGGTCGCCTCCGATGGCGAAGGTGCCGGAGGCGTGCGCGGGCGGGGGTGCGGTCATGGCGGTCATGGGGACATCACACCCCACCGCGTCCGGGCGCGCAGCCCGGGGTCAGTCCGCCGCCAGCCGCTCCAGGGCGGCGCGCAGGTCGTCCGGGTACGCGGACGTGAACGACATCCGCTCCCCCGTGTCCGGGTGGTCCAGGTCCAGCCGCACCGCGTGCAGCCACTGCCGCTCCATGCCGAGCCGGCGCGCGAGGACCGGGTCCGCGCCGTACGTCAGGTCGCCCACGCACGGATGCCGCAGCGCGGCCATGTGCACCCGGATCTGGTGGGTCCGGCCGGTCTCGAGGTGCACCTCGAGCAGCGACGCGTGCGGGAACGCCTCGAGGGTGTCGTAATGGGTGACGCTCGGCTTTCCCCCGGCGACCACGGCCCAGCGCCAGTCGTGCGTGGGGTGCCGGTCGATGGGGGCGTCGATGGTGCCCCGCAGCGGATCGGGGTGGCCCTGGACCAGGGCGTGGTAGACCTTGTCGACCGTGCGCTCGCGGAACTGCCGCTTCAGTGACGTGTACGCCCGCTCGCTCTTCGCGACGACCATGACGCCGCTGGTGCCGACGTCGAGGCGGTGCACGACACCCTGCCGTTCCGCGGCGCCGGAGGTGGACACCCGGTGGCCCGCGGCCGCCAGGCCGCCCACCACGGTCGGACCGGTCCAGCCGGGGCTCGGGTGGGCCGCGACGCCCACGGGCTTGTCCACGACCACGAGGTCGTCGTCCTCGTACAGGATCCGCATCCCCGGCACCGGCTCGGGTGTCGCCTCGACGGCCGGCACCGGCGGATCGGGTAGCGCGACCTCCAGCCAGGACCCCTCGACCAGTCGCAGGCTGCGCGGAGGTACCTCGCCGTCGACGGTGACCGCGCCGGAGTCGACGAGGTCGGCGGCCTTGGTGCGCGACAGCCCCAGCAGCCGGGAGAGCGCGGTGTCGAGGCGCTCCCCGACCAGGCCGTCGGGCACGGGCAGGCTGCGGTGCTCGCCCACCCTCACTCCGCGGGCGTCGCGGGGGCGGCGGTCCCACCGCCGTCGTACTCGATGCCCCGGATCGTCAGGACGACCATCAGGATCGCCGACCCGACGATCGACATGTCGGCCACGTTGAACACCGGCCAGTACGGCAGCTGGAGGAAGTCCACGACGTAGCCGGTGCCGAACCCGGGCTCGCGGGTCAGCCGGTCGATCAGGTTGCCGAGCGAGCCGCCGAGCAGCCCGCCGAGCGCCAAGGCCCAGCCCAGGCTGGCCAGTCGCCGGGAGGTGCGCACGATCACGACGGCGACCGCGACGGCGATCGCGGTGAATATCCAGGTGAAGCCGGTCAGGAGGCTGAAGGCCGCACCACTGTTGCGGGTGAAGGTCAGCTGCAGGAACGAGCCGAGGAGCGGCACCGGACCGTCGCCGGCCAGGATGCGCGGCTCGAGGTAGGTGACGGCCAGCGCCTTGGTGACCTGGTCGAGGATGACGACACCCGTGGCCACCGAGAACAGGACGGTGAGCAGGCGCCGGCGCCGGTCAGGGGACACCGGCGATGCGGTCGGTGCGGCCTCCTCGGCGGCCTCGTCCTCTTGGGCGGCCTCCTCCTGGGCGGCCTCCTCGGCGGCGTCGCTCACCGGGACAGCGTACGCGGCGCCCGCGGGTGCTAGCGCCGCTCCTCGCGCTGCTTGCAGGCCAGGCACAGGGTGGCTCGTGGGAAGGCCTGCAGGCGCAGCTTCCCGATCGGGTTGCCGCACGACTCGCACACGCCGTAGGTGCCGTCGTCGATGCGGCCGAGTGCGCGCTCGACCTGGAACAGCATCTCCCGAGCGTTGTTGGCCAGGGACATCTCGTGCTCGCGCTCGAACGTCTTGGTACCCGCATCGGCCTGGTCGTCGCCCGCGCCGTCGCCGGAGTCGCGGATCAGGTCGGCGATGTCCGCCTCCGTCATCCTGATCTCCTCCGTCAGCCGGTCGGCCTCGCCGTGCAGCTCCGCTTCGACCTCCCGCAGCTCCGCAGCGGTCCACGGCTTCTCGTCGGCGCGAACCACCAGCCGCTTCGAGGAGGCGGCCTTCTTCGCGGGGGCCGCCTTCTTCGCGGGGGCCGCCTTCTTCGCGGGGGCGGCCTTCTTCGCGGGGGCGGCCTTCTTCGCGGGGGCGGCCTTCTTCGCGGGGGCGGCCTTCTTCGCGGGGGCGGCCTTCTTCGCGGGGGCCGCCTTCTTCGCGGGGGCCGCCTTCTTCGCGGGGGCCGCCTTCTTCGCGGGAGCCGCCTTCTTCGCGGGAGCCGCCTTCTTCGCGGGAGCCGCCTTCTTCGCGGGAGCCGCCTTCTTCGCGGGAGCCGCCTTCTTCGCGGGAGCCGCCTTCTTCGCGGGAGCCGCCTTCTTCGCGGGCGCGGTCTTCTTCGCGGGCGCGGTCTTCTTCGCCGGGGCCGCACCCCCACGGGTCGAGACCGCCTTGGCCGCACCGCTCACGGCCCGGCGCAGACGTCCCCCGACCCCGGTGCCCTTGTCAGCCATGACTCTCCGATCCCCACGCGGTGGGCGCGCGGCGGCGCTCCCGGGTCCCGCGGGAGGATAGGCAACTCAGCGTGACCGATCAACGACCCACGCCGCGAGCGACCCCACGGGATGGTCACGGAAGGGTCAGCCCCCAGGCGGCGAGGGACCGCAGCACCGGCTCGAGGGAGCGGCCTGCATCGGTGAGGGAGTACTCCACCCGGGGCGGAACCTCCGCGTAGATCTCCCGATGCACCAGACCGGCGTCCTCCAGCTGGCGCAGTCGATCGGTCAGCGTCTTCGGGCTGACCTCGCCCAGCGACCGGCGCAGTTCGCTGAACCGACGGGTGCCGCCGAGTAGGTCCCGTACGACGAGGATCGTCCAGCGCCCGTCGAGCACGCGGACCGCCTTGCTCACCGGGCAGGTGCCATCGTCGCAGCGCGGGAACACCGGGGTCGGTTCCCCTGCTGACACCAGGTTCCGCGTTGACAACCGATCCACCGCCCCTCCTAGGTTCCGTTCTGATCCTACTTCAGAAAGGAAACCATGATGAGTCCGCTCCGCCTCTCCCTCCGGACGATCGCTGTCGTCCAGGCCTTCTTCGGCGTGCTGTTCCTGGTCGCACCGGCCGCGGCGCCGAACCTCCTCGGCCTGACCGAGCAGCAGCCGGGGTGGGTCAACTGGCTGTTCGCGATGATGGCCGCGCGGTTCCTCGGCTACGCCGTCGGACTGTGGCTGGCCGCCGGCAACCCGCAGCGCCATCTCTCCTGGATCAACACGATGATCGGAATCCAAGCGCTGGACTGGCTGGCGACCCTGGCGTTCCTCGCCTCGGGTGAGCTGGCCCTGCGCAACGTCACGACCGCCGCGGTCCTGCCGCCGCTGTTCATCGCGGCTCTGATCTGGTGGCACCCGCGCCGCACGGGCGATCGGACCCGAGTCGCATCGACGGCGGATGCCTGACCGGTCGGCGCAGGCAGCCCGCCGTCACCGGCTACTGATCCACGCCGAGCAGGATTCCCCACCGTCGGTCGAGGTCCGGTGGCGGGTCGAGGATCTCCAGCACCTTGTCCCGACTGGTGGGACCCGAAACCAGACGGACCTGCCGGGGCCGCACCCCGACGGCCTCCGCCACCGCGCGCAGGCAGGCCCGGGTGGCCGCCCCGTCCACGGCCCGGGCCGTGACGGCGACCACCAGGGCACGCCCGGGGCCGTAGCTGCCGCCCACCCGGGTCCGGGAGGCGCCGGGCTTGACCCGGACCGCGACCCGCGCCGCGCCACGGGAGGCTTCCTCGTATCGCATGTCGGGTCCAGCATGACGTGCGGGTATCCTCGGCGGGCCTGCACGGCGCCGATGGGGACACGGCGCCCCGTACGCGGCCAGGAGCGACCCGGGGACGGTGCGAGCCCGGGGGCCAGCGCGGGAGCGTCATCACCCCGGAGCCGCCGGAGGAACGGCCGACCGCACCCGGGCGGCTCAGTAGAACCGGCAGCAGGGCACCCACGAGCGGGCGCGGCCACGGTCGCGCCAAGGAGGGTGGTACCGCGGGGTCCCGGACGGTCCGGGCTCCTCGTCCCTCCGCCGGAGCGCGTCCCCCGCGGGGCGCGTGCGCGACGGAGGCCCGATGTACCGCCCGGTGCCCGCCCAGGTCGACCTGCCCGCCCTTGAGCGCGACGTGCTGGAGTTCTGGCGCGAGCACGACGTCTTCCACCGGTCGCTCGCACGCACCGAGGGCAGCCAGCCGTGGATCTTCTACGAGGGCCCTCCGACCGCCAACGGCACGCCGGGCACGCACCACGTCGAGGCCCGCGTGTTCAAGGACGTCTTCCCGCGCTACCGGACCATGAAGGGCTACCACGTCCCCCGCAAGGCCGGCTGGGACTGCCACGGCCTGCCGGTGGAGCTGGCGGTGGAGAAGGAGCTCGGCTTCTCGGGGAAGCAGGACATCGAGGCGTTCGGCATCGCGGAGTTCAACGCCCGCTGCCGTGAGTCCGTGCTGCGGCACGTGGACGAGTTCTCCGACATGACCCGACGGATGGGCTTCTGGGTCGACTTCGACCAGGCGTACTGGACGATGGACCCGTCCTACGTCGAGTCGGTCTGGTGGTCGCTGAAGCAGGTCTTCGACAAGGGCCTGCTGGTGCAGGACCATCGGGTCACCCCCTACTGCCCGCGCTGCGGGACCGGCCTGTCGGACCACGAGCTCGCCCAGGGCTACGAGACGGTCGTCGACCCCTCGGTGTACGTGCGTTTCCGGGTCGACGGCGGCCCGCTGGCGCAGCGCCACCCGGGCGTCGCGCTGCTGGTCTGGACGACCACGCCGTGGACTCTGGTGTCCAACACCGCGGTCGCGGTGAAGCCGGATGCCGCCTACGTCGTGGCGCGCACGGGCGACGGCGAGCTGCTGGTGGTCGCGGAGGACCTCGTCGACGCGACCCTGGGTGACCAGGCCGAGGTCGTCGAGCGGCTGACCGGCCGCGACCTGGAGCACACGTCGTACCTGCGTCCGTTCGAGCTGGTCGAGATCCCCGACTCGCACTACGTGATCCTCGGCGACTACGTCACCACCGACGACGGCTCCGGCCTGGTGCACATCGCACCCGCGTTCGGCGCCGACGACCTGGTGGTCGCCCGGGAGTACGGCATGCCGGTGGTCAACCCGGTGCGCAGCGACGGCCACTTCGAGGACGACGTCCCCCTCATCGGAGGGGTGTTCTTCAAGAAGGCCGACGAGGCGCTGGTGCGCGACCTCGAGGAGAGGGGGCTGCTGTTCAAGCACGTCGGCTACGAGCACGCCTACCCGCACTGCTGGCGGTGCCACACGCCGCTCATCTACTACGCGCAGCCCTCGTGGTACATCCGCACCACCGCGGTCAAGGATGCGCTGCTGCGGGAGAACGAGGCCACGGCCTGGTACCCCGAGACCATCAAGTGGGGGCGCTACGGCGACTGGCTGAACAACAACGTCGACTGGGCTCTGAGCCGCAACCGCTACTGGGGCACCCCGCTGCCGATCTGGCGGTGCGACGAGGGCCACCTCACCGCCGTCGGGAGCCTGAGCGAGCTCGGCGAGCTCGCGGGGCGCGACGTGTCCGCGCTCGACCCCCACCGCCCCTACGTCGACGAGGTCACCTTCGGCTGCCCGCAGTGCGGCGGGACCGCCGCCCGGGTGCCGGAGGTCATCGACGCGTGGTACGACTCCGGCTCGATGCCGTTCGCGCAGTGGGGCTTTCCGCACCGTGGCCAGGACACGTTCGCGGAGCGCTACCCCGCGGACTTCATCTGCGAGGCCATCGACCAGACCCGCGGGTGGTTCTACACCCTGATGGCCGTGGGCACGCTGGTGTTCGACCGCTCGTCCTACCGCAACGTCGTCTGCCTCGGGCACATCCTCGACGACGAGGGCCGCAAGATGAGTAAGCACCTCGGCAACGTGCTCGAGCCGATCCCGCTCATGGACGAGCACGGCGCTGACGCGGTCCGCTGGTTCATGCTCGCGTCCGGGTCGCCGTGGCAGGCCCGCCGCGTGGGCCACGCGGCGATCCAGGACGTGGTGCGCAAGACTCTGCTGACCTACTGGAACACGGTGTCGTTCCAGGCGTTGTACGCGCGGGCCGCGGGATGGAGCCCCGGCGACGCCCAGGCCCCCGCTCCCGCAGATCGACCGGCACTGGACCGCTGGGCGCTGTCGGAGGCGCACCGACTCGCGCGTGACGTCGACGCCGCCCTGGAGAACTTCGACACCCAGCGCGCCGGACGGCTCATCGCGGCGTACATCGACGACCTGTCCAACTGGTACGTCCGTCGGTCCCGACGCCGCTTCTGGGACGGCGACCCGGCCGCCCTGGCCACCCTGCACGAGGCGCTGACGGTGCTGACGCTGGTGATGGCGCCGTTCACCCCGTTCGTCACCGAGCGGGTGTGGCAGGACCTCGTCGTGGCCACGACGCCAGAAGCTCCGGACTCGGTGCACCTGGCGGAGTGGCCGCAGGCCGATCCGCGCGTGGTCGACGACGCGCTGGCCGAGCGGATGGCACTGGTCCGCCGGCTGGTCGAGCTCGGGCGGGCCGCCCGTGCCACGTCCGGCGTGCGTACCCGCCAGCCCCTGGCCCGGGCGCTGGTGTCCGCCCCGGGCTGGTCGGCGCTGGAACCAGAGCTCCGCGACCAGGTGTCGGACGAGCTCAACGTCGGAGAGCTGCTGTCACTGGGCGAGTCGGCCTCCGAGCTGGTGGACGTGCACGCGAAGGCGAACTTCCGGGCGCTCGGCAAGCGCTTCGGCAAGCAGACCCCGTTGGTGGCCCAGGCGATCGCCGGGTACGAGGCAGCCGAGCTGGCCGCGGCTCTGCGGTCCGGATCGGCCGCGATCGACGTGCCCGAGGTCGGTCGGGTCGACCTCGGACCCGACGACGTGGTGGTCACCGAGACCCCGCGCGAGGGCTGGGCGGTGGCCGCCGACGCCGGCGAGACCGTCGCCCTGGACCTGCACATCAGTCCCGAGCTGCGGCGCGCAGGACTGGCGCGCGAGGTGGTGCGGACCCTGCAGGAGGCGCGCAAGTCGTCCGGGTTCGACGTCAGCGACCGGATCGAGGTCTGGTGGACCAGCGAGGACCCCGACCTGGTGGCGGCACTGGACGAGCACGGCGCCATGGTCGCGGGCGAGGTGCTCGCGACCGGCTGGGAGCGTGGCACCCCCGGCGGTGCGGACGCGGACCTGGTGGAACTCGCGGACGACGACCTCGGCCTGCGGTTCCGGCTGCGCCGCACGGACGGCTGACCGTCCCGCCGGCGGTGACCCGGCGGGACGGGTGAGCGTCGGCCGTCAGCCCAGGTCGCCGCCGGGCGGCGGGGGCGCGTCCGGTCCGGACGCGGCCGGCCCCGGCGGGGGGCCGGAGTCGGTGCCGCGGCCGTCGAGCTCGCGCAGCTGGCCCTCGAGGTAGTGGCGCAGCCGGCCGCGGTACTCGCGCTCGAACGCGCGCAGTTCCTCCACCCGGCGCTCCAGGCCGGCCCGCTGGTTCTCCGCGTCGCGGGCCAGCTCCGAGGCGCGGGTGCGCGCCTCGGCGACGATCTGCTCGGACTCGGCCTTGGCCTGGGCGACGTGCTCGTCGGCCGTGCGCTGGGCCAGGTCGAGCATCCGCACCGCGGCCTCGTTCGGCGGCACGACGGGCACCGGGGCGGGGGGCCGCGGCGTCGATGCCGCAGCGCGTGCGGCGGTCTCGGCCTCGTCGGCGCGGGCCTCGGCCGCGGCGAGCCGGGCCCGCAGGTCCTCGGCCTCGGCGTTGCGGCGACCGAGCTCGGACTCGACCTCGTCGAGGAACTTGTCGACCTCGTCCATGTCGTAGCCCGTGCGCATCCGCACGGTCGAGAACTGCTTGGCGTGGACGTCCTCCGGCGTCAGCCCCGATGAGGTCGCGGGGGCCGGGGACGGCGGGGATGTCGCGGCGGCGTCCGCCGCGGCCGGGGCCGGCGTGGTGTCGGACGTGGTGGACATCGGTCACCCCTCGCGGGTCGGGTTCAGTGGTACGTGAGGTTCACAGGAACAGCGCGAACTGGATGAGCAGCTGCAGGCCGATGAGCAGGATCAGGAAGGCCAGGTCGAAGGCGATGCCACCGATCCGCAGCGGCGGGATGAAGCGGCGCAGCAGTCGCAGCGGCGGGTCGGTGAGCGTGTAGATCGCCTCGGCGAGGATGAGCAGGACCCCGCGCGGCTCCCAGGACCGGGCGAAGACCTGGACGAAGTCGAAGACCAGGCGACCGATGAGCACCAACCAGTACAGCCACAGCACGGTGGCGACGACCTGACCGACGGCACTCATCGCTGCTCACCGTACGCATCGCTCCCGGGAGACCCGTCCCGCGCCACGCCGGATCAGCTCTGGTTGAAGAAGCCGTCCTGGGCCAGCTGGGCGCGGGCCTCGGCCGCCACGTCCACGTTGGCGGGGGACAGCAGGAACACCTTGTTGGTCACCCGCTCGATCGACCCGTGCAGCCCGAAGACCAGGCCGGCAGCGAAGTCGACGATCCGCTTGGCGTCGCCGTCCTCCATCTCGGTGAGGTTCATGATCACCGGGATGCCCTCGCGGAACTCCTCGCCGATCCGCCGCGCGTCGTTGTAGCTGTGCGGGTGGATGGTGTGGATGCGGTAGTGCTCGCCGAGGACCGAGGTGCCGGCGGCGGCCGTGGCCGGGGCGGGACGTCGGTCGGGGGCGGGGGCGCTGCGGCGCTCCGGCGTGGCCGCCGGCGCCTCGTCGCGGAACGTACGCACCGAACGGGTCTCGGGCACCGGGCTCACGGGGCGCACCTCGCGGGACTCGTAGCCGCTGCTGCGGCTGTCCCGCCGGGTCTCGACGTAGTCGTCGTCGTAGTCGTCGTGCAGGTCGGAGTCGTCCTCGACCAGGCCGAGGTAGACCGCCATCTTGCGCATCGCGCCGGCCATGGCCGTGCACCTCCCGCTGGGTCGCGCGGACCGCATGCGAACACCTCGCAGGCGGGCGCCTGCGTGGGAGAACGCTACCGGAGCGGGGGCCGCGCTCCGAGCACTGCGCTGCCGACGCGCACGTGTGTCGCACCTGCGGCGACGGCCTCCTCGAGGTCACCGCTCATGCCCGCGGACATCCAGTCCGCGCCCGGGTGGTCGCGACGCAGGGCCGTGGCCAGGTCCGCCAGCCGGGCGAACGCCTCCTCCGCGTCCCCGTCGAGGGGGGCGACGGCCATCAGCCCGGCCAGCCGCAGTCCCTCCTCGGCGGCGATCGCATCCGCGACCGCCGGCAGCTCGCCCGGTGCTGCTCCCCCGCGCCCCTCCGGCGGGGCGCCACCGGTCCACCAGCCGGGGTCGAGCGAGACCTGCACCAGGCAGTCCACGGTGCGGCCGGCCTCGCGGGCACCGCGACCCAGCGCGGCGGCCAGCGCGACCCGGTCGACGCTGTGGACCGCGTCGGCATAGCGGGCGACGGACCTGGCCTTGTTGCGCTGCAGCTGACCGACGAAGTGCCAGGCGAGGGGCAGGTCCGCGCACGCCGCGTGCTTGGGCGCCGCCTCCTGGTCCCGGTTCTCCCCGACGTCGGTCACGCCGAGGTCGGCGAGCAGCCGCACGTCGGACGCGGGGTGGGTCTTGGTGATGACCACGAGCCGGACGCCAGCGGGGTCGCGGCCGGCCCGCGCGCAGGCCGCGGCGATCCGCCCCTGGACCGAGGCCAGGCCGGCAGCGATCTGCGCCCTCCGGTCGACGGCGCCGTCACCGGTCACGGCGCCAGCAGGACGACGCCGGCCTGGCGGCCGGTCCGGCCGTCGCGTCGGTACGAGAACAGCGCCGGGTCCTCCGCCGTGCAGGACTCCTCGTGCAGGACGTGCACCCCGGCCTGCTCCAGCCGCTCGGCGATGCCGGCGCGCAGGTCCACCGACGGTCTCCCGTCCGGCGTGCTGGACCGTGACGCCGGGGCGACCATGGCCACCTCGGCCCGGCGCTCCTCCGGCACGGCGTAGCAGCGCGGGCAGATGCAGGGCCCGAGGACCGCGAGGGTGCGGTCGGGCCGGGCGCCGAGCGTGGCCATCTCGTACAGCGCGGCGCCCACGACGTCGACGGCGACCCCGCGCCAGCCGCTGTGCACCGCCGCGACCACGCCGGCGTCCGGCTCGAGGAGCAGCACCGGCACGCAGTCGGCCGCCAGGGCCACCAGGGCCAAGCCGGGCACGGCGGTCACCAGGGCGTCCACGTCCGCCACGCCGTCGGCCACGGGCCCGTCGACCACGGCGACCCCGGCGCCGTGCGTCGGGTGCATGAGCACCAGCCGGGCCGGGGCGACGCCGACCTCGGCCGCCAGCCGGGACCGGTTGGTCGCCACCGCGTCAGGGTCGTCCCCGACGTGGGTGGCCAGGTTGAAGGAGTCGTAGGGCGGCGCGCTGACGCCGCCGGTGCGGTCGGTGAACAGCCACCGCGCCGCGCCGACGGTGCCGGCGCGCCGGGGGCTCACTTCAGGAAGTCGGGGACGTCGAGGTCGTCGCCCTCGTCGGAGTCGTCGAAGACGATGGTGCGCGGCTGCTGCACCGGGCGGCGCGGCTCCGGCGTCGCGGGTCGGACCGGGATCTGCGGCATCTCGCCGGTCTCCTCGGCCTTCGCCACCGCGGTCGCCACGGCCAGCGGGGTCTCCTCCACCGCCTTCTTCGTCACCGGCTGACCGCGCCGCGCCGGGGGCGCGCCGCCGTCGAAGCCGGCGGCGATCACCGTCACGCGCACCTCGTCGCCGAGGGTGTCGTCGATGACCGCGCCGAAGATGATGTTGGCGTCGGGGTGGGCCGCGTCCGAGACCAGCCGGGCGGCCTCGTTGATCTCGAACAGGCCGAGGTCGCTCCCGCCGGAGATCGACAGCAGCACGCCGTGGGCGCCCTCGATGCTCGCCTCGAGCAGCGGCGAGGAGATGGCCTTCTCCGCCGCCTCGACCGCGCGGTCGTCGCCGCGGGCCGAGCCGATGCCCATGAGCGCGGACCCGGCGCCCTGCATGACGCTCTTGACGTCGGCGAAGTCGAGGTTGATCAGGCCCGGGGTGGTGATGAGGTCGGTGATGCCGGACACGCCCTGCAGCAGCACCTGGTCGGCCTGCCGGAACGCGTCGATGACGCTGATGTTGCGATCCGCCAGCGACAGCAGCCGGTCGTTGGGGATGACGATGAGGGTGTCGACCTCGTTGCGCAGCGCGTCGATGCCGTTCTCGGCCTGGCCCGCGCGACGGCGGCCCTCGAACCCGAACGGCCGGGTGACGACGCCGATCGTCAGCGAGCCGATCGCGCGGGCGATCCGGGCCACCACCGGGGCGCCCCCGGTGCCCGTCCCGCCCCCCTCGCCGGCGGTGACGAACACCATGTCGGCGCCCTTGAGGACCTCCTCGATCTCCTCGGCGTGGTCCTCGGCAGCCTTGCGGCCGACGTCGGGGTCCGCCCCGGCACCGAGGCCGCGGGTGAGCTCGCGGCCGATGTCGAGCTTGACGTCGGCGTCGCTCATGAGCAGGGCCTGGGCGTCGGTGTTGATGGCGATGAACTCCACGCCCTTGAGCCCGACCTCGATCATGCGGTTGACGGCGTTGACGCCGCCCCCGCCGATGCCCACGACCTTGATGACCGCGAGGTAGTTCTGCGGAGCCGCCACGGTGCGTTCGTCCTCTCGCCGCGGGTCCACCCGTGCGCGGACCCGGTTCTCGGTCCGGGTCGCTTCCCCGCCGACCCGGAGACCGCAGGTTGGGGAAGCATCAACCTCTAGTGGAGGCTGAGAGTTATGTCAACCTGCGGCTGCGGGCGAGGTTAGGGGGACGATCCGTGGGGGCGCAACCCCCGGAGGTCCCGGATCAGCCGCGGGTGGTCGGCAGCTCGGGCGCACTCACGTCGTACCAGGTCGCGTCCTGCCGCAGGAGTGCCCGCAGCACCTCGGCCTTGAGCTCGGGCTGCTCGGCGCTCCCCCACCGCACCTCAGCCCCCGACCTCAACGTGAGGGTCACGTCGTCCCGGGTGGTGGCCGACGCGGCGATCACCCGGCGGGCGATCTTGTCCGGCAGGCCGGCGACGACGGCCGCGGCCGCCTGCCGGGCCGGCCCCTCGTCGGCCGTGATCCAGGGCAGCCCGGCGGGCACCCGGTCCACCCGCCGGTAGGCGACGCCGGTCGCGTCCACCAGCCAGCCGCCGTCCCCCGCCGCTGGACTCGCCGCTGGACTCGCCGCCGGAGTCGCCGCTGCGGACGTCGCCGCCGCCGAGCCGCCGGGGTCGGCGGCCGGGTCCGCTGCGGCCGAGCCGGCCGCGCGCTCCGCCACGACCGCGACCGGCTCCCGCTCGCGCACCACGACCACCAGGCTGCGCGGCCAGCCGCGGCGCACCTCGACCCCGGCGACCTCCGGGAGCGCGGCGACCCGGGCCACCACGGCGTCCACGTCGACCCGGGCCAGCGGGGTCCCCACGGGGACGTCCGCGACGGCGCGGACCCGGTCCGCCGGGATGCTGCTGACCCCCTCGACGCGGACGTCGTGCACCGCGAGCAGGTCCGAGCCGAGCACGACCCAGGTCCCCAGCGCGGCCAGCGCGGCCGCGGCCAGCGCCACCAGCGCGACCACCCAGCGGTGGGTCCGCCGACGGTCCGTGTCGGGTCGACCCCCGGTGTCCCCCACCCGTCGGGGCGGTCCCGCCCCGGCGCCGGGGTCCTGCGGGGACCCTCGGCGTCCGGCCCGGTCGCCCGGGGCCCGGCGCGGTCCGCGGCCCGGTGATCCCGGGCCGCGGGGGGCGCGGGTGCTCGTCCCGGTGCTCATGCGCCCGGCTCCTCACGGGCCCGCAGCAGCTCCAGCACCTCGGGCCCGATCATCGCGATGTCACCGGCTCCCAGGGTCATCACCAGGTCACCGGGTCGCGCCAGGTCCGCCAACCGCTGGGCCACCGACGACCAGGACGGCTCGAACACCACCTGGTCGGCCGGCAGCGGGACGTGGTCGGCCATGGTGCGCCCGGAGGCACCGGGGATGGGCACCTCCCCGGGCGCGTAGACCTCCAGCACGACGACCGCGTCGGCCAGACCGAGCGCCTCGCCGAACTCCCGGGCGAACAGGGCGGTGCGGTAGTAGTGGTGCGCCTGGAACGCCACCACGACCCGGGACCCCTCGGCCACGTCGCGGGCCGCCCGCAGCGTGGCCGCGATCTCGGTGGGGTGGTGGGCGTAGTCGTCGTAGACCCGCACGCCGTCGGCCTGGCCGCGGAAGTCGAACCGCCGCCGGGTGCCGCGGAACCCGGACAGGCCGGCCATAAGGTCCGCGGCCGGGAACCCCAGGCCCATCCCGGTGGCCAGCGCCGCGGTCGCGTTGAGAGCGTTGTGCCGGCCGGGGACGTCGAGGGAGACCACGCCGAGCCGGACCCCCCGGTGCACGACCTCGAACTCGTAGCCGCCCTCGCCCGGGCGGGCGTCGACGACCCGGAACTCCGCGCCGTCGGCCTCCCCGTAGGAGCGCACGTCGACGCCGGCCTCGGCGGCGTGGGCGATGAGCCGCCGCGCCCCGGGGTCGTCGGAGCAGGCCACGACGAAGCCGCCCGCGTCCCGGATTCCGGTGGCGAAGTCGAGGAAGCCCTGCTCGACCGCCTCGAAGGTCCCCCAGTGGTCCAGGTGGTCGGGCTCGACGTTGGTCACGATGCCGGCGATCGCGGGCAGCGCCAGGAAGGCCCCGTCGCTCTCGTCGGCCTCCACCACGAACAGGTCGCCGCTGCCGAGGTGGGCGTTGGAGCCGGACTCGTTGAGCTCGCTGCCGATCGCGAACGACGGGTCGGCCCCGCAGTGCTGCAGCGCGACGGTGAGCATCGACGTGGTGGTGGTCTTGCCGTGGGTGCCGGCCACCGCGACGCCGCGGTGGCCGCGCATCACCGCCGCCAGCGCCTCCGCTCGGTTCAGGACGCGCAAGCCACGCGCCCGTGCCTCCACCAGCTCCGGGTTGCTCTCGGGGATCGCGGTGGACACGACCACCGTGTCGACACCCGCACCGGCGGGTCCGAGGTGCTCCGCGGCATGCCCGACGTGCACCTGGGCGCCAAGCGCGCGCAGCGCGGTGAGACGCCGGCTGTCCTTGGCGTCGCTGCCCGAGACCTCGACCCCCTGCGCCAGCAGGATCCGGGCGATGCCGGACATCCCGGCCCCGCCGATCCCCACCACATGCACCCGGCCCAGGTCGACGGGGGTGAGTCCCTCCGCCTGCGGCGCAGCCGCCTGGTTCATCGGTGTCCTCCATCCTCGAGAACCCCCGCCACGGCCCGCCGCACCACGGCGACCAGCCGCCGGTCCGCGTCCCGCACGCCGTGGGCGGCCGCGGCCGCCCCCATCCGGCCCAGAGCGACCGGGTCCGCCAGCAGCGGCGCCACGTGCGCCATCAGCCAGTCGGCGTCCAGGTCCGCGTCGTCGACGATGAGGCCGCCCCCGGCCCGGACGACCGGCAGTGCGTTGAGCCGCTGCTCGCCGTTGCCGATCGGCAGCGGGACGTAGGCCGCGGGCAGCCCGACCGCCGCCAGCTCGGCGCACGTCATCGCACCGGCCCGGCACAGCGCCAGGTCGGCCGCGGCGTAGGCGAGGTCCATCCGATCGACGTAGGGCAGCGCGACGTACGGCACCGGGCCGGGCGGCGGTGCGGCCACGTCGTCGACGTTGCGCGGTCCGACCGCGTGCAGCACCTGCACGCCCGCGGCCCGCAGCGGCGCAGCGGCCGCCGCCATGGTCACGTTGAGCCTGCGGGCCCCCTGGGAGCCGCCGAACACCAGCAGGGTGGGCAACTCGGGGTCCAGTCCGAAGAAGGCGCGCGCGGCGGCCCGCTCGTCGGCTCGGTCCAGCTCGGAGATGCTGCGCCGCAACGGGATCCCCACCCGCTCGGCGCGGGGGATGGAACCGATGACCGTCTCTGTGACGTACGGCGTCAGCCGCGCACCGACGCGGTTGGCCAGCCCGGCGCGCGCGTTGGCCTCGTGCACGACGATCGGGACCTTCTCCCGCCGCGCCGCGAGGTAGGCGGGCAGGGCGACGTACCCGCCGAAGCCCACCACGACGTCCGCGCCGACGCGCATCAGCACGGCCCGACTCGCGGCAACCGCCTTGGACACCCGTGGCCCGACTGCGAGCAGGTCGAGATTCGGCTTGCGCGGCAGGGGGACCGCCGGGACCAGGGCGAGGTCGTAGCCGCGAGCCGGTACCAGCGAGGTCTCCAGTCCGCGTTCGGTCCCGAGCAGGGTGATGCCGACCGCCGGGTCGTCGCGGCGCAGCGCATCGGCGAGATTGAGCGCCGGCTCCACGTGCCCGGCCGTGCCCCCGCCGGCGAGGACGACGTGCACCGCGTCACCGCCTCGCGCGCGCGGCCGGCTCGGCGCGTCGGCGGCCACGGTGGCGCCGGTCCAGCGCTGCGCGGGCGGCGGGCTCCTGGCGGGCGAACGCCATCACCATGCCCAGCGCTGCCAGGGTCAGGATCAGCGACGACCCGCCGTAGGAGACCAACGGGATGGGTACGCCGGTGATGGGCAGCAGCCCCAGGACGGCCCCGATGTTGACGACGGCCTGCACCACGATCCAGCTGCCTACGCCGGCGGAGGCCAGCTGGACGAACCGGTCCACCGAGGACCGGGCCAGCCGGAAGCAGGCGAAGGCCAGGCCGGCGAACAGCGCCAGCACCACCAGGGTCCCGATCAGGCCGAGCTCCTCGCCGATCACCGGGAAGATGAAGTCGGTGTGCGCCTCGGGCAGGTCTCCCCACTTCTCCCGGCTCGCCCCCAGGCCGACCCCCCACCAGCCGCCGGTCCCGAGCGCGTACTGGCCCTGGGTGAGCTGCCAGGCGGCATCCAGCCGGTCGGCGGACGGGTCGAGCCAGGCCCGGAATCGGTCCATCCGGTAGCTCGCGGTCACCGACAGCAGGGCGACACCGGCGAGGCCGACGGCCCCGAGCAGGGCGAAGAGCCGCAGCGGCGCGCCGGCGGCGAACAGGATGCCGCAGAGGATGACCGCGAGCATCAGGCTGTTGCCGAAGTCGCCCTCGAGCAGGACCAGGCCCATGAACAGCCCGCCCACCGGGAGCACCGGGACGAGCAGGTGCGACCAGCGGTCGAGCAGGGCTGACTTGCGGGCCAGCAGGTCGGCGGACCACAGCACCAGCGCGAACTTCGCGAACTCCGACGGCTGCAGCCGGAACGGCCCCACGGTGTCGATCCAGTTGCGCTGGCCGGCCACCTCGACGCCGATGCCGGGGATCAGCACCAGGACCAACAGGACGCCGCTCACGATCAGCGCCGGCCACGCCAGCCGTCGGTAGAAGCGGACCGGCAGCCGGGTCGCGGCCAGCATGAGCACGACGCCCATCAGCGCGAACATGCCCTGCCGCTGGGCGATGGTGTAGGCCGACCCGAAGATCCGGAAGCTCTCGATCGCGGACGCCGACATCACCATGACGACGCCGAGGGCGAGCAGCAGCAGGGTGGAGCCGAGCAACAGGTAGTAGGTGCTCAGCGGGTGCTCGAGCACGCGGGCCCGGACCGTGGGCGCGGCCGTCTGGCCGGGCGGCGACGGTGCGGTCGTGCGCCGTGTCACGGGCGGCCGCCGGACAGCGCCAGGACCGCCTGCGCGAACAGGTCCCCCCGCTGCCCGTAGTCGCGGAACATGTCCCACGAGGCGCAGCCGGGCGCGAGCAGGACGGTGTCGCCCGGGCGTGCCGCGACCGCGGCGGCGCGCACGACGTCGTCCATGGCACCAGTGTCGGTGCGGTCGACCTCGACCACGGGGACATCCGGGGCGTGTCGCGCCAGCGCGTCGCGGATCAGGCCGCGATCGACGCCCAGCAGCACCACCGCCCGCAGTCGGCCTCCGACCGCGACGACGAGGTCGTCGAACGCCTGCCCCTTCGCCAGGCCGCCCGCGATCCACACCACCGGCTCGTAGGCGAGCAGGGAGGTCTGCGCGGCGTGGGTGTTGGTGGCCTTGGAGTCGTCCACGTAGCGGACCCCGTCGACGACGGCGACCTCGGCGATGCGGTGCTCCGCGGGGACGAACGACCGCAGGCCGTCGCGCACCGCAAGCGGCGGGACGCCGTACGCGCGGGCGAGGGCGGCGGCGGCCAGCGCGTTGGCGACGTTGTGCGGGGCCGCGGGCCGCACGTCGGCTACCGAGGCCAGCTCGAGTGCCGCGTCCCTGCGCTCGGGCAGGAACGCGCGGTCGACCAGCAGGTCCTCGACCACGCCGAGCATGGACACCGCCGGGGTGCCGAGGGTGAAGCCGACAGCACGGCAGCCCTCGACCACGTCGGCGTCGGCGACCAGCCGTTCGGTGACCGGGTCCTGCACGTTGTAGACCGCGGCGACTCGGACCCGCTCGTACACCCGGGCCTTGGCGGCCACGTACTCGTCGAAGCCGCCGAAGTGGTCGACGTGGTCCTCGGCGATGTTGAGGCAGACAGCGGCGTGCGGGCTGACCGTGTGCAGGAACGGCAGCTGCGGGGCGCCCACCTCGACGGCGACGACCTCGAGGTCGTCGTGCATCATCGCCGAGACCAGCGAGTCGCCGATGTTGCCGGCGGCGGCGGCGCGCAGCCCGGCAGCCTTCAGCATCGACGCCAGCATGAGAGTGGCGGTCGTCTTCCCGTTGGTGCCGGTGATGCACAGCCAGGCGGGCGGGTCGTCCTCGGGGCGCAGCCGCCAGGCCAGCTCCAGCTCGCCCCAGACCGGTACGCCCGAGCCGAGCGCGGCGCGGATGACCGGCGCCGACGGGCGCAGCCCCGGGGAGACCACCAGCAGGTCGATCCCCTCGGGCAGCCGGTCGCCGTCCCCGAGGGTGACCTCCGCGCCGAGCGTGCGCAGCACCTCGGCGCGCTCCTGCTGGCGCTCGGACTCCGAGGCGTCCACCACGCTGACCCGCGCCCCCAGCTGCAGCAGCGCGTCCGCCGCCGCGAAGCCCGCCACCCCGATGCCGGCCACGCCCACGTGCACCGCGCCCCAGTCCGAGCCCCGGCGGAGGGCGCCGACGTCCACCGCACTCATGCGATGACCCACTCCGCGTAGAACAGCCCCATCGCCGCCCCGACGCACAGCCCCTGGATCAGCCAGAAGCGCACGACGATCTGGATCTCCGGCCACCCGAGCATCTCGAAGTGGTGGTGCAGCGGCGCCATCCGGAACATCCGGCGTCCGGTGAGCTTGTACGAGCCGACCTGCCCGATGACCGACAGCGTGATGATGAGGAACAGGCCCGCGGTCAGCGGCAGCAACAGCTCGGTCCGGGTCATGATGGCGAGGGCGGCGATGGCGCCACCGAGCGCCAGGGACCCGGTGTCCCCCATGAAGATCCGGGCCGGAGCCGTGTTCCACCACAGGAAGCCGAAGGTGGCGCCGGCCGCCGCCGCGCCGAACACGGCGAGGTCGAGCGGGTCCCGGATCTCGTAGCAGGTCGCCGTCTGGCTGAACGAGCAGTCCTGGCCGTACTGCCACACCGACATGACCGTGTACGACACGAACGTCATGACGGCGGCACCCGAGGCCAGCCCGTCCAGGCCGTCGGTGAGGTTGACCCCGTTCGTCGTCGCGGTGACGAGGAACCAGACCCACAGCAGGAACAGCCCGAACGGAAGCACCAGCGAGGTGTCGCGGACGAACGAGATCGCCTCGGAGGCAGGCGTGTAGCCGTCGGAGTCGGGGAACTGCAGCGACAACCAGGCGAATGCGAAGGCGACCGCCGCCTGCCCGATCAGCTTGGTGCGGGCCCGGATGCCCGTGCTGCGCTGCTTGAAGATCTTCAGGTAGTCGTCGGCCATGCCGACCAGGCCGAGCCCGATCATGAGGAACAGCGCCAGCAGACCGGACGCCGTCGGTGGCCGCCAGGCGATCAGCAGGGTCCCGAAGTACCCCACGAGGACGCCGGCGATGATGGCCAGGCCGCCCATGGAGGGCGTGCCGCGCTTGCCCTCGTGGGCCGGGTACGCCTCGTCGTCGGTGGAGACCCGGATCGCCTGCGCGTAGCCGTGCCGGCGCAGGAACCGGATCAGCAGCGGGGTGCCGAGCAGGGAGACCAGGACCGACAGCGTGCCGGCGATGGCGACCAACCTCATGCGGGTCCCTCCCGCTCGAGCAGCGCCGCGGCGACGCGCTCCAGGCCCACCGCGCGGGAGGCCTTGACCAGGACCACGTCCCCGGGCCGGACCTGCTCGAGCAGCAGGGCGATCGCGGCATCGGTGTCGGGCACCCAGGTGGACTCCTCGCCCCAGGAGCCCTCGTGCGCGGCACCCAGGTGCAGGGCGCGGGCGCCCTCGCCCACGGCCACGAGGCGGGACACGTCCAGGCGCACCGCCAGGCGCCCGATCGCGTCGTGCTCGGTGAGCGTGTCCGGGCCGAGCTCGCGCATCTCCCCCAGCACGGCCCAGGTCCGCCGGCCCCCGGCCATCGCCACCAGCGCCTTCAGCGCGGCGCGGACCGACTCCGGGTTGGCGTTGTAGGCGTCGTTGACGACGGTGACGCCGTCGGCGGTCTCGGTGACCTCCATCCGCCAGCGGCTGCGCGTGGTGGCGGCGCTCAGCGCCGTGGCGACGTCCGCCACCGGGATGCCCAGCGCGTGCGCCGCCGCGGCGGTGGCGAGCGCGTTGGCGACCTGGTGCTCGCCGTGCAGCCGCATCGTCACCGGCGCGGAGTCCGCGCCCACGACGAGCCGGAACGAGGGGCGGGCCAGGTCGTCGAGCCGGACGTCCTCGGCCCGGACGTCCGCACCCGGGGACTCGCCGAACGTGAGGACGCGCCCCCCGCTGCGCGACGACATCGCGGCCACCAGCGGGTCGTCCGCGTTGAGCACCGCGGTCCCGTCGGGCGGCAGCGCCTCGACGATCTCGCCCTTCGCGCGGGCGATGGCCTCCCGCCCGCCGAACTCGCCGAGGTGGGCGGAGCCGACGTTCAGTACCGCCGCAACATCCGGCCGCGCGATGCCGCACAGGTAGGCGATGTGCCCGACCCCGCGCGCACCCATCTCCAGGACGAGGGTGCGGGTCTCGTCGTCGGCCCGCAGCACCGTGAGGGGCAGGCCGACCTCGGTGTTGAAGGACCCCTCGGGTGCCACGACCGGGCCGCGCAGGATCACGACCTGCGCGAGCAGGTCCTTGGTGCTGGTCTTGCCGCTGGAGCCGGTCAGGGCGACCACGGTCGCGTCCGGCAACCGGTCGAGAACCGCTGCCGCCAGCCGCCCGAGGGCGGCCACCGGGTCGTCGACGACGACCGTGGGCACACCCAGGGGACGGGTGCCCAGGACGGCCACCGCGCCGTCCCGGACCGCACCGGCGGCGAAGTCGTGCCCGTCAACCCGCTCCCCCGCCACGGCGACGAACAGGTCCCCCGGCTGCACCAGCCGGGAGTCGGCAACGGCACCGCCGACCCGCGCCTGCGGGTCGACGACGTCGGCCAGCGCACCGCCGACGGCCTCGGCCACCTCGGCCAGCGTCAGCGCGATCACCGGTCGACCTCCTCGAGCGCCTCGCGCAGGACCAGGCGGTCGTCGAACGGATGGGTCACGCCGGCCACCTCCTGCCCCTGCTCGTGGCCCTTGCCCAGGACCAGCACGACGTCGTCCGGACCCGCCCGGTCGACGGCGGCGCGGACCGCGGCGCGGCGGTCCCCCACCTCGAACACGTCCGCGCGGTCGCCGGCCGGGACCGCGGTCGTGCCGTCCAGCACAGCCTGACGGATGGCGGCGGGGTCCTCGGACCGGGGATTGTCGTCGGTGACGACGACCACGTCGGCCAGTCGCGCCGCGGTCTGGCCCATGACCGGCCGCTTCTCCCGGTCGCGGTCACCACCGCAGCCGAGGACGACCAGTACCCGGCCCGACGTCCCTTCGCGCACAGCGGTCAGGGCGCGGGCGACGGCGTCCGGCGTGTGCGCGTAGTCCACGATCGCCACCGCGGGGGCCGTCCTGCCCTCCGGCCGGGGGACGCGCTCCATCCGGCCCGGGACGCCACGGCAGCGACCGATCCCCCAGGCCGCCAGGGCGGGATCCACCCCGGCGGAGACCAGCATCGCCAGCGCGCCGAGGGCATTGGCGGCATTGAAGGCCCCGGGGAGCGGCACGTCCAGCCGCAGCCCGTCGACCCCCGGCCCGGACACGGTCAGGGTGCGCGCGCCACCGCTGCCGACGGGACCGGCCGACGCCCGCCACTCCGCCTCGTCCGTGCCCAGGGCGTACGTCGTGACGGGGACGTCCGCGTCACCGGCCAGCCGACGCCCCCAGTCGTCGTCGACGCAGACGACACCACGCCGTGACCGCGGCGGGGTGAACAGGCCGGACTTGGCCGCGAAGTAGTCCTCCATCGTCCCGTGGAAGTCCAGGTGGTCCTGGCTGAGGTTGGTGAAGCCCGCGACGTCGAAGGTGAGGCCGTCGACCCGGCCCAGCACCAGCGCGTGGCTCGAGACCTCCAGGGCGACCGCGGTGACACCGCGTTCGCGCATCACGGCGAGCAGCGCGTGGACGTCGGTCGCCTCCGGCGTGGTCCGGACCGTCGGAACCTCGGTGTCCGCGATCCGGGTGCCGACCGTGCCGACGATGCCGGTCACATGGCCCGCGGCGCGCAGGCCGGCATCGAGCAGGTAGGTGACCGTGGTCTTCCCGTTGGTGCCGGTCACTCCGAGGACGAGCAGGTCGTCGGCCGGCCGCCCGTACGCCCAGGCCGCCAGCTCCCCCAGCCGGGACCGCGGGTCCGGGACCACCAGCACCGGGACGCCGGCGGCCTCCGCCTCGACCCGGCCCTCGGGGTCGGTCAGCACCGCGACCGCCCCCGACCGGACGGCGTCACCCGCGAAGCGAGCCCCGTGGGTCACGAACCCGGGCAGCGCGGCGTACAGGTCGCCGGGGACCACCGCCCGGGAGTCGTGCGTCACGCCGGTGACGGACGGGGCCCCGGAGAGCGGGATGCCGAGGATCCCGGCCGCCTCGTCGAGGGGACGCGGCACCGGTGCGGGTCTCGGCGCGCGTGACACGGCCGCAGGCTACCCGGCCCCGCCGAGGTCGACGGGGAGCGACGGCGGCTTGCTCCCGGTCGGCGGAACGCGCTGCACCTGAAGGGCGTAGGTCATCACCCGCTGGAACACCGGGCCACCGAGCTGCCCGCCGTAGCGGCCGACCCGCGGCTTCACGATGGACACGGCGACGATCAGCTCGGGCTTGTCGGCCGGGGCCATGCCGATGAACGACGCGACGACGCCCCGGTAGCAGCCGCACTCGGGGTCGACGTACTGGGCGGTGCCGGTCTTGCCCCCGACGCGGTAGCCGGGGATCGCCGCCATGGGCGCCGTGCCCTGGTCCGAGACCACCATCTCCAGCATCTTGCGGACCTGGGTGGCGGCCTTGCGCGACACCACGGGAACCGGCTCCCCCGTCTCGGGCTGCTCCACCGTGCCGTCGGGCAGCTCGTACGAGTCGACCAGCCGCGGCGGGACGCGCACCCCGTCGTTGGCGATCGTCGCGAACACGCTGGCCGCCTGCACCGAGTTGACCGACAGGCCCTGCCCGAACGCGATGGTCGGGAACGACGTGCCGGACCAGTCCTTCGGCGGGGGCACGTAGCCGCTGCTCTCTCCGGGGAAGCCGAGACCGGTGGACTCGCCGATGCCGAACTTCTTCAGGTACTCGTACAGCGTGTCGCCGCCGATCCGCTCGGCGGCCAGGATCGTGCCGATGTTGCTGGACTTCGCCATCACGCCGGCGAGGGTCAGGTTCAGCGTGCCGTGCGGGGTGTGGTCGTGGAAGTCCTTGCCGCCGCGCGGGAGCGACGGCGGCACCGTGATGGCGGTGTACGGGTCGGCCTTCTTCTGGTCGACCACCGCGGCGATCGTCATCACCTTGCTCGTCGAGCCGGGCTCGTACACCTCGCTGAGGGCCCGGTTGCCGCGGTCGGACGCCGGCGCGGCGCCGGGGTCGTTGGCGTCGAACGTCGGCGCGGTGGCCAGGGCGAGCAGGCGGCCGGTGGACGGCTCCATCACGACGACGGTCCCGCTGTCGGCCTTGGCCCCGCGGACGGCCTCGGTGATCGCCTGCTGCGCCACCCACTGGATGTCGCGGTCGAGCGTCAGCCGCACGGTGGTGCCCGGCACGGGCTCCACCCGTGACTGCTCCGAGGTCGGGATCGCGCTGCCGCCGCCGCCACGCTCGTAGGTCAGGCTGCCGTCGACCCCGCGCAGGAGGTCCTCCATGCCGAACTCGATGCCCCCGAGGCCCTCACCCTCGGCACCGACGAAACCGACCACGTTGGCGGCGAGGCTGCCGGCGGGGTAGACGCGCCGCGTGGTCTTCTCGTTGAAGATCCCCGGCAGCTCCAGGTCGGCGATGCGCCGCCACGTCTGCGGCGTGATCTGCTTGGCCACGTAGACGAATCGGCGCTCGCCGGTGAGGCGCTCCTGCACGGCGGCGACGTCCATGCCCAGCAACGGGGCGAGCTCGGCGGCCTCCGCGGCGGGGTCGAGGACCAGGGTCTGGTCGGCGGTGACGTTGCGGGCCTCCACCGTGACGGCCAGCGGCTGGCCGTGGACGTCGGTGATCGAGCCGCGCTCGGCCGGGATGTCCTGCGTGCGCAGCCGGGAACCCAGGGCGGCGGCCGCCAGCGCCTCGCCCTTCACCGCCTGCAGCTCCAGCAGCCGGCCGGCGAACACCGACAGCACGATCAGCGCGGCGATCAGCAGCGCCGTCGCGCGGCGGCGGTGGTCCGCCAGCGGGATGGGGCGGCGCGGGACGCGCGGGGGCGTGCGCCGGGGTGCGGGCGTGCGCCCGTGCGGGCTGCGGCGGTCGTACGGGTTCGGACGTCGCCCGGAGGGCCGGGGCGGGGCCGACGTCGTCATCGGGCGACCCCGTCGTTGACCGAGCCGGCCGGAGCCGCGACACCATCGGACACCGCACCGTCGGACACCGCACCGTCGGACACCGCACCGTCGGACACCGCACCGTCGGACACCGCACCGTCGGACACCGCACCGTCGGACACCGCACCGTCGCCGGCGGCCCCGCCGGAGGCTGCGCCGTCCCCGGCGGCTCCGTCGGATGCCGCGCCGTCCCCGGCGGCTCCGTCGGCCGCCGCGCCGGCGCCGGCCGTGGCCTCTCCCGGGGCGGCGTCGACCGTGTCGCCGGGACCGGCCTCACCGACGGTGGCAGCGGCGGCGCCGGCCGCCGCTGCGCCTCCCTCAGCGGCCGCCGGATCCCCGGCGGCCTCGGCCTCGGCGGCCTCGACCGGTGCAGCAGCGGCGTCGGCGGCGTCGGCCGGGTCGGCGGAGGGCACTCCCGGCGTCGGGGCCGGGACGCCGGCGGCGGCTTCGGGCCGGCCGAGTACCTTGCCGTCCTCCAGCCGCAGGAACACCGGGGTCACGCTGGGCACCATGCCCAGCGCCTTCGCGGCCCGCTGCAGCCGCAGGGGCGCCGCGTCCGCCTCGACCGCCTGGGCCAGCTTCTGCTCCTGCTCCCCCAGCGCGGCCTGCTGCTGCCGCAGCTCACCGACGACGAACGCGCCCTGCGCCAGGGAGGTGTTGATGACCAGCAGGCCGATCAGGCCGACCGCCAGGATCAGGCAGACGAGCACGACGAACGCGCCCCGCCCGGCGCGCACCGGCGGCGCGACGCTCAGCGGCGCCACGAGGGACAGCCGGCGGCGGCGTCCCGAGGGGCGGGTGGACCGGTCGCGGCCCCGACGGTCGGCGTCCGGCAGCGGCCGGGCCAGGGCGCTCATGCCGCCACCCGGACCCGCTCGGCGGCCCGCAGCCGAGCCGAGGCGGCCCGCGGGTTGTCCGCCACCTCCGCCTCCGACGGCCGCTCGGCGCCGCGCGTGAGCAGTCGGAACGTCGGAGCCAGCTCGTCCGGCACGACGGGAAGCCCGGGCGGCAC
Source organism: Candidatus Nanopelagicales bacterium (assembly GCA_041393815.1). Lineage (NCBI taxonomy): Bacteria > Bacillati > Actinomycetota > Actinomycetes > Candidatus Nanopelagicales > Candidatus Nanopelagicales bacterium. The sequence goes on along the minus strand of JAWKJK010000001.1, from coordinate 1,066,736 downwards.
GTCCGCCTCGGTGCGCGCCGCCAGCGCGCGCTTGGCCAGGCGGTCCTCCAGCGAGTGGTACGACAGCACCACGATGCGACCCCCGACGGCGAGGGCGTCCAGCGCGGCGGGCAGCGCCCGCTCCAGCACGGGGATCTCGCCGTTGACCTCGATCCGCAGCGCCTGGAAGGTGCGCTTGGCCGGGTTGCCGCCGGTGCGGCGGGCCGGGGCCGGGATCGACTCGCGGACCAGCTCGACCAGTCGCGCGCTGTCCGTGAACGGCCGCTGCGCCCGCTCGCGCACGATCCGGTCGGCGATCCGTCGCGCGTAGCGCTCCTCGCCGTACTCGCGCAGCACTCGCGCGAGGTCGGCGGCGGCGTAGGTGTTGAGCACGTCGGCCGCGGTCACCCCGGTGGACCGGTCCATGCGCATGTCGAGCGGCGCGTCCTGGGCGTAGGCGAACCCGCGGCCGGCCTCGTCCAGCTGCAGCGACGACACGCCCAGGTCGAAGAGAACCCCTTGCACCGCAGGCAGTCCCAGCCGTTCGAGCACGTCGGGGAGGGTGTCGTAGACGGCGTGGACGAGGGTGGTGCGCTCGGCGTACGGCGCCAGTCGACGGCCGGAACGCGCCAGCGCGTGGAGGTCGCGGTCCAGCCCGACGACGCGGGCCGCCGGGAAGCGGGTGAGCACCGACTCGCTGTGCCCGCCGAGGCCCAGGGTGGCATCCACCAGGACGGCGCCCGGTGACTGCAGCGCGGGCCCCAGCAGGGCCAGGCAGCGCTCCAGCAGGACCGGGACGTGGGCGGGGGCGGGCATCGGTCAGGCCCAGCCGGAGGTGAGCGCGGCCAGCCCGACGAGCGCGGCGGCGGTGAGCAGCGAGGCGATGACGAGGACTGCCGCGGGCCGCGCCGCGCGAGCGGTGCGGCGCAGCCGGTGCGCCTCGGCGGGCGCCGGCGGGAGCATGACGTCCATCTCGACCCTGACCTCCTCCGCCGTGGCGGAGCTCGCGCGGAAAGTCCTTCCGGTGACCTCCGGCCAGGTCCCCGCCCGCTCACCTGAGGGGGAAGACCGCCTGGCACCGGGGAAGGTGCGCCAGGTGGCGGATGAGCGGGGGGAGGCCTCGCCGGAGGTCGGGACGTGCGTCACAGGACTCCGGGCACCACCTCTTCGGACAGCTCGGAGAAGGCGTCCTCCTGCGAGGCGAGGTACGCCTCCCAGGCCGACGACTCCCAGATCTCGCAGGTGGGCCCGTTGCCCGCGACGATGACGTCGCGCTCGAGCCCGGCGTAGTCGCGCAGCGCCGGGGGCACGCTGACCCGGCCCTGCTTGTCGGGCACCTGGTCGAAGGCGCTGGAGAAGAGGACCCGCAGGTAGGAGCGGACCGCCGCGTTGCTGCGCGAGACCTCGTTCAGCCGGGCCGCGTAGGCCTCGAACTCCGCGGACGGCCACAGCACCACGCAGCGGTCCTGGCCCTTGGCCATCACGACGCCCTCCGCGAGACCGTCGCGGAACTTGGCCGGCAGCACCAGGCGGCCCTTGTCGTCCAGGCGAGGCGCGTGCGTCCCCAGGAACACCCGGCCACCTCCCCTGCGCTCCACCCCCGGGGGCCCTCGCCCTCCATGGCGCGCCACAGTACTCCACTTTGCTCCACCGTCAACCACTTCCTGCCCGTGTCCGTCCCCGCCGCTCCCGGTCGACCGTGTTCATTGGCCCGGGGATTGCATTCGTCGTTGGGTACTCCGCAGAGGCGTCGGCGTTTGCGCAGTCGCGCATCCGTCCGCGCGCAAAGCGAGGTGGTGGTGCCCTACGGGTCTGCGCAAAGGCGCTGTCGCCGCCGGGAGCGTCGGTTGGCGCTTGCGCACTTGCCTGGCGGGGCCGGGCCTGAGGCCGCCCGACCGGCTCGGCGGGGGCGGACGCTTGGCCATCGGGGAGGTATCCGTGCCTGCTCCTGTTGGGGCTGAACCGGGAGCGAGGACACTCGTCCAGCAGGGACGGAGTGTGGGCGCGTCTGCGGGCCGTCGGATGGGGGTTGTCAGGTGACTGAGGAGGTCGCGGGTCCTCCCGAGGTCGGTGGTCTCCCGGGGAGCGAGGTGGTCGAGGCTCTCTCGCGCGTGCTGGCGAGTGACGCGTTTCGCCGCTCGGAGCAGTCCCGGGCGTTCCTGTCCTACGTCGTCAGCGAGTGGCTCGCGGGGCGGGCGGAGCAGATCTCCGAGCGCACGGTCGGGCGGTATGCGCTGAGTCGCGGCTCCGACTTCGACGGCCGTCACGACGCTTCAGTACGCGTCCGCGCAGCACGGGTGCGCGAGGCGTTGGAGCGCTACTACGAGCAGGAGGGCGAGGAGGAGCGCATCCGGATCGTGATTCGCCCCGGCCGTTACGTGCCCGAGGTGTCCCATGTCGACCGAGGCGCGTCGTCGTCGGTTCCGGGCATCCTGGTGCTGTCGACCGCTGCTGGTGGCGACGGGGAGGCCATCGCGGCAGCCACCGCGGATGCGTTGGTGCAACGGCTTGCCGAGCACCCACCGCTGCGCATCGTGGGACCCACGGCGGTACCCGCGGATTCTGCCGCCCGAGCTCGCGCCGTCGGGGTGACCACTGTCCTGGAGAGCAGCGTCGCCCGCCGAGGAGACTCGGTGCGGTTGGTCGCGCGGCTGCTGTCCGCGGCCGACGGCGGCGTGGTGTGGTCTCGGACCGAGGACGTGGCGCTAGCCGACGGGCACGGGTTCGATGTCGTCGACCGCTGGGCCGAGGCTGTCGCGGTGCGGGTCGGGGACCTTGACGGGGTTGTGCTCAGTGACGCGTACGTGCGGCATCGGGAGCCGTCCAGCGCCACGGTGCGGGCGATCGTCGCCTACCACGCCTACCTGGTGGCACCGACCGGCGAGGCGATCGCCCGTGCCACTGACGCCGTCGAGAAGGCCCTGGCCGTCGGTCCCCGCGACGCGCCGATGCTTGCGATGCGGGGAGCGCTGGCCAACGCCGCCGCGGTCCAGGGCCACAGCCTCGACCGCGCCGCCGACACCGACCTGGCCGAGGGTCTGGCGCGTGAGGCCCTGGCCCTCGACGGACGCAACGCGCACGCTCACCTCGTCCTCGCCGGGGCGCTGCGAACTCGGAGGTCGTGGGCGGGCGTGATCGCCCACGCAGAGACCGCGGCGCAGTTGACGCCGCACCGGCCGATCAACGTGGTCACGTCGGGCCTGCTCGTCTGCGCCGCCGGCGACTGGACCCGCGGCCTCGAACTGGTCCGCGACGCCCTGGCGATCAACCCGGGCCTGCCGGGCCATGCCCACCTGTGGCCCGCGCTGGGAGGCGTCCTCGCCGGCGACTACGCCACCGCCCTGGCGGAGGCGACGCTGGTCGACGTCAGCGGCGAAGTGTGGGGGCCGCTGTACCGGTGCCTGGCCCTGTCAGGTCTCGGCCACGACGACGAGGCCGGCGCTGAACTGTCACGGCTTCTCGTGACCGAGCCGGCCTTCCTTGACGAAGCCGAAGCGCGCTTCCGTGCCGACCTCAACCTCGCCGACGAGCAGGTCGACCGCATCCTCACCCTCCTCGACAAGGCACGAGCCGCCGCCGCTGGCTGACGGGTTCGCACGGCGAAACGCGGTTCCCACGCGAGCGGCGTGCTGTATGTGACCGGGCGCGGGCGAGAGAAGTTGCCGGCGGCGGCGCGCTCGTCAACGGCTCGCGGCTGGAGTGCGATCTGTAACGGTTACAGCCTCGGTGGCGGCGTTCGGGTGGGCTGAGCACGAGGTTGCGCGCCCTAGCCTTGCTCCGCGTTCCTGGCTGCCGAGCGGAGCGCGTTGGGACAGGGACGTCAGGACACGTCACGAGCCCGACTTGGACACGCGTGGGGAGCCTCCGACATGAACATCCGTACGTCGCCGCTGGTGCAGATGGCCGACGAGGCCAAGCGGCCCACGAGCTGGTGGCTGGCGTGGATCGTCGGGGCCGTGATGATCGTCGGCGGTTCCATTGCGGGTGACGCCGTCGGGTCGCTGCTGCTGGGCAACCCCGGCCACGCGGACACCTTGTTCCAGTTCAAGGAGTTCTTCATCTTCGGCGTGACGCTGCTGCTGCTGTTCTTGTGGCTGCGGTTCAAGGAGGGCCGGCCGTTCTCCTCGGTCGGCTTCCGCGGCTCCAATCCCGTCGGCAAGCTGGCCCTCGGCTTCCTCGTGGGCGCGGTGATGATGACGGTCGGCGTGCTGGTGCCGTGGGCGCTCGGCGCCTACAAGTCGGGCGCGTCCGAGCACACCAACGTCGGCTCGTCGGCGCTCGTCGCGGTGATCCCGCTGCTGCTGGTGTTCCTCTGGCAGGCCTCCACGGAGGAGGCGGTCACCCGCGGCTACATGCTGCAGATGGCCGGCCGGCAGATCCCCGGCTGGGCGGCGATCCTGGGGACCTCGGTGTTCTTCTCCGTCATCCACATGGACTTCCGCCCGATCGTGCTGCTCAACATCGCGCTGTACGCGGTGTTCGCGTCGTTCATCGCCCTCGGGCAGGGCAACCTGTGGCTCATCGCTGGCATCCACGCCGGCTGGAACTACTTCCAGGGCAACATCTACGGGCTTCCCGTCAGCGGCAACACCGAGGCCAGCAGCCTGTTCGCCATCGGACCGGCCAGCGGCTCCAGCGACCTGATGACCGGTGGCGACTTCGGCGTCGAGGCCAGCATCGTCGGCACCGTCATCCTGCTCATCGCCTGCGCCATCGGCTACACCTACCTTCGCCGCGCCAACCGCACTCGCACCATCACGCTCGACGCCGCAACGTCATCGGCCAACCTCGCCGCGTGACCGCCGACGCCGGCGCCGTCCAGGTGTCGGTCGAGATGCGGCAGCGTCGCCACATGGGCTCACAACCACGGTCGCTGCACCGCATCTCGTACGCGCGCCGGACGTCGTGGGCTATCTGGGGCGCGGTCAGGCTGCGGTCGGGAACTCGGCGGGGCGACGGGGTACGGGTCGCGTGACGGGCATCGGGTCGGTGGCCAGGTAGCGGTGCACGGTTGTCTCGCTGACGCGCAGCAGTTCGTGTCGCGGCGCGAACCCGTCGGCGAGTCGGATTGCGCGCTGGGCTGCGACGACGGCGGCCATGTGGGGCGCTAGGGCGTGGGTGTCGCGCGCGAGCGTGAGACACGCGCCGTCGGCGCTGTCGTCGCCGACCACAGCCGGACGGGGGGGTCGGCGACGACGAGGTGGATGGCCATGGTCAGAGCCGGATCTTGCGGCCGGCCATGAGGGTCAGGGCCTGCTCGAGCTGCTGCTTGGTCGGCGGGTTGTCGGGGGTGCTGCCCAGGCTCATCAGCCACCGCAGCAGGTGGGACCAGGGCCGCAGGACGCCGTGGCGGTAGGCGGTGTCGGCCGCGACGAGGAGCCGCTCGGGGGTCGCCGCCAGGATGGGGTGCATCTGCGCCCGGACAGGGATGAGTTCCTCGTCGGTCAGCGGCGCGAAGTGGATGCGCAGGGTGACGCGGTTGGCGAGCATGGGCTCGCGGGCGATCTTCTTCTCCATTCCCACGCCCGAGAGGATCAGCCCCCACCTGTCGACGGACGCCGTGGCGGTGATGAACTCGACGCCGTACGAGCGCGGCCAGTGGGCGGTGTCGGTCGCCGACGCGCAGACCGGCGAGCAGCTGGTCGGCTACAACACCGACGTGCTGCTGGAGCCGGCCTCGGTCACCAAGACCTACAGCTCCGCCGGCGTCTGGACGCAGTTCGGCCCGGACTGGCGCACCGTCACACCGGTCGTGCGGACCGGTCGGGTCGTCGACGGTGACCTTCGCGGGGACCTGGTGCTGGTGGCCAAGGGCGACATCACGATGGGCGGCCAGACCGGCTCGGACGGTCGGGTGGTCTTCGCGAACTGGGACCACAACGACGCCAACTCGATCCCGGGGATGCAGCTGGCGGACAACCGGCCGCTCGCCGGGCTGCGCGACCTGGCCCGGCAGGTGCGCGCGGCCGGGATCCGCTCGGTGACCGGGCAGGTCGTGATCGACGACCGCCTGTTCCGCACCGAGGCCCTCGGCATCGACGGACCGGTGTCGCCGATCGTCATCAACAACAACCTGATCGACGTCCTGACGACGCCGACCACCGTCGGTCGCACGGCGAAGGTCGTGATCCGACCCGTCGTCGCGCCGTGGACCGTGGACAACCGGACCCGGACCGTGAAGGCGGGCGGTGCGACGCAGGTCGACGTCGCCGCAACCCCCGCTGGGGTCCTGCGGGTCACCGGGACGGTCGCCGCCGACGCGGACCCGGTACTCCGGGTCTACCACCTGCGCGAGCCCGCGCGGTTCGCGCGCTCCGCACTGATCCAGGAGCTCGAGCGGGCCGGCGTGCGGGTCCGCGCCGCCACCGTCGGACCCAACCCGGCCGCTTCGCTCCCGTCCTCCGCGGCGGTGCGGAAGCTGCCCGTCGTCGCCCGGCTGCGCAGCCTCCCGCTGAGCGAGCAGGCCCGCTACGTGCTGAAGGTCAGCTATAACCGCGGCGCGCAGACGTTCGTGTGCCTCCTTGCGGTCGCGGCGGGCAGCCGGGACTGCGACGCCGGCTTCCCGGTGCTGGCGATGCGGCTCGCGGATCTGGGAGTGGACCCCGCGCAGGCCACCCTCGTCGACGGCTCCGGACTCCCGGGCAACTACGTCACCGCGCGGTCGGCGACCGAGTTGATGGTGGCGTTCGCCGCCCGTCCCGACTGGGCGGTGTGGCGCGACGCGCTCCCGGTGATGGGCAGGGACGGGTCGCTGGTCAACGTCCAGGCGGACAGCCCGGCCGCGGGGCACGTCTTCGCCAAGACCGGGACCCTCGGTGCGGCCGACCTGCTGAACTCCCGACTGCGGCTGGAGACGAAGGCGCTGTCCGGCTACGTGCAGGCGAAGTCCGGGCGCTGGCTGGCGGTCGCGATCATCGTCAACCAGTCCGTGTTCGACGACATCCAGGGCGTTTTCGCGGCGAACGAGGACCTCGGGAAGATCGCGTCCTCGATCTGGGCGGACTACTGAGCCGGGCGTACCGGGGCAGGTCCGCCTACCAGTCGTAGATGACGTTCGTGCGCAGGACGACGTCCTGCACCGAGCGGTTCTCCCGGCTGACCGCGACCCAGAGGATGCCCACCATCACGAACGTGCAGAACAGTGCGCGCAGGAAGGCGCCGGGCCAGGCGACCTTGTTGCCGCGGAAGTTCACCACCCGCAGGCCCATGACGTGGTCGCCGTACGTGCGCCCGGTCGTGGCCCACGACCCGGTGAAGTAGACGACGAACACGAACGCACCGAACACCATCCACAACCCGAAGTGCGGCATGTGGAACGAGTAGGCAGTGGGGTTCACGACGAACTGCAGCGCCTGCCACCCCGCGAAACCGCCGAACAGGACGACGATCACCACGCCGAAGTCGATCGAGTTCGCCACCAGCCGGCTGACGATGCCCGCTCGCAGCCCCTGGTAGGGCCGGGCCGCCCGAGGGACGGCGGCCCGCGCCGACTCCGCGTGCAGGTCGACGTCGGCCGTCGCCTCGCCGGCGGCGAGCGCCTCCTCGGCCGCCCGCGCAGCCGCCTGCTTCTGCTGCCACTCGCGGAAGGTGGTCACGAGTCACCCTCCTCCGGACCGCGCTGCAGCGACTCCGGGTCCCCCGGGGCGTCGGTCCGGCGCCCCTTCCGCCGGAGCAACAGCCGGTCGACCACGGACGACGCCTTGCGGTCGGCGTCGATGGTCTGCATCCGGACCCCTCGGACCGCCTCGGACGCAACGGATCCGGTCGACTGCTGGATGATCGCGGGGAGGTCGATCTCGTCGATGATGTAGTCGGCCAGCCCGATCAGGTCCAACCGGTCGATGATCGCGTCCAGGTCGATCGTCGCGGCGAGCGCGTCGATGTCCACGCGCGACTGCACCAGCTGCGTCAGATCCATCCCGTCCAGAACGGCGGTCACGACCCGCTCCAGGTCCACCCGGGTCAGCACCAGGTCGGTCAGGTCCAGCCGGTCGAGGACGGCCACGACGACACGCTGCAGGTCGACCCGGCCGAGCACCACCTCGGTCAGGTCCAGCCGGTCCAGCGCCCCGTCGACGACCGCCCTCAGGTCCACCCGGGTGAGCACGACCTCGGTCAGGTCCAGGTCGTCGAGGGCGGTCACGACCACCGTCTCCAGGTCGACGTGGCGCGCTACCAGGCCGCCGACGTCGACCCGGTCCAGGACCCAGGCGACCGCCGGGTCCCCCGCGCGCCGCAGCGCCACCTCGAGATCCGCGGCCTGGGACCGGCGCAGCTCCTGGCCCCGCACCCGCCAGGAGTCCAGCGCCCGCTGGGGCCACCACGACGACGGCAGCGGGGCGGGACGGGCCAGCCACGACGTGACCGGGCCGGTGACCCGGCCGGCGACCGACGCTGCCACGCCGGCGACGACCACCGCAGCGTCGGCGGCCGACGCTGCCGCCCCCAGGGCGACGTCGACCGGCGCCGGCACCCGGCCGCTGCCCCCGGTCGCCCGGTCCAGGCCCTGGACCAGCAGGCCGACCGCGCCGATGCCGGCGCGTGCCCCCCGCACCGCGAGACCGTCCGCGGGCGGCGGTGCGAGGACCAGCACGGTCGCCCGCACCTCGCGGGCGGGCAGGCCCTCCGCGCCGCCGGGAGTCTCGCCGGTCTCGTCCACGCGCACATCATGTCGCCGCGGGAGGAGCTTCGACAGGACTCCGCGTGACTGCGCTCCCTAGCCTCGGACCGTGAGGGCGCTGAGGACGCTGTTCCTGGTCGTGGCCGGGGTGCTGGTCGCGGGCCTGCTGGCGGTCGCCGCGGGCGCGACGGCGAGCGTGGTGTCGACCACCCGGGCGCAGGACGCGCTGCAGCCCTTCTACACCCCGCCGAACCCACTTCCGGGGCCGCCGGGCACGCTGATCCGCTCCGAGCCGCTGGACGTGGACGTGCCCGGCGGCACCGCCCACCGGATCCTCTACGTGTCCGAGCGCCTGGACGGGACTCCTGCGGCCTCGGGCGGGATCGTCTACCTGCCGACGGCACCGGCGCCCGCAGGTGGGCGCCCGGTGGTCGCGTGGGCGCACGGGACCCTCGGCATGGCCGACCAGTGCGCCCCGTCCCGCTCGTCGAACCCGTTGCAGGACACGGACAACTGGCTGGACCAGATGATGGCGCTCGGGTGGGTCGTGACCGCCACGGACTACGTCGGCCTGGGTACGCCCGGACCCGAGGCGTACCTGGTGGCTGGCGCGGAGGTCCGCGACGTCGTCAACGCGGTGCGCGCCGCCCGGGAGTTCCCCGACGCGGAGGCTGGCAGCCGCTACGTCGTGTTCGGCCACTCCCAGGGCGGTCACACGTCGCTGTGGTCGGGCCACCTGGCGGAGGAGCTGGCGCCGGAGCTGGACCTGCTGGGGGTGGCAGCGGCCGCCCCGGCGGCCAACCTGGTCCCGATCATGAGCGCGCAGTGGGCGACGGCCGTGGGCTGGGCGATCGGACCCGAGGTCGCGATCTCCTGGCCGCCGGTCTACCCGGACGTGGCCCTCGATGGCGTCGTCAGCGGGAACGGGATCGACAGCTACCAGCGGCTGGCCGACGAGTGCATCGACGCCGCCGGCCTGGAGGGCCTGGCCCGCACCAAGGTCGGCCAGACGTTCTTCGACGTCGACCCGACCACCGTGGCCGGCTGGCGCGATGCCGCCACCGCGCAGACGGTCCCGCCGCTGCCGGCGTCGATGCCGGTCATGGTGGCCCAGGGCACCGCCGACGAGGTCGTCCTTCCCGGCCCGAACGCGCTGCTGCAGCAGCAGTGGTGCGACAGCGGCTCGGCGCTCACCATGCTCTGGATGGGCGGGATCGGGCACCTGGCGGCGGCCACCACGTCGGGGCCCGCCGTGGTCCCGTGGATCGCGGACCGGTTCGCGGACCGCCCGGCAGGCAGGACCTGCGACACTCCCCCGCCGGTCGCCCCCTCACCTCCCGGGGCGTGATCTCCGCCGCGCCGGTCAGGTGACGGTGCCGGGCGGGGTCCCGTACACCCGGCCGCCGTCGACCCGCAGGGTGCGCAGGAACTCCGACGACAGTGCGTACGCGGCCTGCGCCAGCTCGGCGGTCCGCTCGAACGAGTACGGCGGCGAGCCGATCGGCCACGGCCCGGGCAGGTAGAGCACCGGGACCCCGGCGTCCGCGGCCCGGCGCAGGTCGTAGCGCACCTGGTGCGCGGTCATCACCGCGGCCGTCTGCAGCAGCACCCCGAGGAACGTGTCGGTGCGCCGCGGCTGGCTGACGACGAAGCCGCAGTCCAGCACCACCACCGACCGGGCGCCCCGGTCCAGGGCGACCGACACCGGCACGTTGGCCAGGACGCCGCCGTCGACCAGCCGCCGGCCGTCGCGCTCGACCCAGGGGAAGACGCCGGGGATGGCGGCGCTCGCCAGCAGCGCGGTGGCCAGGTCACCCCGGTCCACGGGGACGACGGTCCCGGTGTCGAGGTCCGCCGTGACCGCGACGAGGGGCACGTCGAGGTCCGCGAACGTACGGGCCTGCAGGGAGCCGACCAGCAGCGACGTCAGCGGCCCGGGGTCGACCAGGTAGGGGCGCCCCCGCACGGTGGCGTACGCGTCGCGCACCTTGGTGGGGAACACCGTGTCGCGGTTCAGCCCGCTCCACAGGTAGGGCAGCCGGTGCCCCGCGGAGTGCGGCTCCTCGGCCAGGACGGCGCCGTTCAGCGACCCGACGGACGTGCCCACCACCAGGTCCGGGCGCAGGTCGGTCTCCGCGAGGGCCTGCAGCATGCCGACCTGGACCGCCCCGTACGACGCCCCGCCGCCGAGGACGTACGCCAGCGGTCGGGGCAGGGCGGCGGCGAGCGCGATCGGGTCGGCCATGGGCCCACTCTGCCGCAGCGGGGAACCGTGCCTAAGTAGTGAGCGGGAGTGATTCCTGCCCGGTTGCTCCCCGAACGGTGTTGGGAGCGCCGCGGCAGGGTTCGTCACCGGGACCCGGGCGCCTGGGGTGCGCGCGGGGTGCCGGTGTCCTGCCGCGGGTGCGTGCCCGGGTGGCCTTCTCCGACTGTCCCGCAGGCTGGCCCGGCACGGTCCTCTGTCCGTGCCGGGGGCGCGCGGGCTTGCGCCGGATCGGGTGCGCCTGGGCGCGCCTGCCGATTGCGACGGCGGCCGCATGGTGGCCGGTCGCGTCGGAAGAATGGGTGGTGAGGGCCTGCAGCCAGTGCTGCTTGCCCCAGCGGCTGGTGTACGCGGGGTCGACGGCGACGATCCACAGTCCCGCGGTGGCGGCCATCGCGGCCAGCCGGTCGCGGAACTGGGCGGTGGGGATGCCGGCGACGGTGCGGCGGAACCGTTTGCCTCGCCGTCCGCGGCCCATGGTTTCCCGGCCGGTGGTGCGAGCATCGGCGAAGTTGAGGTTCTCAACGCTCAGCGACGCGCAGCCATGAGCTTCGGCGTGCCGCAACAGCGTGCTCACGGCGTGGCGCAGGTGCGCGTCACGGGTCGAGCGGGGCAGCCCGGCCAGGTCCAGCGGGACCGTGACCGGGTCGCCGAGGGGGTTGCCGGACGGGTCGACGGCCCAGGCGGCGAGGTGGTCGCCGTTGAGGTCCACGGCCAGGGTCCGCCGGGCGCGCAGGGCCTGCAACGGCGGGACCGGGATGTCGGGGTAGGACCAGGACGCGTCGAGGTACCAACGGTTCTTGCCCGGGTCGTGGGTGATGTCGTACCGGACCGCCTGGTGGGCGGTGATCCGGTCGGTCCACTCCCCGCCGCGGTGCACGTCGAGGTTGACCGGGGCCGTGACGGTCAGGTGGGTGCCGAGCGTCGGGGCCAGCGCGGCGGGGACCTTCAGGGTGAGGGTCCCGTCGGGGGTGACCCGGATGGTCTCGTTGCCGTGCCTCTTGCCTGTCTCCCCGTCGGCGGTGAGGAACGACCGTTCGGCGGTCCACGCGGCGCGCCACTGCTGCTCGGTCATCCGGGCCCGGTCGAGGTGGTGCCGGTTGCGCCACAGGCGTTTCCCGCCGACCACGATCACCGGCCGGCCGTCGGCCAGGCGCTGCCGGGCCCGGTCCAGGCGGGCCTGCAGGACGGTCAGCCGGCGGGACTTGGCGAACCGTTCTGCCTGGTCGCGGTACCCGCTCACCCGTGCCCTGCCGGACAGGCTGTTGCTCGCTCCTGGAGTGACCGCCAGTCGGGCGCGGATGGTCGCGGTGGCGGACGTCAGCGTGGCGACCTCGTCGCGCAGGGCCCGCATCGCCAACCGGTACTGGTCCTCGGTGGTGCGGGTGATCGCACCCGCCCAGCGTGACGACGTGTCGACGGTCAGGGTCTTCTTCCGACGCGCCCGCTCGGGGTCCTTCACCGCGCCGAGCATCACCCGCTCAACCAGGTCGGCCCGGTAGCGGGACCCGAGGAACTGCCCGATCTGGTCCAGGCGGGCGGCCTCGTCGTCGGTGACGGGGATGCGGGTGCGGGTCCGCACGCCCTTGGGGGGTGCGACCACGAACGGGTCCGCCAGCTGGCGCGGCCGGGTCACCGCGACCGGGTCCCGACGTCGGCGGCCGCGCAGCGCAGCGCCTTCTCCGCCCGGTTGCGCGCGGACCTGCGGCCGTACAGGCGGGAGCAGAACGAGGTCAGCACCTCGGTCATGTCGCGGACCAGGTCGTCGTCGACCTCGCCGTCGTCGACCACGACCAGACGCCGTGAGTGGGCGGCGAGCGCGGCCTCGACGAGCTCGGTGTTCATCCGGCCGAACCGGTCGCGGTGCTCAACCACGACCACGTCCACGTCGGGGTCAGCGAGCATCCGCCGCAACTTCGCGCGGCGGCCGTTCATCCCGGACCCGACCTCGGCCTCCACCCGGGTCACGGACATGCCCGCGTCCGCGGCCCAGCGGGTCAGGCGCGCGACCTGCCGGTCCAAGTCGGGCTTCTGGTCGTGGGAGGACACCCGCGCGTACAGGCCGACCCGTTCACGCGATGGCTGCACGGGGGCGTCGGGGTTGACCAGGACGGTGCGCTGGTTCACCCGCACCGCTGGCACGGGCAGCGTCCCCTCCCGGAACCAGCGGTACGCCGTCTGCGGGTGAATCCCCTGCGACAGCGCCCATTCCTTCAAGTTCACGCACCCAGCCTACCGCGCACTAGAACGCGCGTACGATAACTGACACGCACTCCTACATGAACAGTTGTCGGACGCCCCGGCGCCGCGGCTCGTCCCCTCCAGGGAGTGCCCGGTTCCGGCCGCGTACGGGGTCCTGGGTGCGCGGGGACGCCTGCCGGGTGAGAATCCTGGGGACGGCCGGGCGCCCGCCCCGACGAGGAGGCAGTCGACGTGACCACCTACCCGGTGACCGGCGTGCGCTCCGACGACCCGGCCACCATGCACGAGCTGGTCCACACGGCCGCGCGGATCCGGGAGTCCGTCGAGACGGTCATCGAGGGCAAGTCCGATGTCGTCCGGCTGGCGCTGACCGTGCTCCTGGCCCAGGGCCACCTGCTCATCGAGGACGTCCCGGGCGTCGGGAAGACGATGCTGGCCAAGACGCTGGCCCGTTCGTTGGACTGCTCCGTCCGGCGGATCCAGTTCACGCCCGACCTGCTCCCGGGCGACGTCACCGGGGTGAGCGTCTTCAACCAGGAGACCCGCGACTTCGAGTTCAAGCCGGGCGCGGTGTTCGCGAACATCCTGCTCGGCGACGAGATCAACCGCGCCTCGCCGAAGACGCAGGCGGCGCTGCTGGAGTGCATGGAGGAGCGCCAGGTCACCGTCGACGGCACGACCTACCTGCTGGCCCGCCCCTTCATGGTGGTCGCCACCCAGAACCCGATCGAGATGGAGGGGACCTACCCGCTGCCGGAGGCGCAGCGGGACCGGTTCATGGCCCGCATCTCGATGGGCTACCCCGATCCGCAGGCCGAGCTGGACATGCTGGACGCGCACGGGGGCCGCGACCCGCTGGAGGACGTGCAGCCGGTGGCCGACGCGGCGCTGGTCGCCCGGCTGGTCGACGTCGTGCGTGACATCCATGTCTCCCCTGCGGTGAGCCGCTACGTCGTGGACCTGGCCAACGCCACGCGGCAGACGCCCGAGCTGCGGCTGGGTGCCTCCCCTCGCGCCACGTTGCACCTGGTCCGCGCCGCCAAGGCCGCCGCCGCGCTCGACGGCCGCGACCACGTGCTGCCCGACGACGTGCAGGCGCTGGCCGTCCCGGTGCTCGCGCACCGGCTGCTGCTCACCGCCGAGGCCCAGATCGCCCACCGCACCCCCGAGGCGGTCGTGTCCGACCTGCTGCGCCGGGTGCCCCTCCCGACCGCCACCGGCTGACCTGCGACGCGCCGTGCGCCAGACCATCCGGGGGCTCACCGGTCGCGGCCGCGGCCTGGTGGCCGTGGGGGTCGGGCTGCTGCTCGGGGCGATCGTGTTCGGCCAGCGTGACCTGCTGCAGGTCGCCGTGCTGATCCTGGCGCTGCCGGTGCTGTCCGTGCTGGTGGTCGCGCGCGGCCGCTACCGGCTGGCCTGCGCGCGCTCGGTGACCCCGCACCGGATCCCCGTCGGCGGCACCGCCGAGGTGACCGTGGTCCTGGAGAACGTGTCGCGGCTGCCCTCCGGTCTCCTGCTGGTCGAGGACGCACTGCCGTGGGAGCTCGGACCCATGCCCCGGTTCGTGCTGGACCGGGTCGAGCCGACCGGGACCCGCGAGGTCGACTACGCGGTGGCCAGCCTGGTCCGCGGCCGCTACACCGTCGGGCCGGTGTCGGTGCGGATGGTCGACCCGTTCGGGCTGGTCGCGATGACCCGTGCCTTCACCGCGCGCGACACCCTGCTGGTCACGCCGGTCGTCCACCCGCTGCCCGCCGCGCCGCTGGGCGGCGACTGGTCCGGACAGGGCGACAGCCGGCCGCGCTCGATCGCCAGCAGCGGCGAGGACGACGTGGTGCCGCGCGACTACCGCACCGGGGACGACCTGCGCCGGGTGCACTGGCGGGCGACCGCCCGGTACGGGGACCTCATGGTCCGCCGCGAGGAGCAGCCGTGGCGCAGCCGGGCGACCGTGCTGGTGGACACCCGCGCGTCGGCGCATCGGGGCACCGGGCCGGAGTCGTCGTTCGAGTGGGCGCTGTCCGCGGCCGCGAGCGTGTGCGTCCACCTGGCCCGGCGCGGCTGGAGCCTGCGGCTCGTCGACGGCGACGGGGTTCCCCTGGTGGCCGACAGCGCGGAGGCCGGCGCCGACACCGAGGGGCAGGTGCTCGACGCCCTGGCGGTGGCGGGGCCGTCCGAGTCGACCCGGCTGGGTGCCGCGGACCCGCAGGCCCGGCGGCAGACCGCCGACGGCGTCGTGGTGGCGGTGCTGGGGGCGCTGGACACGGCGACGGCGGAGTCCCTGGCCCGGGTCAAGCCGGGGGGCGGCACCGCGATCGCGCTGGTCCAGGACGTCGGCGCCTGGCGACCGCACCCCGGACCGTCCCGGGACGCCGACCACGCCGGCAGCGTCGCGGCCGCGGCCCTGCTGCGGCAGGCGGGCTGGCGGGTGGTGCTGGCCGGGCCCGGCGACCCGCTGGGCACGCTGTGGCCACAGGCGGTGCGCGGGGTCGGCGCGATCGGGACCACCACGGTCGGCTCGGCCGGCCGGGCGGTCCCGACCCCGACCGCAGCCCCGACCCCCGGGCCGGGGGGTGCGCCGTGACCGCCACCCTCCCGCCGGTCGCGCCCGCCGCGCCGCGCCGGACGACCTCCACGGCGGACTGGGAGCCCAGCGGCCCGTTGGTCGGGGGGCGGCCGCGGGCCACGGCGGCGGCCTTCGCGTCGTTCCTGGCCGCTCTGACGCTGACCCCGGTGTTCCAGGAGGCCGGCTGGATACCGCCGACCGCCCTCGTCATCGCGCTGGTCGGCGTCGTCGGCTGGCTGGCCCGGCTGGCCCGGCTGCCCGGCGTCCTGCACCCGCTGCTGCAGGCCGCGGCCCTGCTCGCGACCATGACCCGGATGTTCGCCCCCGAGCACGCCTGGGGCGGCTTCCTGCCGGGGCCGGTGGCGCTGGCCGACCTGCGCGCCGTGGTGCAGGCCGGGCTCGCGGACGCCGAGAAGTACACCTCCCCGGCGCCGGAGTCGATCGGCCTCACCGCCCTGGTCGTCGGCGGCCTGGGGCTGGCGGCGCTGGCAGTGGACACCGTCAGCGTCGGCCTGCGCCAGCCGGCGATCGCGGGCATCCCGCTGCTGGCGGTCTACGCCGTGCCGGTGGCCGTGCTGCGCGGTGGCGCACCCTGGTGGCTGATCGTGCTCCCCGCCGCCGGCTGGCTGCTCATGCTCGTCGTCGACGAGAAGGAGCAGCTGGGCGGCTGGGGCCGGGTCCTGACCTCGCCGCGGGAGGTGGTCCGCCGCGCCGGCGCCGGTCCACGGGCGCACCCGACCCGGCCGCGGCCGCCGCGGCTGTCCGGGCTGTCCGGCCAGGCCCGCTGGATGGCGGTGGCGGCGCTGGCGGCGGCCCTGCTCATCCCGGCCGTCATCCCCGGCCTGACCGAGCCGATCTGGGGCACCGGGCGCGGCGGCGGGGACGGTGCCGGCGGGGTGGCTCCGGAGGAGGGAGCGGTCACCCTCGACCCGTTCGTGTCGTTGCGCCGCGGCATCGTCGAGCAGAACGACCGCGAGCTGATCCGCTACGTGACGGCCGACCCCAACCCCTCCTACCTGCGCCTGGCGACGCTGGAGACCTTCGACGGGACCACCTGGCGGGCCGCCGACTTCCCCGGACGGGTGCCGCTGTCCGAGGTCCTGCCGCCGCCGGCCGCCGGGGTGTCGGAGTCCCAGACCATCCGCTACGACATCGCGGTCGGCGACCTCGACAACAGCGAGCTGCCGCTGCCGTTCCCGGCTCGCCAGGTGTACGCCGAGGGAGACAACGAGCGGCTGCTGCAGGGCGACTGGTCCTGGCAGCCCACCCTGCGCACCGCCTCCGCCGACGACGACTCCAGCCTGGACCTCACGTACGCGGTGGACGTCTACGACCAGCAGCCCGACCCCAACGTCCTGCGCGCGGCGTCGTCGTACGTCGCGCCCGAGCTGGTCCCGCTGCTCGAGGTGCCGGAGGACCTGCCGTCCAGCCTGACGCTGCGAGCCGAGCAGGTGACCCGGGACGCCACGACCCGCTACGACCAGGCGCTGGCACTGCAGCGCTGGTTCACCAACGACGGCGGCTTCACCTACAGCACGTCGGTGGAGTCGGGCAACGACGCGGCCTACCTGGACCAGTTCCTCACCGAGCGGGTGGGCTACTGCGAGCAGTTCGCGGCCACGATGGCGCTGATGGCCCGCACGCTCGGCATCCCGTCCCGGGTGGTCGTCGGCTTCACCAGCGGCGAGCAGAACGCCGAGGGCGCGTGGAGCGTCACGGTCCGGGACGCGCACGCCTGGCCGGAGCTGTGGTTCGCCGACGTCGGCTGGGTGCGGTTCGAGCCCACCCCGCGCACCGAGGCCGGCGCGGGCGTCGTCGCTCCCCCGTACGTCGCCGGCGACGTGGACGTGGACACCGGCGACGGATCAGCCCAGGAGCCGGTCGCCGACCCGGCCGAGCGCCGCGGCCTGCGCGAGGTCGAGGCCTCCGAGGTGGCCCGCATCCTGGCCGAGCTCGAGCGCAGCCAGTCGGCCTCCGACGCCGACGCATGGCGGCGATCCACCCTGCTCGGCCTCGGCGTCGTGGTCGTCGTCGTCCTACTCGTCCCGGTCACGGTCCGGTTCGTGCGCCGCCGTCGCCGGCTGGCCGGCGACGACCCGGTGGCGCTGGCGGAGGGGGCGTGGGCGGAGGTCCGCGACAGCACCCGGGACGTGGGCCGGACCTGGTCCGACGCGGCGACACCCCGCCGGATGGGCGCCTGGCTGTACCGGGACGCCCGGTTGGACCAGGAGCCGGCGGACGCGCTGCGCCGGATCGTGCTGCGGCTGGAGAAGGCCCGCTACGGCCGGGCCGCGGACCCCGCGGACGGGACCGGCCACGACGTGCGGCTGGTCCGGCGCGCCCTGCTGCACCGGGCCGCGTGGCGGACCCGGCTGCGCGCGACGCTGCTGCCGCCGTCGGTGCTGCGGCGCCGCCGCCGCGACAGCGGGGCGCTGGTCACGTCCGCGCAGGACGGCGCGCGCGGGGACCAGGGAGTGGAACGGGGGGCGGAGCTGGTGGGGGCGGGGACGCGGGAGTAGCGCCGCCGCCTGGGTGTCGTGCGACGCCTACTGCATGCCCTCGTCGCGGCGACGGCGCCAGCGGTCCTCGAGCCGGTCCATGAACCCACCGGACTTGGCCGCCTTGGCCTGGGCCCGGGTCGGCTTCCCGCCGGCGCCGGGGGTGGCGGACCCCGCCTCCTGGCCCTCGGCCACCTGCTCACCCTCGGCCGCACCGCCGCTGCGGAACGCGGAGTACGACACGAACGCGCCGACCAGCATGACCAAGAACCCGACGACGCCCAGCGGCGGCAGCGAGGTGATGACGCCGGCCATGAGCAGGCCGATGCCGGCGAGGAGTGCGACGACGCCGAGTGCGGCGCGGCCACGGTGGGCGGTCCGCGGTCCCCCGCTGCGCAGGGTGGTCGCGAACTTCGGGTCCTCGGCGTAGAGGGCCCGTTCCATCTGCTCGAGCAGGCGCTGCTCGTGCTCGGAGAGCGGCACGGCGGTCCCTCCTCCCGGCTCGTTGACTAACGCCAGGATAGGCAGCCGGAGCCCGGCTGGAAACCCGAGTCCGGTCATTGGTGTCCGCGGGATGGTCCCACACGGTCGTCAGGGCTGACGGCCGGACCCGGCCGGGGGTTCCCGACGGGCCGGATCGACCAGCCGGGCGGGGCGCACGCTGCCCGGTCCGAACCGGTCGGCGAGCCGGTCCGCGGCCACCTCCGCGTCCCGCCAGCCGTGCTCGCGGGCCCCCAGCACCAGCTGCTGCGGGGCGCTGTCCGCGTCCACCAGCCCCTCGACCCGGACCCCGACCAGGCGCAGCCGGGCTCGTTGCAGCCCGAGCGCGTCGTACAGGTCCCGGGCGGTGGTGTAGAGCTCCCGGCCGACGTCCGACGGGGCGCCCAGCGTCCGGGACCGGGTGATGGTGGTGAAGTCGGCGAACCGGACCTTCAGTTGCACGGTGCGGCCCAGGTAGCCCTGCGCGCGCAGCCGGCTGGCCACCTTCTCGGCCAGCCGGAGCAGCTCGCGCCGGATCACCTCCGGGTCGTCGACGTCGCGGGAGAACGTCTCCTCCGCCCCGATGCTCTTGTCCGGCTCGTACGGCTCGACCCGGCGCGGATCACGGCCCCAGGCCAGGTCGGACAGGTGGGTGCCGACCGCGTGGCCCAGGGCGCGCTGCAGGGTGGCGGTGGGGGTGTGCGCGAGGTCGCCGACGGTGCGCAGGCCCAGGCGGAGCAGCTGCTCCTCGGTGCGCTCCCCCACGCCCCACAGCGCCGCGACCGGGAGCGGGTGCAGGAACGCCACGACCGCGTCCCGGGGGACGACGAGCAGGCCGTCGGGCTTGGCGCGGGTGGAGGCCAGCTTGGCGACGAACTTGGTGGGCGCGACGCCGACCGAGCAGGTGATGCCCTGCTCGTCGTGGACGCGGGCCCGGATCAGCTCGCCGATCTCGCGCGGCGAGCCCAGCCGGCGGCGCGCCCCGGCGACGTCGAGGAACGCCTCGTCCAGGCTGAGCGGCTCGACCAGCGGGGTGACGGAACGGAACACCTCCATCACCCCGGCGCTGACGCGGGCGTAGCGGCGGTGGTCGGGGTCGAGGAACACCGCCTGCGGCGCGACCCGGCGGGCCCGCCCGATCGGCATCGCGGAGTGCACGCCGAGCGCTCGCGCCTCGTAGGTGGCCGACAGCACCACGCCGCGCGACCCGGACCCGCCGACGACGACCGGTCGGCCGCGCAGCTCCGGGCGCGTGAGCAGCTCGACGGACGCGTAGAAGGCGTCCATGTCCACGTGCAGGACGGTGCAGCCCTCGTCGTCGTCGCCGATCTCGACCGGGCCCTGCGGGCGGCGGATCTGGCTGCGGCTCACGGGGGCATCCTCCCCGCCGGGCCCGACGCGATCACCACCCGCTGCTCCCCGGGCTGGCGTGCCACAGCTTGGCCGGTGGCTCCCGGTCGCGGTCGCGCTCCCGGTCGCGGTCGCGCTCCTCGCGCGCCGGGGGGACCTTGGTGACCGGGTCGCCCGCGGGCGCAATGTCGGCGTAGGGCGACTGGCGGAACCCGCTGGCGTGCACCAGCACCCGACGCCGCTGACCCATCCCGCCGGCGGTGGACGCCTCCGGTCGGCCGGCCAGGACCGGGGCCGCCAGCACCGGCCGGGTCGCCCGGCTGCCGGCCTGCCCGGCCACCGCCTCGTCGGTGGGGTGGTCGGGGTCGACCATCGGGTCGGCCGCGAGCATCGCCCGCACCGCGTCCACCCCGCCCTCGGTCCAGGCCAGGTGCACCGTGCCGAGCTCCCAGCACCCGGTGCCGCGGACGGAGACCCCGCGCGGTCCGGTCCGCCGCACGTGGCCGCGGACGAGCAGCAGCCACGAGTGGAACAGGGTGGCCGCGTAGGGACCCTGCGCGTCCTCGAAGAACGTCGCGTCGACCGGGCCGGTGGCGTCGTCGAGGGTGAGGAACACGACCCGGCGGCCACTGCGCACCGGCGGGGTCTGGGTGGCCACCTTCACCCCGGCGAGCAGCACCTCCTGCTCGGACCGGCAGCCCAGCAGGTCGCGGGAGCGGACCACGCCCAGCGCGGCCATCATCGGCTCGTAGAAGTCGACGACGTGCCGGCTCACGTCGAGGCCGAGCACCTCCAGCTCCGCCCGGACCCGCTCCCCCGAGGTCATCTCCGGCAGCCCGCTGGCGGTCACCTCCCCCGGGGCGTCGCCGAGGTCGAGGGCGAGCTGCACCGGCAGGTCGTCGGGCCCGGCCGCGGGGGCGGGGGCGCGGGACTGGGCGCGCGCCGCCCCGACGCTGTCCCGAGAGGCGCTGTCCTGGGACTCCCGCAGCTCCTGCTGGGCCCGGCGACGCGCGCTCCCGGGCGGTCGGGTGCCGCGGGCCAGGGCGCGGGAGTGCCGGTCCAGGTCGGCGACCTGGAGCAGCAGGTCGCGGCGGGTGACCCGGCCGCGGCGGCGGACCGGCGCGGCCGCCCCGATGCCGTACAGGGAGTCGAACCCGCCGGCGACCACCAGCCGCTCGGCCACCGGCCGGCTGACGCCGGCGCGGTACCAGAAGTCGGCCAGCGAGGCGTACGGACGCCCCGCGACGATCCGCGCGACCTCCGCGTCGGAGATGCCCTTGACCTCCGCGACCGACAGCCGGATGCCGTAGCCGCGGGCGTCCGGCAGGCCGGGCACGTCGGGGGCCCGCCGCGGGGTCTCGCCGAGGATCTGCGGGGGCGGCTCGTCGTACGGGGAGACCCGCTCGACCCGGTAGACCGCATCGGAGGCGTTGACGTCCAGGCCGAGCACGGCGATGCCGAGGTTGCGCGCGTCGTCGAGGATGAGCCGCTTGGGATACATGCCCGGGTCGTGGGTGAGCACTCCGGCCAGGAACGCGGCCGGGTGGTGCGCCTTCAGCCAGGCGGACTGGTAGGTGGGCAGCGCGAACGCGGCCGCGTGCGCCTTGCAGAACCCGAACGACGCGAACGCCCGCAGCACGTCCCACACCCGCTCCACGGTCGGCAGGTCGTAGCCGCGGCGCAGCGCCGCCGGGTAGAACCAGGCGCGCACGTCGTCCTGGCCCTCCGGCGAGCCCAGGCTGCGCCGGGTCTCGTCGGCCTCGGCGAGGGTGCAGCCGGTCATGATCGCGACGACGCGGACGACCTGCTCGTGGAACACGACGACGCCGCAGGTCTCCGCCAGCGCCGGGCGCAGGTCCTCGTGCAGGTAGGCGGGGGCGTTCCAGCCCTGCCGGGCGCGCAGGAACGGCGTGACCATGTCCGACTTCACCGGGCCGGGGCGGAACAGCGAGATGTCGGTGATGAGGTCGTCGAACGTCTCCGGCGCGAACTTGCCGACCAGCTCGCGCTGCCCGGGCGACTCGATCTGGAAGCAGCCCAGGGTGTGGGTGGAGCGGACCAGCGCGTAGGTGGCGTCGTCGTCGAGCGGGACGGCGTCGATGTCGACCCGGCCGTCGGGGCCGGCGCCGTGCGCGGCCGCGCCGTCGACCCGGGCGATCTCGTCGAGGGCGTGCGCCATCGCCGACTGCATCCGGATGCCGAGGACGTCGAGCTTGAGGAACCCCATCTCCTCCACGTCGTCCTTGTCGAACTGGCTCATCGGGAAGCCCAGCCAGGAGGCCTCGACCGGGGTGCGGTCGAGCAGGGTCGCGTCGGACAGCAGCACCCCGCACGGGTGCAGGGCGACGTGCCGGGGCAGGCCGTCCAGGCCCTCGACCAGGGACAGGAAGCCGTCCAGCCGGCCCTGCGCGGCCAGCCGGCCCAGGCCGGAGGAGCGCAGCTCGGGCAGCTCGGCCAGTGCGGCCCGGGCGTCGCGGGCGCGGATGTGCGGGAACGCCTTGGCGAAGGCGTCGATCTCCCCCGGCGGCATGCCGAGGGCGGCGCCGACGTCGCGGACCGCGTGCCGGACCCGGTAGGTGTCCATCATCGACACGCACGCGCAGCGCTCCCCGCCGAAACGGTCCAGGATCCGCTGGTAGACCTCGGTCCGCCGGGAGGACTCCACGTCGACGTCGATGTCCGGCAGCGCCCGGCGCAGCGGCGACAGGAACCGCTCCATGATCAGGCCGTGCCGCAGCGGGTCGACCCCGGAGATGCCGAGCAGATGGTTGACCAGGCTGCCGGCCCCGGAGCCGCGGGCGGCGACCCGCACCCCCATGTCCCGGATCAGGTCGACGACCTCGGCGACGGTGAGGAAGTAGGCGGCGAAGCCGAGGGTGGCGATGGTGGCGAGCTCCTCCTCCAGCCGCTGCCGCGCCTCCCGGGCCTCGGCGCCGCGGCCGGTGTGGCCGCGGCGGGCCAGGCCGTCCTCGCACCGCCGGCGCAGCACCGCGTCGGCGGCCACCGCCTCCGCGGCCAGGTCGCGGGGCGCGCCGCCCCGGGCCCGACGGGCGGCGTCCGCGGCGTCCCGGCCCTCGAGCAGCACGTCGAGCTCGGGGACGTGGATCCCGCCGAGGCCGAGGTCGTCGTGCGGGTCGAGCGCGCAGGAGTCGGCCAGCGTCCGGGTGCCGCGCAGCAGCGCGTCGGCGACCCGCTCCTCGCGGCCGACGCCGGACAGCCGGGCCACCTCGCGGGCGACCCGGGCCATCGCGGGGCCGGCCTTGAGGTAGCCCTCGCCGTTGGCCCGGTCCAGGTGCCGGGAGTCCAGCGGGACCAGGCGGCGGATCGCGTCGAGGACGTCGACGACCGGGGCCGCCTCCGGCCCGGCGTGCCGGACCGCGTTGGTGAGCACCGGGGTCACCCCGCGCTCGTGCGCCCAGCCCAGCATCCGGGCCGCCGCGGCGCTGGAGGCGGGCAGCCCGCGCACCGGGCCGCCGGACAGCACCCCGGGCACCGCGTCGCGGTCGGGGGCGAGGTGGGACACCACCTCGATCCGCAGCGCGTCCGGGCCGAACGCCTCCCGCCACGGCGCCAGCGCGGCGTCGGCGAGGTCGGGGCGGCGTGCGTGCAGGGCCCGGCCGACCTCGGACTCCGGCCCGAGCAGGGCCACCAGGCCGTCAGCGTGCTCGAGCACCCGGGCCACCGTGGCACCCGGGCTGCCGCGCTCGCCGTCGAGGTGCGCCGCGGACACCAGGCGGCACAGCGACGCCCAGCCGCGGGCGCCGCGGGCGAGCAGCACCACCCGCGGGTGCCGCGGGTCCACCCAGGCCCCGCCACGGGCCGGGGTACGACGCGCCGCCGCCGGCACCGCGCCGTCGCCCCCGGACCCCGACGGTGCTCCGGCGGGCCGGGTCCCGCCAGTGGGCAGCGCCCCGGTGGGCAGCGCTCCGGTGGGCAGCGCTCCGGTGGGCAGCAGCGTGAGGTCGACGCCGAGCACGGGCCGGATCCCGGCGTCGCGACAGGCCAGCACGAACCGGACCGCACCGTAGACGCCGTCGCGGTCGGTGAGCGCGAGGGTGTCCTGGCCCAGCGCGGCGGCCCGAGCGACCAGCGCCGGGGGCGCGGAGGCCCCGTAGCGCAGGGAGTACCCGGACGCCACGTGCAGGTGCACGAACGGGTCCGCCCGGGCGGCCGGGGTCGGGCGGGCGGTCGAGGTCATGGGCTGTCCCGGGGAGGGGTCGGGCGGGTGCGGCTCCCCGCGACGGGGGCGCGCGGGGAGCCGCACCCGGGTCAGGGATGCGCGGAAGTCAGCGATGCGCGGAAGTCAGGGATGCGCGGGAGTCAGCGAGGCCGGGAGTCAGCGACGCCAGGAAGCACAGCCGCGCTCAGCCGGCCGAGCGCAGCCGCGACGCGGAGGGCAGCCCGAGCTGATGGCTGAGCCCCAGCGCGGTGGCCACCAGCGCCAGGAAGGTCTCGGCGTCGCGGACCAGGTCGTCGGCCTCCCGCTCGGTGACGGCACCGGCCAGGCCCGCCTCGGCCGCGGCCCGCTTGCCCGCGCCGGCGGCGAAGAACGCGGCCCACTCGGTGAGGTCGGGTGCGACCGCGGGCAGCAGCACCCACACGCTGCGGATCCGCGCACGGCTCGAGGCCGGGCGGGCCCGGGCCGCCAGCACCGCGGCCGCCGCCCGCAGGGCAGCCAGGTGGGCGTGGGCGTAGCGCTCCCCCGGCGTCACCGCGACGCTGGCCTCGGCCAGGCCGCGGGCGGCCGCGGCCAGCAGGTCCCGGCTGGCCGCCGGCAACGGCGCAGGACGACCCATCGGACCCCCTCCTCTGCGTTCCGTGACCTGGTCGGGATCCACGACCGGACTCAGTCCCATGACCGGGCCAGGCTCCAGCGCGCACCGCTCCCCACGGGCGCACCGCTCCCCACAGGCGCGGCGCTCCCCACGGGCGCAGCGCTCCCCACGGGCGCAGCGACCCCCGCGGGCTCCTGGCCCGGGGCGCCCTCCTGGCCCGGGGTGCCCTCCTGGCCCGGGGTGCCCTCCTGGCCCGGGACGTCCCGGGACGGGACGCCCTCCCGGCACAGGTCGTAGATCCCGGGGGCGGACGCGCGCCCGGCCGCCGCCTCGACCCGCCAGACCTGACGCTCGGCCTCGCCCGGTTCCCGGCGGCCCGGGTCCCCCCGCCACCAGGCCCCCACCTCCACCCAGTGGGCCAGGACGCCGCGGACGACGTACAGCCGTCCGCGCCACAGGAACTGGACCGGCTCGTCGGCGCGCAGCCGGACCTCGACCGGATCGGTGTAACGACGGCTCATGCGGGTCCCCTCGTCCTCGAGACGACGCCCTGCCGGGCGCCGGTGGCCTACGACCGCGAGCCGGGGGAAGACGGCGACGGGGCCGCCGGCCCGAAGGTGCTTCCCCACACCGACGGGCCGGCGGCCCGGCTCCGGGCACGGGGGTCGAGGCCGCACCCGGAGACGGGAATCTCCGTGCCGCCGAGGCGCGAGTCCCGGCGGCACCGCTCGCCACGGGCGAGCGAGTCACCGTGGCGGCAACTCGAACGCCTGTTCGAACACCACCACGGTAGCCCCGGGGTCCGACGTACGTCAACACCCGATCCACCGCCGTCCCACCCCGATCCACCGCCGTCACCATCGCGGGCGCCGTCACCACCTCGTAAGGCCGCACACGGCCGGATCCGGGACGCCCGGCGGCCCCCGGGCGGTTGACGACCAGGACACGGTGACCGACCGCGACCCCGCCAGGAGGACCCCATGAGCACCACCACCGGCACCCCCGCCCCCGCCACCGACCCCGGGACCCCGGGCTCCCGCAGGGCGCGGTCCCGCCGTCGGCTGTGGTGGGCGGTGGGCGTCGTCGGCGCCGTGCTGCTGGCCGGGGCCCTCGCGCTGTTCCAGCCCTGGCTGCTGTTCGTCGACACCACCGTCGACGAGGCCCTCCCCGGGACCGCGGTCGCGGCGGCCGGGAGCGCCGGGACCGGCGAGACCGCAGGTGCAGCCGACGTCGCGAGCTCGACCGGTGAGGACACGGCCCCGGTCGTGTTGGCGCGCGGGGAGTTCCGCTCGTTCGAGCACCCGACGACCGGCACGGTGCTGCTGGTGCGCCTGCCCGACGGCTCGACCGTGCTGCGGCTGGAGGACCTCGCCACCGACAACGGCCCCGACGTCCGCGTCTGGCTGTCCGCCCAGCCGGTCGACCGCGCGGGTGACGCGGAGGCCGCCGGCTTCCTGGGCCTCGGCGCGCTCAAGGGCAACCTCGGCAACCAGAACTACGCCGTGCCGGCCGACGCCGACCTCGACGCGTACGCCAGCGTGATCCTGTGGTGCGACCGGTTCAACGTGCCGTTCGGCGCGGCGCAGCTGCAGCCGGTCTGATGTGCCCGCCGACCTGACCGGCAGCCGGTCCGGCCGTCCGCCGGTACCCTCCGGGACATGTCGGATGAGGAGGACCGCCGCCACCCCAGCGTCCGCGCCGTGAGCCGGGCGCTGGCCGCCCTCGGCGTCCCCGGCCAGGTGCGCGAGCTCCCCGAGCCCGCACCCACCGCCGCCACCGCGGCCGCGCAGCTCGGCATCCCGGTCGGGGCCATCGCCAACTCGCTGGTCTTCGATGCCGACGGCCATCCGCTGCTGGTCCTCACCTCCGGGGCGCACCGAGCCGACCCGCTCAAGCTCGCGGCGCTGGTCGAGGCCCACCAGGTCCGCCGCGCGGACGCCCGCTTCGTCAAGCACCACACCGGTCAGTCGATCGGCGGCGTCGCCCCGGTCGGGCACCCGCACCCGCTGCGGACCCTCGTCGACGTCGAGCTGGCCCGGTACGACGAGGTCTGGGCGGCGGGCGGCCACCCGCACTACGTGTTCCCGACGACGTATGACGAGCTGCTGCGCGTCACCGCCGGCACCGCGGCCGAGGTCGGCGAGATCCCGGCGCAGGTCGACGACCCGCGGTGACCCGCGGCATCCGCGCGGTTCGGCCACCCGCGCGTCGCGCCGGGGGGCTGGCGTACGAGGTCCGGGGTTCCGGGCCGCCGCTGGTGCTCGTGCACGGGCTGGCCTCGTCCCGCGAGGCGTGGGACCTCGTCGTCCCGGACCTGGCGACGTCGTTCACGACCTACGCCGTGGACCTGCCCGGCCACGGCGACTCCCCCGCGCTGCCCGGCTCCCGCTCCACGCCGCGCGCCATGGCAGCGGCGCTGGGACGGCTGCTCGACGAGCTGGACCTGCCCTCGGCGCACCTGGTCGGCAACTCCCTCGGCGGGTGGACCGCGCTGGAGGCCGCGGCCGACGGCCGGGCGCTGTCGGTCACCGCGCTGGCCCCGGCGGGTCTCTGGGTGCCGGCGCAGCGCCGTAGCCGACTGCTGGACGCCAACCACCGGCTGGCCGTGCTGACCCGACCGGTCGTCCCCGCGGTGATGCGGGTCGCGGCGGTGCGGCGCACCGCCTTCGCCGCGGGGGTGGAGCGGCCCGAGTCGCTGCCGTACCCGGTGGCCGTCGACGCGGCGCTGGCACAGGCCCGGGCGAGCGGGTACGAGGCTGCCCACCTCGGCGTCCTGGGCGAGCGCTTCGACCGCGGTGGCGACGTATCCCTCGACGTCCCCGTCACGGTGGTCTTCGGGGACCGGGACCGGCTGCTGCCCCGCCCGGGCATGCAGCTGCGCGACCTCGCCCCCGGGCACGCGCGCTGGGAGGTGCTGTGGCGCTGCGGCCACGCGCCGATGTGGGACCGCCCGTCCGACGTGGTCCGACTGGTGCACGAGACGGTCGCGGCCGCGACCTAGACTCGCGGGCGTGCCCGCCGTGAGCCGTCCCGTGCCGCCCGAGCCGCACCCGACGACCGCGGGTCCGGCGTGAGCGTCCGCGTCTACACCGGTCCGCACGCGAGCCGGCGCAGCACGTCTCCCGGCCCGCTGCTCATGTCGGTCCCGTGGCTGTTCGCCGTCGTCACGGTCCTGGGCCAGATCTGGTGGGTCCTCGCGGACGCGGACGGTCGGCGACTGCTCACCGTGGCGACCGTCCTGACGTTCTTCCTCGCGAGCAGTACGCACGCACTGCTCACCCGCGGTGTCGCCTGGACGCTGGGCTACCTGGCCGTCACGCTCGTTCTCGGCTGGGCGGCGGAGGCCGTGGGCACGAGCACCGGACTCCCGTTCGGGGACTACGCGTACTCCGACGCGCTCGGGCCCACCGTCGGCGGCGTCCCCTTCGTGATCCCGCTGGCCTGGGCGATGATGGCCTACCCCTGCCTGCTCGCGGCCCGCGCGCTGACACGGTCCGCGGTGCTCACCCCGCTGGTCGGGATGTGGCTGCTGGCCACCTGGGACCTCTTCCTCGACCCGCAGATGGTCGGCGAGGGCTACTGGACCTGGGCCAGCCCCGAGCCCGCGCTGCCGGGCATCCCCGGAATCCCGGCACAGAACTACCTGGGCTGGTTGCTCGTGGCGCTGGCCATCATGGCGCTGCTGGACCGGCTGCCCCGCCGACCGGGACCCGACGGCGTCCCCGCACTGCTGCTGCTGTGGACCTACGTCGGCGGGATCGTGGCCAACGCGGTGTTCCTCGGCCGGCCGTGGGTCGCCGTCTGGGGCGGCGTCGCCATGGGAATCGCAGTCCTGCCCTGGCTGTGGCGCACGTGGGTCGATCGCCCCTGATCCGCGGGTCCGTGCGGTCGGCCCCGCGCCTGGTCGCGGCGATCGGCACCGCGATGGCGACCGCGGGGACGCTCCACGCGGCCTTCAACATCCGACGGCTGAAGCCTTTGCCGTCGACCCCAACCACTGTGCCGCAACGGGTCTCGATCCTCCTGCCGCTGCGCGACGAGGCGACGCGGGTCACCCCGACCCTGCGGGCGGTGCTCGACCAGCGCGGGCTGCCGAACGCCGAGATCCTCGTCCTGGACGACGGCTCCAGCGACGGGACCGCCGATGTCGTCCGGGCGGTGGCAGGTGACGACCCGCGCCTGACCCTGGTGGACGGCGGTCCCCAGCCACCGCCGCCGGGCTGGCTCGGCAAGCCCTGGGCCTGCGCCCGACTGGCCGACCTGGCGACCGGCGACGTTCTGGTGTTCGTGGATGCCGATGTGGTGCTCGAGCCGCATGCGATCGCCGCCACGGTGGATGCGTTGCGGGACAACGGTCTTCAGCTGCTGTCCCCGTACCCGAGGCTCGTCGCCGTCTCCCCCGCCGAACGACTGGTGCAGCCACTGGTCGTGTGGTCCTGGCTGACCACGCTGCCGCTCGGACCCACCGAGCGGTCCCGACGACCGTCTCTCGCCGCCGCCAACGGCCAGCTGCTCGCCGTCGATGCCGCCGCGTACCGCGCGGTCGGCGGCCACGCCGCCGTGCGCGGCGAGGTGCTCGAGGACATCGCCCTGCTGCGGGCGTTCAAGCGGGCCGGCTTCCGCGGCGTTCCGACCGTGGGGAGCGCCGTCGCGTCCTGCCGGATGTACGACGGTCCCCGGGACGTGTACGACGGCTACACCAAGTCGCTGTGGTCGGCGTTCGGGAGCCGCGCGGGCGCGGCCGCCGTCGTGGCCGCATTGGGGCTGGCGTACGTGGCGCCCGCGGTCGTCGCGGTCACCTCGCGCGACCGGGTGGCGCGGACGGTGGGCGCGGTCGGCTACGCGGCCGGCGTGGCGGGCCGTGTCCTCGTTGCCCGGCGCACCGGGGAGCGCGCGTGGCCCGACGCACTGGCGCATCCGCTGTCGGTGACCGCGTTCGGGCTCCTCACCGCGGCGTCCTGGCGGCGAAGGGCGCGCGGCACGCTGACCTGGAAGGGCCGTCGCCTCGGCTGACCCTGCCGACTGGCTAGGGTCGCTGGACGTGGCCAGAGTCGTCGTCATCGGTGCCGGGGTCGGCGGCATGGCTGTGGCCGCCCGGCTATCGGTCAAACGGCACGACGTGACGGTGCTGGAGCAGGCGCCCACGTACGGCGGGAAGCTCGGCACCTACGCTCGCGACGGCTTCGTCTTCGACACCGGCCCCAGCCTGCTCACGCTGCCGGCGGTCTACCGGGACCTCTTCCTGAAGACCGGCACCGGACTGGAGGAGAACGTCGACCTGCAGCCGGTGGAGCCGGGCTTCGGCTACCACTTCGCCGACGGCACGGACCTGGACATGCCGGGCGTGGACCCAGGTCGTTGCGCCCGCGCCCTCGGGGACGCGCTGGGCGGCACCGCGTACGACGACTGGCGCCGCTTCATCGCCCGCGCCGGCGAGATCTGGCGGATCACCCGCCGCCCGGTCCTGGAGTCGCCGCTGTCCGGTACCCGCGACCTGGTGTCCCTGGCGAAGCGACCGGCCGACATCCGGACCGTGGCGCCCTTGACTTCCCTCAGAGCACTGGGGCGCAAGTACTTCCACGATCCACGCCTGACGACGCTGCTGGACCGGTACGCCACGTACGCGGGCTCCGACCCTCGCCGGGCCCCCGCGCCGCTCGCGACGATCCCGTACGTGGAGCAGACGTTCGGCGCCTGGCACCTCGGCGGCGGCATCCGCACGCTCGCGGACGCCCTGGCCCGTCGGCTGGAGGAGCGCCGGGTGACAGTGCGGTTCGGGGCGGACGTGGCGCGGGTCGAGACGACCGCGGACCGGGTGTCCGGGGTGGCGCTGGCCGACGGGGAGCGGATCGACGCAGACGTGGTCGTTGCCGACGCGGACGCGACACACCTGTACGCCGACCTGGTCTCGGACCCGCGCGGCCGAGAACCGTTGCGGCGCCTACGAAAGGCGACGCCCTCGCTGTCCGGGTTCGTCCTGCTGCTCGCCGTCCGTGGTCGCACCCAGGGGCTGCGGCACCACAACGTGTGGTTCCCCGCCGACTACGACGACGAGTTCGACTCCATCTTCGGTCGACACCCTCGCCCGGTGCCGGACCCCGCCGTGTACGTCTGCGCCCCTGACGACGATCGGATGCGCCCGGACGCCGACCACGAGTCCTGGTTCGTGCTGGTGAACGCGCCCCGGCACGGCAGCGGCTCGCCGGGCTCCGGAACGATCGACTGGACCGCACCCGGGCTGGCGGAGTCGTACGCCGACCAGGTGCTCGCCGTACTGGGCCGCCGCGGGGTCGACGTCCGGGACCGCCTGTTGTGGCGTGAGATCCGGACGCCCGCGGACCTCGAACGCTCCACCCGGGCGCCGGGCGGGTCGATCTACGGCACGTCCAGCAACGGCCCGCGGGCGGCGTTCCTGCGACCCGCCAACGCGTCGCCGGTGCCCGGACTGTTCCTGGTGGGCGGGTCGGCGCACCCCGGCGGCGGACTGCCGCTGGTCGGGATGAGCGCCGAGATCGTGGCCAACCTCATTGGCCGCGCCTAGCGCGGGGCAGCCTCGACCGGCCGCGCCGAAGCTGCTCGGCGCGGGTCCGGCGAGTCGTCCACAGGGCTTCGGGCTTGGTCGGAGGGGAGTGTCGGACCCCCTGTCTAGCGTGTGGGGTGTGGCGGATGGATGGATCGATGAGACCCCGTGCGGGGGCTGGCCGTGGGAGGGCGTGGAGCCCGGACCCGGGCTGGCCGCTGCGGTGGCGGGCGTCGAGGTCGACGCGCTGCCGGGGGAGGCGACGGCCAGCCTGCTGAAGGCCTGCGACCGGCTGCTGGGCTGGGCGCAGGTGCAGGCGGGGCGGGCGATGGTGGCGGTGTCCGACGCGGTGACCGAGGCCAGTCGGCCGGCGCCGGGCGTGGTGTCGAGCGACCGGGACGCGTGGCTGGGTGAGGAGCTGGCCGCCGCACTGCGGGTGGCCCCGGCGACCGCGCTGGGCAAGGCCGCGGCGGCCGAGGAGGTGCTGCGGGTGCACCCCCGCCTGGGCGAGGCGGTGGAGTCGGGTGCGTTGAGCTGGACCCAGGCCAGCGTGCTGGGGCAGGGGGTCCGGCCGCTGCGAGGCCTGCGCGATGACCGGGGCCGTGACCTGGCCGAGGTGGCGTTGTCGGTGCTGCTGCCGGACGCGGGCCGCTACCCGCCGGCGCGGCTGCGCGAGCGGGTCGCCGCGTTCGTGGTGCGCCTGGCGCCGCAGGCGGCGGCCGAGCGCCGACGCCGCGAGGCGCGGGACCGCACCGGGGTGGAGTGGTGGGCGGAGTCCGACGGGATGGCGTGCCTGGCCGTGCGCGGGCTGGCCCCGGACCTGCTGGCCCTGCGCGGCCGGATCCACGCCGCAGCCGACCGACTCCGTGAGCGCACCGCGGACGGTCAGCCCGGCGCGGCGGCCGGACAGCCCGACGCTCAGGCCGGACAGCCCGGCGGGGCGGGCGAGGGCGAGGCCCCCACGCTGGGTCAGTGGCGCGTCGGCGCGCTGCTGGCCGCGTTCGGGGTGACCCCGCTCGACCCGGCGCTGGCCGCGGCCACGGCCTCGGCGGCAGCACCTGGGGCGACCGCGCCCACGACCGTGGGCCAGTGCTCGACCACGGCCCCCGGGGCGTCCGCGGACCCGGGCTCGGCGGCAGACCACGGCCCGTCGTCGCGACCGGGACACGTCGCGGATCCGGCGCCGCCGCGGCCGGAGGTCCGGATCCTGATCGACCTGGCCACCCTGTTCGGTCTCGTGGACGCGCCCGCGGAGCTGGAGGGCTACGGGCCGATCGACCCCGAGCTGGCGCGTGCGCTGGCGGCGGATGCGGACTGGGTCCGCTGGGTCAGCGACCCGGTGACCGGGCACCTGCTGGACGCCGGCACCCGTCGACTGCCCACCCCGGCGATGGCCCGGCAGGTCCGGGCCCGCGACGCCCGCTGCTCGCACCCCACCTGCGGGCGCCGCGCAGCGGGCTGCGACGTGGACCACGTCCCTGCCTACCGGCGCACCGGACGCACCCACATGGACCAGCTCGCGGTGGCCTGCCCGCGGCACAACCGCCGACGCGACCAGGCCGGCTGGCTCGCCGAGCCGCACCCCGCCGTCGACCTGACCGGCGGACCCGCGCCGGTGTGGACCAGCCCGCTGGGGCAGCGGTACGCCACCCTCAGGTCCCCGCTACTGCCCGCCTCACCGCCCGGACGGCCCCCGCCCCCGCCGCAGGACACGGACGCGCCGCCCGACCCCGACGACCTCCCGCCGTTCTGAGACCTGCGCCCGGTCGCTGTGCATGCCCAGGCGTGCGACGCTGCCGAGGATGCACGAGCGGGAACTGCTGGAGCTGGGGCCGACCGGCCCGGGACTCCGGCTGCCCCGCGTGCCGAGCTGGGCGCGGCCGGTCCTCGGGGTGGGGCTCGCGGCGGCCGTCGCAGCGGGCCTCCTGGTGGCGATGCGGACCGGCTCGGGCGACGCCCCTCACGGCACGGCGGACGCGCCTGCCGCGTCGGCCGACGCCTCTCCCGCCGAGGACGACACGCCCTCTGACGATGCCGACATCGCGGCTGACCCCGCCGGCAGCGCGAACCCGGGCGGCAGCACGAACCCGGACGACCGTACGAACCCAGCTGACACCACCGCACCCGGGCGGCCGACCGACGGCGCCACGCAGGCGGGCACCGAGGTAGACACCGAGGTAGACACCGAGGTAGACACCGAGGACGGGGCCGCGGTGGCCGACGTCCCCCGCAACCCCGGCCCGGGGACGGGAGTCGGCCGCCCGGGCAGCACCGCTCGTCTGCTCAACGACCTGGTGGTCGGCCGCGTGCCGCTGGGGACCTACCGGGTGGCGTCGGCGTACCCGCAGTTCCGACTCGACCTGGCCGGTGGCTGGAGCTCCGCCGGCCGGCCGTTGCGGTTCGGCCGCGGGTCGGACGCCGACGGCTCGCTGGAGTTGCTGGAGGTGTCCCCCGGCTGGTCGAGCCTGCGGACCGCCGACGGCAACTGGCTCCCGGCCACGCAGGTCACCTCGGATCAGGCTCGCTGGATCGCCGAGCACCCCGCGCTGCGCGGCGTCACCGTCGACACCGGGACCGTCGCGGGAATGCCCCTCACCGTCGTGGACGCCACGGTGGCCGGCTCCACCGGTGCCGACCCGGTCGACCTCGCCCGCGAGCCCGACGGCGACCGCTGGCGGCTGCGCCCCGGCAGCCGGGTCCGCTGGGCGTTCGTCGGCGACCCGGTCGCCCCCGCCGTCGTGGCGGTGACCCGGACCACCGCCGCCCGGCCCTCCGGTCTCTTCTCCGAGCACCAGCGGATCCTGGACTCGCTCGCCCTGCTCGAGCCCGGCGAGGTGTTCACGCTGGCGTCGATGGAGGAGCTGGCCCGCCGCCCGGTACCCCCGGGCGACTACCTGGTACGGCCGTCGGCCACCTACCGGTTGACCGGCTACCGCGTCACCCTCGGGGACGGCTGGCGGTTGCGGGTCCCCCAGCGGGTTGAGCGCGGCGACGCGACCGGCGGCGTCGCGGAGGTGCTGTGGTTCGGCGAGCTCGACGGCCTCGACCCCGACCGCCCGGGCGCCACCCTGGGCCGACGGCCCGGGCTGGACGTCATCCAGACGCAGCGGACCACCGTCGGCGGCCGTCCCACACTCCTCGTCGACGTCCGCGTGGGGAGAACGGACGTCCGGCTGGCCGGCCGCTCCGGACCGGGATCCGAGCCCCTCGTGCTGCCCGCCGGCTCCCGCGCCCGGGTGGCCCTGGTGCCGGACCGGGACTCGTACGCGGCCCTGGTCGCGGTGTCACCCCGACCCGCTCTGGCGCTGGAGCTGAACGCCGAGGTGGACGGGGTGCTGGCGTCCTGGCGCTTCGAAGGCCCGACCTGACCAGACACCAACCCGACGAGGACCAGTCGGGGTTCGCCCGGCTCAGTCGGGGGCGCCCCGGTCCCCCAGCCAACCGGCCAGCCGGCCGCGCCGGCTCACCGCGCGCAGCCGCCGCTCCGCCTGCTCGCGGGCGCCCGCCGCGGCCACCACCACCATCCGGTCACCTGCCCGCAACCGCGTCGTCGTGCTCGGCACCACGACCTCGTCGCCTCTCACCACCAGCGACACCACCGCCCCGTGCGGCAGGCCGAGCTCCTCCACGTAGACCCCGACGAGCTTCGAGCCCGCGGGCACGTCGATGCCGAGCACGGTGGCGTTCACCCCGTCCAGCGGGGCCGACTCCACCTCCAGCTCATCCGGTTCGGCCGCCTGCGCCACCCCCAGCCGCCGCGCGAACCAGGGCAGGGTCGGGGTCTGCAGCACGGTGAGCACCAGGACCAGCAGCAGCGTGGCGTCGAACACCCGCTCCGCCCCGGGCACCGCAGCGCCGAGCGGGATGGCGGCGAACACGATCGGGACCGCCCCGCGCAGCCCCGCCCAGGACACGAACGCCACCCAGCGCCCTGGCCATCGGAACGGCACCAGTGACACCACCGCCGCCAGCGGCCGCCCCAGCACGATCAGCGCGGCCCCCGCCACCGCCGCCACGCCGACCGCCGACGGCAGCCGCCCCAGGTCGGCCAGCAGGCCGAGCATCACGAACAGGCCGATCTGCGCGGTCCACGCCAGCGCCTCGGCGAAGCCCACCACCGAGCGCCGGTGCGGGACCTGCGAGGACCCGATGATGACGGCCGACACGTACACCGCCATGAAGCCGGACGCGTGCACGAGGTCCGCGACCCCGTAGGCCCCGACGATCAGCGCCATCGCAGCGATCGGGTACAGGCCCACGGAGGGCAGGGCCAGCCGCGGCATCAGCCACCGACCGGCGAACCCGACCAGCACGCCGACCACGGCGCCCCCGGCGATCTCCCCCACCACGAGCAGCGGCACCGTCCACCACGGCGACTCGCCGAACGACCCGCTGGAGATCAGTGCCACCAGCACGACGACGGGCGCGTCGTTGAAGCCGGCCTCCGCCTCCAGCAGCCCCTTCAGCCGCGGCGCGAGGTGCAGCCGCCGCAGCACCGAGAACACCGCCGCCGCGTCCGTGGCCGCCAGGACCGCGCCCAGCAGCAGCGCCGAGCGCCAGTCCAGGCCGAGCAGCAGCACCAGCGGTACGGCGACCGCGGCGATGCTCGCCCCCACTCCCACCGTGGCCAGCACCAGGGACGGCCACAGCACCGGACGCAGCTCGGACACCCGGGTGGTCAGGCCGCCCTCGGCCAGGATCACCACCAGGGCGGCATAGCCCAGCACGGTGGCCAGCTCGGCGTCGGTGAGGTCGAGCGCCGGGACGGTCTCGCCGATGAGGATGCCCAGGCCCAGGTACAGCAGCAGGCCGGGGACGCCGAGGCGGTCGGCCAGCCGGACCCCGACCACGGCGGCCAGCACGATGGCGGCCCCGACCAGCAGGGTGACGGCGAGCTGCTCCAGGCTCACCGCGCACGCTCCCGGCCGGGCATGCGCGCGATCCTGCCAAGCCCCGGCGCCATGGTCAGCCGGACAGCCCGGTCAGCCGGACAGCGCGCCCAGCCCCAGCGCCTGGTAGATCTCCCGCGTCGCCGTGGACCGGTTGAGCGTGTAGAAGTGCAGCCCGGGCGCGCCCCCGTCGAGCAGCCGGCGGGCCAGGTCCGTGGCCACCTCGACCCCGAGCGCGCGGACGGCGGCCGGGTCGTCGGCCACCGCGTGGAACCGCTCGGACAGCTCACGAGGCAGCTCGGACCCCTGCAGGGCGGCGAACCGCTCGATCTGGCCGACGTTGGTCACCGGCATCAGCCCCGGCACGATCGGCAGGTCGCACCCGTGCCGCGCGGCCCGCTCGACCAGCCGGA
Source organism: Candidatus Nanopelagicales bacterium (assembly GCA_041393815.1). Lineage (NCBI taxonomy): Bacteria > Bacillati > Actinomycetota > Actinomycetes > Candidatus Nanopelagicales > Candidatus Nanopelagicales bacterium. The sequence goes on along the minus strand of JAWKJK010000001.1, from coordinate 1,030,181 downwards.
AGTAGTCCTCGGCGCGGAAGAAGAACTGGGTGATCGCGAACTCCGCCCCGGCGTCCTGCTTGGCGGCGAGCACCTGTGCGTCGGTCTCCAGGTCCGGGGCCTCCGGGTGCCCCTCCGGGAAGGCCGCGACGCCCACGGAGAAGCTGCCGAGCCGCCGGACCAGCCGGACCAGGTCGACCGCGTGCTCCAGGCCCCCGGGGTGCGGTTCCCAGGGGGCACCGAGACCGCCGGGCGGGTCCCCGCGCAGCGCCAGGATGTTGGAGACGTCGGCGTCGGCGTACTGCGCGACCACGTCGTGCAGGTCGTCGACGCTGGCGCCCACGCAGGTCAGGTGCGCGACCGGCGTGAGCGTCGTCTCCGCCGCGATCCGCCCGGTCACCCGGACCGTGCGGTCCCGCGTCGAGCCGCCCGCGCCGTAGGTCACCGACACGAACGTCGGCCGCAGCGGCTCCAGCTCCCGCAGAGCGGTCCACAGCTGACGTTCGCCCTCATCGGTCTTCGGCGGGAAGAACTCGAACGAGAACGAGCGGTCCCCGGCGGCCAGGTGCGCTCCGAGCGACGGGCCGCCGGTACGAGACTGGTGAGCCCCCGGCATGGGGCCCAAGGCTACGGACGGCCGCGGATGCCGGTCCCGCCAGCCCCCCGTACCGTGATCCCGTGACCGACTCCGCCTCCCCGCTCGACGTCGAGGACCTGCGCAGCCGGGTCCAGAAGACCCTCGACGTGTTCCTCGCCCGCCAGACCGGCGTGCTGGAGGAGGTCAGCGAGGACCTCGGCCCGATGACCGAGGCCCTGGTCGAGCTGATGGCAGGCGGGAAGCGGCTGCGGCCGGCGTTCTGCTACTGGGGCTGGCGCGGCGCGGGCGGCGCCGACGAGGAGCCCGCGATGGTGGCCGCCACGGCGCTGGAGTTCCTCCAGGCCTGTGCGCTCATCCACGACGACGTGATGGACGGGTCGGACACCCGGCGCGGCCTGCCCGCGGCGCACCGCCGGTTCGCCACGCTGCACCGCGGGAACTCCTGGCTGGGCTCGTCGGAGTCGTTCGGCGTCGGCGCGGCCATCCTGCTCGGTGACCTGTGCCTGTCCTGGGCCGACCAGCTGCTGTTCGAGTGCGGCCTGCCCGGCGACTCCGTGCGCCGGGCCAAGCCGGTGTACGACGGGATGCGCAGCGAGCTCATGGCCGGGCAGTACCTCGACCTGCTCGAGCAGGCCCGCGGCGGCGGCTCCGTGGACCGGGCGCTGCGGGTCGTCCGCTACAAGTCGGCCAAGTACACCATCGAGCGACCGCTGCACCTCGGCGCGGCGCTCGCCGGCGGCTCCCCCGAGGTGGTGGCCGCCTACACCGCGTACGGACTGCCCCTGGGCGAGGCGTTCCAGCTGCGCGACGACGTCCTCGGCGTCTTCGGCGACCCGTCCGAGACCGGCAAGCCGGCCGGGGACGACCTGCGCGAGGGCAAGCGCACGGTCCTGGTGGCGACCGCGCTGGAGCGCGCCACCCCCGCGCAGGCCGCCCTGCTCCGCGGCCGCCTCGGCGACCCCGCCCTGGACGCCGCCGGCATCGACGCGCTGCGCGACGTGATCGTGGAGACCGGGGCGCTCGCCGAGGTCGAGACGCTCATCACCCGCTTCACCGACGAGTCGCTCGCCGCCGCCGACGCCGACGTCATCGCCGACCCGGCGCGCGACGTGCTGCGCGGGCTCGCGCTCGCCGCCACCCGTCGCTCGGTCTGAGCCGATTCCGAGGAAGGACGTCGATGGCACCGGATCTGCGCCGCTGGCTGCCCGGCGGCTCCCCCCGAACCGTCACCGGACCGACCGAGCACGTCGTCGTCGTGGGCGCTGGCCTGGCCGGACTCTCCGCGGCCATGCGGCTGGCCGGCGCCGGCCGCGAGGTCACCGTGCTGGAGCGCGAAGCCGTTCCGGGTGGCCGGGCCGGGCGGATCTCCGACTCCGGCTTCGAGTTCGACACCGGCCCGACCGTGCTCACGATGCCGGACCTGATCGCGGACGCGTTCGACAGCGTCGGCGAGTCGATGGCGGACTGGCTGACGCTGGACCCGGTGAGCCCGCTGTACCGCGCGTACTACCCGGACGGCTCCCAGCTCGACGTGCACAGCGACGTCGACGCGATGGCGGACGAGATCGCCGAGGTCATCGGCCCGGACGAGGCCGCCGGCTACCGCCGCTATGTCGATTTCGTCTCGCAGCTGTACCGCTTCGAGATGAAGGACTTCATCGACCGCAACATCGACTCCCCGCTGGACCTGGTGACCCCGGACCTGGCGCGCCTGGTGGCACTGGGCGGGTTCCGCAAGCTGGCCCCGAAGGTGCGGCAGTACCTCAAGGACCCGCGCACCGAGCGCGTGTTCTCGTTCCAGGCCATGTACGCCGGTCTGTCGCCGTACGACGCCCTCGCGATCTACGCGGTCATCGCGTACATGGACTCCGTCGCCGGGGTGTTCTTCCCCCGCGGCGGGATGCACGCGGTCCCCACCGCGATGGCCGCGGCCGCGGAGAAGCACGGCGTGCGGTTCCGCTACTCCACCACCGTGACCCGGGTGGAGACCGAGGGCGACCGAGCGGTCGCGGTCCACACCGCCGACGGGGACCGGATCCCCGCGGACGTGGTGGTGCTCAACCCGGACCTGCCGGTCGCCTACCGCGACCTGCTCGGCCGATCCCCGTGGTCGGTGCGCCGGCTGGACTACTCCCCCTCGTGCTTCCTGCTGCTGGCCGGCTCGTCGGCGTCGTACTCGCGGATCGCCCACCACAACATCCACTTCGGCCGGTCGTGGCAGGGGGTCTTCCGCGAGCTCATCGACGAGCAGCGACTGATGTCCGACCCCAGCCTGCTGGTCACCAACCCCTCGCACTCCGACCCGTCGCTGGCGCCCGAGGGCAAGCACGTCTACTACGTGCTGTTCCCCACCCCGCACACCGGAGCGCCGATCGACTGGCGCCGCGAGGGCCCGCGCTACCGCGACGAGGTCGTCCGGGTGCTGGAGGAGCGCGGCTACGTCGGCTTCGGCGACGGCATCGAGGTCGAGCACGTCACGACGCCGCTGGACTGGGAGGCGCGCGGCATGGCGTACGGCGCCCCGTTCGCCTCGGCGCACTCGTTCCTGCAGACCGGGCCGTTCCGCCCGGGCAACCTGTGGGGCCAGAACGTCGTGTTCACCGGGTCCGGCACCCAGCCCGGAGTCGGCGTCCCGATGGTCCTGGTGTCCGGCCGGCTGGCGGCCGAGCGGGTGACCGGCCGCGACCCCTCGTACCGGTCCCGCGCCGCTCGGTGGTGACCCGGCCCGGGGCTACCCTGGGCCGGTGACGCCCGACCGTCGGGGCGGGATCGCGGGCACCGGCATCACGCTCGCCTTCCTGCTGCGGTACGCCCTCCCCGGGTTCGCCGGGACCGCGCTGGTCGCGGTGGGCTCCCTCGGCGTCGGCTGGCTCCCGCTCACCACCGACCTGCTGGACTGGCCGGTGGTCGACGTGCTGCGGGCATCGACCGCGGGGCTGCTCATCTCGCGCGGCCTGATCTTCGTCGGGATCGCCCTGCTGCTGCAGGCCTGGCTGGTCCTCGGCTACGACCTGCTGTCCGGCGTCCGGCACGGCGTGGTCGAGGTGGGCACGGTCCTGGTCGCGTGGTGCCTGCCGCTGGTGGCCGCACCGCCGCTGTTCAGCCGGGACATGTACTCCTACTACGCGCAGGGCAAGCTGATGGCGGCCGGGTTCGACCCGTACGCCAGCGGCGTCGCGGTCATCCCCGGCTGGTTCCAGGACGGCGTCGACCCGATGTGGTCGGAGACGCCCACCCCGTACGGCCCGCTGTTCCTGCTGATCGAGCGCGGGGTGGCGAACTTCGCCCAGGGCCAGCCCTTCCTGGCCGTCCTGGTCTTCCGGGTCGTGGCGCTGGTCGGGGTGGCGCTGCTGGCGGTGTACGTGCCGCGGCTGGCGTTCCTGCACGGCATCGACCCGTCCAAGGCGATGTGGCTCGGCGTGCTGAACCCGCTGGTCGTCATGCACTTCGTCGCCGGAGGGCACAACGACGCGCTCATGGCCGGGCTGGTCGTCGCCGGTCTCGCCGTCGCGGCCGAGCGCCACCCCATCTGGGGTGCGGTGCTCGTGGCGATGGCGGCGTCGGTCAAGCCGATCGCGCTGCTGGCGCTGCCGTTCGTCGGCCTGCTGTGGGCCGGTGCCCGGGCGGGCTGGGGCCGGCGCATCGTCTCGTGGGTCTGGACGGTCCTCGTCGCGGGCGCGGCGTTCGCCGCCACGGCCCTGGTGGCCGGCGTCGGCTTCGGGTGGGTCAACGCCCTCGGCACGCCCGGCGAGGTGCGGACCTGGCTGTCGCCGCCGACGGCGCTGGGGATGGCGCTGGGCAAGACGCTGGAGTGGTTCGGTGTCACCGGGGCGGAGGACCTTCTGGTCGGGGTGTTCCGGCTGATCGGGACCGCGGCGGCACTGGTCGTGGTCGCCTGGCTGTGCCTGCGGCCGGAGGGCCGCAGCCCGGTGCGCGGGGCCGCGCTGGCGTTCCTGGCCGTCGTCGTGCTCGGGCCGGTCGTGCAGCCGTGGTACCTGCTGTGGTTCCTGCCGCTGTTCGCCGCCACCGGGCTCGGCCGGCGCGAGCTGCGCTGGACGATCCTGCTGACGGCCGCCTTCGCAGTGCACGGCATGTCGGAGTCGAGCTCGACGTCGGACACGCTGCTGGAGCTCACCGACGGGATCTCGATCGTGGCCGCGTTCGCGATCGTGGGCGTCGTGCTGCTCGCCAGCCCGCGCGAGCGGCGGCTCGTGCTGGGCGAGGCGGTCAGCCACGGCCTACACCCGGAGGACCCGCCGGGCGAGGCCCGGGCCCGGCAGATGCTGGTGAGCGGGCCCGCCCGGACCTAGTCCGCCGACAGCGGGGGCAGTCCCCGGATCACCGCGGGCTCGTCCTCCTCCGCCGGTCCGGCCAGCAGGACCGCCCCCGGGGAGCCATCGTCGACCCACGAGCGGACCGCCGACCGCAGCACGTCCACCGCAGTCGCCACGGTCTCCGGCGCCCCCTCGGCCAGCTCCTCCCAGCCGGTCCACACCACCAGCACCCCGCTGACGCCGGTGAGGTCGAGGTCGCGCAGGCACTCCTCCAGGGCGTCCCAGTTCATGCCGAACCAGTCCGGCAGTGCGAACGCGTCCGCGCACGCCTCCAGGAAGCCCTCCTTCCCGTCGGCCTCCTCGGTCGCCAGCTCGACCACCCGCCAGTCGGTGTCGTCCGCGACCGACTCGACCTCCGCCGACAGGTCCAGGCCGTCGGCGCGGGTCACCCAACGGCGTACGCCGTCGAGGTCACCGCGTCCGATCGCCGCCAGCAACCAGCGCTCCTCCTCGTTCACTGCACGATCTCCTCGAACGACGCGTAGTGGTCCTCGGTCCAGAACCGGGAGCCGTCGTCGCCGCCGACGATGCGGCGGGCGCCGCGGTCGGACGACCCGGGCGTGACCACGGTGTACTCGCGGTAGAACCCGTTCGGCTGCGGGGGGAGCAGCCCCTCCCGGTTGCCGAACACGCTCCCGTCCTTGTCGTACGGGAACGGGCCGCCGGCCTCGATCAGGACCAGGGTGTCCACGGCCTCGGGCGGCAGCCGGTCCACCCGCACCACCGGCAGGTTCGTGGTGGCCTCGGCCGGCGCGAGCTCGGCCGATCCGGTGACCGCGCCGTCGGTGGCGGGGGCCGACGACGTGCTCGTCGCTCCGCCCGCTGCCGCGCAGCCGCCGAGGAGCCCGGACAGGACCGCCAGCCCGAGCACCAGGGCCAGGAGGGCACGCAGTCGCCGGGACCGGGGGCGGGGCGCGGTCGGGCGCGCGACGGTCGGCACCCGCGCATCGTGGCACGGCGTGGCCACGTCCGCGCCCGGTGGCAGGATGGCGCCCCGTGAGCGGACGCGAGCTGGATGCGGCGGGGATCACCGACCCCGCCCTGCGCGCGTCCTACGAGCGCTGCCGCGAGCTCAACGCCCAGCACGGCAAGACCTACTACCTGGCCACCCTGCTGCTACCCGCCGGCAAGCGGCCGTACGTCCACGCGCTGTACGGGTTCGCCCGCTACGCCGACGAGATCGTCGACGACCTGGCCTCCACGCTCACCGCACAGGAGAAGGCGGACTGGCTCGGCCGCTGGGGCGACGAGTTCCTCGCGGACGTGCGGCGCGGAAGGTCCGACGACCCGGTCGCCAAGGCGGTCGTCGACACGGTGCTGCGCTGGGAGATCCCGCGGGAGCACTTCGAGGCGTTCCTGCACTCGATGCGGATGGACCTGACCGTCACCGAGTACCCCACGTACGACGACCTGTTCGAGTACGTGTACGGGTCCGCGGCGGTGATCGGGCTGCAGATGGTGCCCGTCCTGGAGCCGTCGGACCCGCAGGCCTATCCGCGGGCGATGGACCTCGGGGTGGCGTTCCAGCTGGCCAACTTCATCCGGGACGTCGGTGAGGACCTCGACCGCGGCCGGGTCTACCTGCCGCTGGAGGACCTCGACCGGTTCGGCGTCACCCGGGCCGACCTGGAGCGACGGGTCGTCACGCCCGAGATCCGCGCGGTGCTGCAGTTCGAGATCGCCCGCGTCCGGCAGCTGCAGCAGCGGGCCGAGCCGGGGATCGCCCTGCTGCACCCCTCGTCGCAGCCGTGCATCCGCGCCGCCGACGTCCTGTACTGCGGGATCGTGGAGGCCGTGGAGGACATCGACTACCAGGTGTTCGACCGGCGGGCGACGGTGTCGACCGGGCGCCGCCTGGCCGTGGCGCTGCCCGCCTGGGCCCGCGCCGTCGCCGCCCGGCGCCGGGTCGGCCCCGGCCACGTCGAGGGGCTTCAGCCGGTGCCGTCGGCGCCGGAGGCCTGACCCGCCCCCGACCCCTCGTCCGGGCCCGCCAGCGGGCCGCGACGCAGCCACCAGCGCGGCGGTCCGGCGGACGGCGTGCGCTGCACCCCCCGGCGCCCCCACCACACCCACAGCACCAGGGTCAGCAGGACCAGCGCGAACCCGAACAGCAGGTCCTCGACCGGCGCGTACGCGATCCGGCCGTCCCCGAGGAACGGCGGCGGACCGTCCACCGGCGTGGACGACCCGAGGATCGCGTCGCCGTCGTACCGCACGATCCGGAAGCCAGTGAGCACGCCGTTGGTCAGCAGCTGGAAGAAGACGATGATGGCGTACGCCGTCCAGAACACCTTGCGACGCAACAGTGTCGTCCGGAACACGGCCAGGTCGAGGACCGCCACGACGGCGACCCCGAGCAGGGCGAGCTGGGTGTAGGTCACCGCGACCCCTCGTCGGCGTCGCCCGGGGCCTCGTCCCCGGCCGGCCAGCGCTTCACCGAGCGGACGGCCTCCAGCGTGAGCACCGAGGCGATGGGGATCACCAGGAAGAACAGCAGCTCGTCCAGCGGCAGCGACCCGGGCAGCAGCACCCCGGTGGTCCAACGGGGGTCGAAGTCCCAGTGCGCCGACGCGATGGCGTACAGGTCCCACACCACGAACACCGCGGCGGCGGGCAGCACGGACAGCAGCAGGCGCTTCCAGCGCCGGTAGACACGGGTCCGCAGCACGACCTCGAGCCACCCGGTCCCGATCAGCACGAACGCGAGCACGCCCAGGTAGGCGAGCTGTCCCGGACCTGACACGCCCGACGTCACCCGGCCGGGGCCGCGCGGACGGCGGCCTGCTTGCGGTGGTCCCAGGACACGACCCGCTCGGGCACCAGCCGCAGGGCGACCTGCTTGGCGGCCTTCGCCCGGTAGCCCTCCATCACCGCGGCCCGGTGCGCCGGGTCGACCCCCTCGTACTTGACCATCAGGTCGGCGAAGACCGCGCAGATGCGGTCCACGTCGTCGACGAGCTCGATCCGGCCGGTCACCTGGACCCCGCGCAGTTCCACGTAGCGGTCGCCGGTCTCGACCAGGACGGCCACCCGGGGGTCCCGGCGGAGGTTGACCACCTTCTGCGACGCGGCGTACGTGCGCATCCACACGTCTCCGTCGTCATCGAGCACGAACCACATCGGCACCGGGTCGGGCACGCCGTCCGGGCCGATCGTGACCAGAACCAGGGTCCGGCCGGCCGCCAGGAACCCGCGGACCTCGTCCTCGGTCATCGCGATGTCGGCCCGCTCGTTCGCCATGGACCCATCCTGGCGGGTGGCGCAGCGCCCCGCGAGCAGGGGCGCCGACCCGCCCGGCCGCGCTCACGGGGGGTTCACCGGCCGGAACGTACACTCGACGCCGTGGAGACGACCGTCCGCGACGCGCTGGTCGGCCGGACGGTCGACGGGCGCTACCGCATCGTGGGCCGGCTGGCCCGCGGCGGCATGGCGACGGTCTACGAGGCCGTCGACGAGCGGCTCGACCGCACCGTCGCCCTGAAGGTCATGCACCCCGGCCTGGCCGAGGACCCCGGGTTCGTCTCCCGGTTCCAGCGCGAGGCCAAGGCGGCGGCCCGGCTGGCCGACCCGCACGTGGTCGGCGTGTTCGACCAGGGTGACGACGACGGCACGGTCTACCTGGCGATGGAGTACGTCCCCGGCCGCACCGTCCGCGACGTGCTGCGCGAGCACGGCCCCCTCACCCCCGAGCAGGCCCTGGTGATCCTCGAGCCGGTGCTGCAGGCCCTCGAGGCCGCTCACCAGGCCGGGTTCGTGCACCGGGACGTCAAGCCGGAGAACGTCCTCATCTCCGACGACGGCAAGATCAAGGTGGCCGACTTCGGCCTGGCCCGCGCCGTCGCGGACACGACGTCCAGCACCACGCAGGGCATGCTCATCGGCACCGTGGCCTACCTGTCACCGGAGCAGGTCGAGCGGGGCGTGGCCGACATCCGCTCCGACGTCTACGGCGCCGGGATCCTGCTGTACGAGATGGTCACCGGCCAGGTGCCGTACGCCGGGGAGACGCCGCTGGCGGTGGCCTACCAGCACGTCAACGCCGACGTGCCCGCGCCGTCCACCATCCGCCCGGCCATCCCCTACGACGTCGACGCGTTGGTGACCCGCGCGACGCGACGTTCGCCGCAGGAGCGCTACCCCTCCGCGGAGGCGTTCCTCGACGACGTGCGGCGGGTGCGCGCCGGGCTGCCGGCGGCCACCCCCCTGTCGCAGTCCCAGGACACCCTGGTGGTCACGGGTGACACCGGCGAGCTGGCCGTGGCCGCGGAGGCGGCGGCCCCCGCGGGTCCGGCCACGCCGAAGGACCCCTCGGACACCGCGCCGCAGCCCGCCCCGAAGCGGCGTCGCCGCCGGCGTCGCGGGCTGGTCGTGGGCATCGTGTTCGTGCTGCTGGCGATCGCCGGGGCGGCGTTCGCCGCCTGGTACCTCGCCGCCGGCCCCGGCCGCTCGATCCCCGTACCCGGGATCGTGGGCCTGCAGCCGGCGGCCGCCACCGCGGCGCTCAACGAGGTCGGCCTGGCGTTGGAGGAGGGCGAGCCGGCCTACAGCGAGACGGTCAAGTCCGGGCTGATCATCTCCGCCGACCCGACCCCGGGCACCGAGCTGAGCGAGGGCGACACGGTCACCGTCGTGGTGTCCCGCGGCCCGGAGCGCTACGACGTCCCCGCGCTCAAGGGCAAGCCGCTGGACAAGGCGAAGTCGCTGCTGACGTCGGGCAACCTGCGCGTCGGCGACGTGACCGAGGCGTACGACGAGAAGATCAAGGCCGGCCTCGTGGTGTCGGCCGACCCCAAGGCGGGCACCGCGCTCAAGCCGGACACCCCGGTGGACCTGGTGGTGTCCAAGGGCCCCAAGCCGGTGCCGGTCCCCAAGGTCCTCGGCACCAGCCTCTCCAGCGCCACCAAGGCGCTGGAGAAGGTCGGGCTGAAGGCGACGTCGAGCGAGGAGTACTCCACGTCGGTGGCCACCGGCCTGGTGGTCTCCGCCAACCCGACCCCCGGCACCGTGGTCAAGAAGGGCACCACGGTCGCCCTGGTCATCTCCAAGGGCCCGCCGCCGGTCACCGTGCCCAACGTGGTCGGCCTCGGCGCCGACGACGCCCGGGCCAAGCTCGAGGCCGCCGGGCTGCGGGTCCAGGAGGACCAGCTGGTCCCGGTGATCAAGTTCGGCCTGGTCTACTCGCAGTCCCCGGGCGGCGGCGACGTGGTGCCGGCCGGCAGCACCATCACCATCTCGCTGGTCTGAGCTCAGGACCGCGCCGGGGCGAGCGGCGGCCCGTCTCCGGGCTCCTCCTGGTAGGAGAACCGCTCCTCCGCCCAGACCTCCGCGCGGTTGTGGTAGCCCCGCTCCTCCCAGAAGCCGCGCCGGTCCTGCGTGAGGTACTCCAGCCCCCGCACCCACTTCGCGCCCTTCCAGGCGTACAGGTGCGGAACGACCAGCCGCAGCGGCCAGCCGTGCTCGGGCGCCAGCGGCTCGCCGTCGCGGTGCGTCGCCAGCAGCGCGGCCGGTGCCCGCAGGTCCGACAGCCGCAGGTTGGTGGAGTAGCCGTACTCGGCCCAGACCAGCACGTGGCTCACGTCGTCGGCCGGCGGCGCCGCGTCCAGCACGGCCGTCACCGGGACGCCGGTCCACTCCACGTCGAGGATCGAGAACTTCGTGACGCAGTGGAAGTCGGCCACCGTCCGCACCCGCGGCAGGGCGGCGAACCGCTCGTACGTCCACCGCACGGGCGCCCCGGAGCGGGTCGCGCCGGCGACCTGGAAGTCCCACGTCGCGGGGTCGAAGCGGGGCACCCGGCCGTAGTGCTGGACCGGCCAGCCGCGCGCGGCGTACTGCCCCGGCGGCAGCCGGTCGGCCACCCCGCTGCGCTCGCCGAGCCCCGCCTCCCGCGCCACGGCGGCATCGTCGCAAAGGCGTTCCGGCGCCCTGCGTCCGGGGGTGCGCGCGGTCCCCGGGTACCATTCCCGCGAGCCCTGAGCCGAGCGGCCGGGGCTCGTGGCATGTCCGGGCCAGCCCCGGCCCCACCCCACCGGAGAGCAGCCATGGTCGTCGTGATGTCCCCCGGCGCGACGGACGCCGACATCGAGGCCGTCGTGGCCCGCGTGCAGGACGCAGGTGGCAAGGCCTTCGTCTCGCGCGGAGAGAGCCGCACGATCGTCGGCCTGGTCGGCGACGTCGACCACTTCCACGACCTCAACCTGCGGGCGCTGCCCGGCGTGGGCGAGGTCGTGCGGGTGTCGACGCCGTACAAGCTCGTGTCGCGGATCCACCACCCCGAGATGTCCACCGTGTGGGTCGGCCCGGCGGGCACCCGGGTGCCGATCGGACCGGACACGTTCACCCTCATCGCCGGCCCGTGCGCGGTCGAGACGGCGGAGCAGACCCTCGAGGCGGCGCAGATGGCGCAGGCCGCGGGGGCGACGCTGCTGCGCGGCGGGGCGTTCAAGCCGCGGACCTCCCCGTACGCGTTCCAGGGGCTGGGCGAGACCGGCCTGCGGATCCTCGCCGACGTGCGCGCGGAGACCGGGATGCCCGTGGTGACCGAGGTCGTCGACGCGCACGACGTCGACCTGGTCGGCTCGTACGCCGACATGCTCCAGGTCGGCACCCGCAACATGGCCAACTTCGCCCTGCTGCAGGCCGTGGGGTCCGCGGGCAAGCCGGTGATGCTCAAGCGCGGCATGTCCTCGACCATCGAGGAGTGGCTGATGGCCGCGGAGTACATCGCCCAGCGCGGCAACCTGGAGATCGTGCTCTGCGAGCGGGGCATCCGGACGTTCGAGACCGCGACCCGCAACACCCTGGACGTGGCCGCGGTGGCGGTGGCGCACGGGCTGTCCCACCTGCCCGTGGTCGTCGACCCCTCCCACTCCGGCGGCCGCCGGGACCTGGTGGTGCCGCTGTCGCGGGCCGCCATCGCCGTCGGCGCCGACGGGATCATCGTCGACGTCCACCCGCACCCGGACACCGCGCTGGTCGACGGCGCGCAGGCCCTCGTCGACGGCGACCTGCGGGCGCTCGCCGCGGCGGTGCGCCAGCTGCCGCCGCTGCTGGGCCGCCGCCCGGCCGCGCCCCTCCGGTAGCGGCCGTTCCGTCCGGAGGAACATGGGTTTCCGGGGATCCCGACCCGGGTAAGGTTAGGGTGTCCTAACCCGACCTCGGAGGTCCCCCGTGTACGTGTGCATCTGCCACGCCGTCACCGCCGCAGACGTGCGCGCCGCGGTCGAGGACGGTGGCGCCCGGACCGCCGAGGACGTGGCCGAGGCCACCGGGGCCTCCACCGGCTGCGGCACCTGCGAGGACCGGCTGTGCGCCCTGGTCGGGCTGCTCACCGACGGCCCCGACCGGACCTCGGACGACCTGGTCGCGTCGGGCTCGGCGGCCTGACCCGGCGACGGATACGCTGCCCGCCATGCAAGGTGACCCGCGCGTCCTGGAGTTCCTCAACGACCACCTCACCGCCGAGCTGACGGCGGTCAACCAGTACTTCCTGCACGCCAAGATGCAGGAGAACTGGGGCCTGGACACGCTGGCGGCCTACACCCGCGCGGAGTCCATCGACGAGATGCGGCACGCGGAGACGCTCACCGACCGCATCCTGCTGCTCGAGGGGCTGCCCAACTTCCAGCGGCTGTACCCGCTGCGGATCGGCCAGACGCTGCCCGAGCAGTTCCGCGGCGACCTGGCCATCGAGTACGAGGCCGTGGACAGGCTGCGCGCCGGGATCGCCTACATGCGCGAGGTCGGGGACGTCACCAGCGCCCGCATCTTCGAGCAGATCCTCGACGACGAGGAGCACCACATCGACTGGCTGGAGACCCAGCTGGAGCTGATCGAGCGGATCGGCCTGGAGCTCTACACCTCCCGGCTCATGGGCTCCCCGTCGGAGTAGCCCGCTCCTGCGCCAGCAGGGCCCGCTTCACGTCCAGCCCGTAGTAGTAGCCGCCCAGCGTCCCGTCGCTGCGCAGGATCCGGTGGCACGGCACGAACGGCGCCACCCGGTTGCGCGCGCACGCGCTGCCCGCGGCCCGGACCGCGGTCGGGCTCCCCGCCCGGGCCGCCAGTCCGGTGTAGGTGTCGGTCTCCCCCGCGTGCACCCCGCGCAGCGCGGTCCAGGCGCGCTGCAGGAAGGGCCCGCCGGGCTGGGCCACCGACACCCGGTCCAGGGCGTCGAGGTCCCCCGCGTCCCAGGCCGCGACGGCGGTCGCCACCTCGCCGAGGTCGGCATCCTCGACCACCCCGCGCATCCGGCCCTGCTGCTCCAGCCGGGCCACGATGTCGTCCAGCGGGCTGAACCCCGACGCGACCACGGCGCCGTACGGCGTGGGGCCGAGGTCGCCGACCGCCTCCGGGTCGACGACGACGGCCAGCGGGCCGGCGACGGTGGGGAGCACGGCGGCGCGCAGCGGTGCGCTCATGGTCGGGTGTCCTCTCGGGATTCTCGGTCGTGGGTCCACAGGTGCTCGGCGGCGTACGCCCGCCACGGCGACCAGCGCGCGGCGCGGTCGGCCAGTCGGTCCGGGTCCAGCCCGAGGCCGGCCGCCGCCCGGCGCAGGCCGAGGTCGGTGGCCGGGAACGCGTCCGGGTCCCCCAGCCCGCGCAGCGCCACGTAGTCGGCCGTCCAGGGGCCGATGCCGGGGACCGCGAGCAGGGCCTGCCGGACCGCGTCCCGGTCGCCGGCGGGGTCGAGAACGACGGACCCGTCGGCCACCGCCGTCGCCAGCGCGACCAGTGCGGCCGCGCGGGCCGCCGGCAGCCCGGCCCGGGCGACGTCGGCCGGGTCCGCCGCGGCCAGCGCCTCGGGCCCCGGCATCGCGGTGAGCCCGTCCGGACCCGCGACGGGCGCACCATGGGCCGCCACCAGCCGGGCCAGGACCCGCCGCGCGGCCGCGACCGACACCCGCTGGCCCACGACCGCGCGGACCGCGACCTCCCAGGGGTCCACGGTGCCGGGCACCCGCAGCCCGGGGCGCCGGGTGACTAACGCGGCCAGGACCGGGTCGCGCCCCAGGACGTCGGCCACCATCTCGGGGTCCGCGTCGAGGTCGAGCCACCGGCGCACCCCGGCGACGACCGGGGCGACCCGGTCCAGGCCGGCCCCGGCCAGCACCACGGTCACGTGGTCGCCCTCGCGGGGCACGCTCACCCGCAGGACGGCCGGCTCGGCGCCGTCGGAGCGCAGGCTGCGCACGACCTCCCCGGCCGTCCCGTCGACTCGTTCCAGCCCCTCGACCTCGCGGCCGGCGAGGTGCTGCAGCAGCGCGTCGGTGTCGTACGGCAGCCTGCGGCGCAGGCGGAGCACGACCCGGCCGCCGTCGGACGCCGGCGCGCGGCCGTCCGGCTCCTGCGCGGTGCGGCGCAGCCGGGACGGGGGCATCCCGAACTCCCGGCGCATCACGTCGTTGAACTGCCGCAGGCTCGCGAAGCCGGCCGCGAACGCGACGTCCACCAGGGGCAGGTCGGTCTGGTCGACCAGCAGCCGCGCGGTCTGCGCCCGGCGGGACATCGCCAGCTGCAGCGGCCCGGCGCCGACCTCCGCGACCAGGGTGCGGTGCAGGTGGCGCTCGGACACGTGCAGGCGGCGGGCCAGGCCGGCCACCCCGTCCTCGTCCACCGCGCCCGCGGCGATCAGCCGCACCGCCCGGCCGGCCAGGTCACCACGGTGGTCCCAGTCCCGGGTCCCCGGCGCGGCGTCGGGCCGGCAGCGACGGCAGGCCCGGAACCCCGCCGCCACCGCGGCCGCGGGCGCGGCGAACACCCGGACGTTCTCCGGCCGCGGCGTCCGGGCCGGGCAGACGGGCCGGCAGTAGATGCCGGTCGACGTGACCCCGAACCACAGCCGGCCGTCGAAGCGCCGGTCCCGCGACGCCAGCGCCCGGTAGGCACGCTGCTCGTCGACGGGACCGGCGCCCGCCGGGGCGTCGGCCCCGGACGGGGCGTCGGCCCCGGACGGGGCGCTGGTTGCGGTCACGGGCGTCAGCCTCGCACGCCCCGCCCACCCGGACTCGCGGGATTCGGACCTCGCGGTCAGGCCGCGGGTGCGGCCAGCTGCTGCATGAGCTCGGCCAGGCCCACGTTGGCCCAGTGCACCTGGCCGCGACCCGTCTCCGGGTCGAACCGGACGAAGTGGAACTGCTCGACCGAGATCGGCCGGCCCTGGGCGGGCACCCCGAGGAACGGCGCACCCGTGTGGGAGCCGGTCATCACGACCCGGCAGGCCAGCAGGTCACCCTCGGCGATGACCTGCTCGACCCGGGGCTGCAGGTCGGGGAACGACGCCCGGAACATCGTGATCGCGCCCTTCAGGTGCGCCACCATGTCCGGCTCGTCGGGACCAAACGGGTGCCGGTCCACCCCCTCCGGGGCCACCGCCTCGTCGACGACGGACAGGTCCCCCTCGCCGAACCCCCGCTCGAACACGGCCACCGCACGCCGCTTGAACTCCTGCACGTCCATGACTCCTCCTCATTTCGCTCCAGTCTGACTGGAACGAATAGAGGATAGGGTGCACCCCGTGGACGAGCAGGTCAAGAGGCGGTATCGCTCCCCGAAGCGGGAGGAGCAGGCCCGGCAGACCCGGCGCCGGATCCTGCATGCCGCTCGGGACCTGTTCCTCGAGCAGGGCTACCCCGTGACCACGGTCGCGGACGTGGCCGACCGTGCGGGGGTCTCCGCCGACACCGTGTTCCACGTGTTCGGCAGCAAGGGCGCCCTGCTGACGCGGGTCCTCGACGAGGTCATCGGGGGCGACGACGAGGACGTCCGGGTGCTCGACCGGGAGGAACCGCAGCGGATGCGCGCCGAGACCGACCAGCGCCGTCAGGTCGCGATGCTCGCCCGGGGGATGTCCGGCCAGCTCGAGCGGGTCCGGCCGATGGACGACATCCTGGTCAGCGCCGCGGCCGTCGACGTCGACGCCCGGGCCCTCCGCGACGACCTGCAGCTGCGGCAGCGCAGGGAGGGGATGGCGACGGTGGCCGGCTGGATCGCCGCTCACGGCCCGCTGCGGGACGGGGTCGACGTCGACCGGGCGGCCGCGGTGATCTGGACGCTCACCAGCCCCGAGGTGCACCGGATGCTGCGCGACGTGTGGGGCTGGTCGCCGGAGCAGTACACCGACTGGCTGACGCACACCTTGGAGAACGCCCTGCTCCCGCCACCCGCCTGACCCGGGTGCGCTGTCAGCGGGCGAGCAGCATGTCGGCCACGAGGAAGGCCAGTTCCAGGGACTGCACCCGGTTCAGCCGCGGGTCGCAGGCGGTCTCGTAGCGCAGCCCCAGCCCGTCCTCGGGCACGCCCTCGGTCCCGCCGACGCACTCGGTCACGTCGTCGCCGGTGAGCTCGACGTGCAGGCCGCCGGGGATCGTGCCGAGGTCGCGGTGCACCTCGAAGAACCCGCGCACCTCCTCCAGCACGTCGTCGAACGAGCGGGTCTTGTGCCCGCTGGCGGCCTCGCGGGTGTTGCCGTGCATCGGGTCGCACACCCACAGCACCGGGTGGCCGCTGGCGTCGACCTTCTGCACCAGCGGGGGCAGCAGGTCGCGCACCTTGCCGGCACCCATCCGCGAGATCAGCGTCACCCGGCCGGGCACCTTGTCCGGGTCCACCCGGTCGAGGATCTCCAGCAGCTCGTCCGCCGACGCCGACGGACCCACCTTGACCCCCAGCGGGTTGCGGATCGTGGCCGCGAAGTGCACGTGCGCGCCGTCGACCTGGCGCGTCCGGTCCCCGATCCACAGGAAGTGCCCGGACACGTCGTACGGAAGGCCGGTGCGGGAGTCGATGCGCGTCAGCGGCTGCTCGTAGTCCAGCGACAGCGCCTCGTGCCCGGCGTAGAACTCGACCCGGCGGAACTCCTCCGGGTCCGCCCCGCACGCGTGCATGAACGCCAGCGCCCGGTCGATCTCCGCGGCCATCCGCTCGTAGCGCAGGCCCGCCGCCGACTCGCGGACGAAGTCGCGGTTCCACGTGTGCACCTGGCGCAGGTCGGCGTAGCCGCCCTGGGTGAACGCGCGCACCAGGTTCAGCGCGGCGCTGGACGCGTGGTAGGCCTGCACCAGCCGGGCCGGGTCGGGCGCCCGCTCCGCCGGGGTGAACCCCAGCGCGTTGACCGCGTCGCCGAAGTAGGACGTCAGCTCGACGCCGTCGCGCGTCTCGCTGGGCTTGCTGCGCGGCTTGAAGTACTGCCCCGCCACCCGGCCCACCTTGACCACCGGCAGGGACGCGCCGTACGTGAGCACGACGGCCATCTGCAGCACGGTCTTCAGCCGCGCGCGGATCGACTCCGCCGTGTTGGCCGCGAAGGTCTCGGCGCAGTCCCCGCCCATGAGCACGAACGCGTCGCCACGGGCGGCCGACGCGAGCCGTTCGGTGAGCAGGTCGCACTCCCCCGCGAACACCAGCGGCGGCAGGGTCGCCAGCTCCGCCCGGGCGCGCGCGACCGCGTCGGGGTCGGGCCACGGCGGCTGCTGCGCCGCGGGCAGGTCCGGCCAGGTGAGGGCTTCGGGCACGAGGAGGAGGGTACGTCGCCCCTCAGCCGAAGAGCACACTCACCTCGTCGTACAGGGAGCGCGGAACCGTCTTGAGCGTCCCGGTGGCGTCGGAGAGCGGGACCCGGACGATGTCGGTCGACCGCAGCGCGACCATCTTCCCCCAGTCCTGGTCCTTCACCGCGTCGATGGCGCCGAGGCCGAAGCGGGTGGCGAGCACCCGGTCGAACGCGGTCGGCGTGCCGCCCCGCTGGATGTGGCCGAGGACCGCGGCGCGGGACTCCTTGCCGGTCCGCTCCTCGATCGCCTTGGCCAGCCAGTCGCCGATGCCGGACAGCTTCACGTGGCCGAAGGCGTCCAGCGTGGCGTCCTTGGTGATGAGGTCGCCGTCGGTCGGGAGCGCACCCTCGGCGACGCACACGATCGGCGCGTAGTGGGACTCGAACCGGCGCTCCACCAGCGCGCACACCTCGTCGAGGTCGAAGGGGACCTCGGGGATCAGGATCACGTTGGCACCGCCGGCCAGTCCGGAGTGCAGGGCGATCCAGCCGGCGTGCCGGCCCATGACCTCGATGACCAGCACCCGGTGGTGCGACTCCGCCGTCGTGTGCAGGCGGTCGATCGCCTCGGTGGCGATGTTGACCGCGGTGTCGAAGCCGAACGTGTAGTCGGTCGCGCTCAGGTCGTTGTCGATCGTCTTGGGGACGCCGACGACGTGCACGCCGTGCTCGTGCAGCTGGGTGGCGACGCCGAGGGTGTCCTCGCCGCCGATCGCGATCAGGGCGTCGATGCCGAGCTCGGCGAGGTTCTCCTCGATCCGCGCGACCCCGCCCTCGATCTTGATCGGGTTGGTGCGGGACGACCCCAGGATCGTGCCGCCGCGGGGCAGGATGCCGCGCACCTGCTCGATCCCCAGCGGCATGGTGAAGGCCTCCAGCGGCCCCTTCCAGCCGTCGCGGAACCCGACGAACTCGAACCCGTACTCGGCGACGCCCTTGCGCACCGCACCACGGATGACCGCGTTGAGCCCGGGGCAGTCGCCGCCACCGGTCAGGACTCCGACCCTCATGCTGCACTCCTCGACACCGACTTTGTCGTCGCCGACAACGTATCGGATCGCCTACCGTCCCGCGTATGACCTTCTCGATCGTGGCCCGCAGTGACGACGGCACCGAGCTCGGCGTGGCCGTCGCCTCGAAGTTCCTCGCCGTCGGGGCAGTGGTCCCCGCCGCCGAACCGGGCGCGGGCGCGATCGCGACCCAGGCGCTGGCGAACCTGCGCTACCGCCCGGACGGACTGGCCCTGCTGCGATCCGGGCACGACGCCGAGCGCACGCTGGACCGGCTGGTGTCCGCCGACCCCGGCGCGGCCGACCGCCAGGCGGGAGTGGTGGACGCCAGCGGCCGCAGCGCCACCTACACCGGGCCCGCCTGCTTCCCGTGGGCCGGGGGCGTCGCAGGCGACGGGTTCGCCGCCCAGGGCAACATCCTCACCGGCCCCGAGGTCGTGGACGCGGTGGCCGGGGCGTGGCGGTCCTCCGACCCCGGGGCCCCGCTGGCGCGCAGGCTGCACGCGGCGCTGCTGGCCGGGGACCGGGCCGGCGGCGACCGGCGCGGGCGGCAGAGCGCGGCGGTGCTGGTGGTGCGGCCCGGCGGGGGCTACGGCGGCGGCAGCGACGTCGTGGTGGACCTCCGGGTCGACGACCACGCGGACCCGGTGGCCGAGCTGGGTCGGCTGCTGGACCTGCACGACCTGCTGTTCGGCCAGACGCCCGAGGAGGACTGCCTGCCGCTGGAGGGCGAGACCGCCGCGGAGCTGCGGGACCTGCTGGTCCGGCTCGGCTACGACGACCCGGACCTGGGCCGTGCGCTGGAGGCCTGCGCCGGGGTGGAGAACCTCGAGGAGCGGATGCGTCCGGGCCTGCTCGACCCGGTGGTGCTGGCGCACCTGCGCACCCTGGCCGGGGTCAGCCGGCCGTGACGACGGCCTCCGCGCGCTGGGCCTTGAGCAGCTCCTTGGCCTTGGTCGCGTAGATGTCGACGTACTGCTGGCCGGACAGCGTCATCAACTCGTACATGATCTCGTCGGTCGTCGACCGCAGCACGAACCGGTCGCCCTCGAGCCCCTCGTAGCGGCGGAAGTCCAGCGGCCGGCCGAAGCGGATCCCGACCCGCCGGATCCGCGGGAGCACCTGGCCGGGAGGCTGGATCTCGTAGGTCCCGATCATGGCTACCGGCAGGACCGGGACCTGGGCCTCCAGCGCCATCCGCGCCACCCCGGTGCGACCGCGGTAGAGGGTGCCGTCCGGGGAGCGGGTGCCCTCGGGGTAGATCCCGAGCAGCTCACCCTCCCCCAGGATCCGCAGTCCGGTCCGCAGCGCCGCCTCGGAGGCCCGGCCACCCGACCGGTCCACCGGCACCTGGCCCACGCCGGAGAAGAACATCTTGGTCAGCCAGCCCTTGATCCCGCGGCCGGTGAAGTAGTCGCTCTTGGCCAGGAACGTGACGTGCGGCTTGACCACCAGGGGCAGGAAGAACGAGTCGGAGAAGGACACGTGGTTGCTGGCGAGGATGGCGGTGCCGGTGTCGGGCAGGTTGTCCACGTCCTCGACCCAGGGGCGGAACAGGATCCGCAGCCAGGGACCAATGAGCACGTGCTTCAGGAACAGGTAGAACACGCCCGCCCCTCCGTGCGTCGACGCCGGTCCAGGACCGCCACCCTAGGGGCCCCGGCGGGGCACCGCCAAGGACCGCGCCGGCGACCGCGTGTGCGACCATCGACGCAGCCCAAGTCCCGGTCGACGCCACCCGCGTCCCGCCCCCGAGGAGTACCCGTGCCCCTGATGCCCGGTGCCGAGCCCTGGTCCCACGACGGCGGGCCGGTCGGCGTGCTGCTCATCCACGGCTTCGGCGGATCCCCCGCCTCGATGAAGCCCTGGGGCCGGTCCCTGGCCGATGCCGGGCTCACGGTCCGCGTGCCGCGGTTGCCCGGTCACGGGACGAAGTGGCAGGACTGCAACCTGACGACCTGGGACGACTGGTACGCCGAGTGCGAGCGCAACCTCGCCGAGCTGCGGGGTCGCTGCGAGTCGGTCTTCGTCATGGGCCTGTCCATGGGCGGCACGCTCACGCTGCGGCTCGCCGAGGAGCACGGCGACGACATCGCCGGCGTCGTCGTGGTCAACCCGGCCGTGCACACCGAACGCCCGGACCGCTTCCTGATGCCGATCCTGCGCCGGGTGGTCCCGTCCTGGCCCGGCATTCGCAACGACATCAAGAAGCCCGGCCAGGACGAGGTCGCCTACCCCAAGATGGCGGTGAAGGCGCTGGCCACCCTGATGGACGCCTGGGGCGTGGTGAAGCCCGATCTGGCCCGGATCGAGCAGCCGTTCCTGCTGTTCACCAGCCGCGAGGACCACATCGTGGAGACCTCCAACTCCGAGTACGTGTTCGCACACGTGGGCAGCGCGGACAAGGAGCAGGTCTGGCTGGAGGACTCGTTCCACGTCGCCACGCTGGACAACGACGCCCCCCTGATCGAGGAGCGCAGCCTGGCCTTCGTGAAGCGGCTCGCCCCGCAGGTCGCCGAGCGCTGAGACCACAGTGGCGCGTCGGGACAACGGTCTGCCGGCGTCGTCGTACGTCCGGCTCGCCGACGTCGACGAGCCGCTGACCGAGCACGTCCTGGACGCCCTGCGCGAGGCGGGCATCGCCGCGTACGGCGAGCCGCTGGCCGGCGACCCCGGCCCCTACCGCGACGTGCGCCCGCCGGACCGGCCCACGGCGCGGATCTTCGTGGACCGCACCGCGGTCGACCGTGCCCGCGACGTCGTCGGGGGCACGCTGCCGGGCATCCGGGCCGACTTCCTGGCCGACGCCGCGCTGCGCGCGGACCGGCGCGACATCCAGGACCGGGAGGTCGACGAGGCCTGGGCCGGCATCGTCGCCGGCTTCGACACCACCACCGCCGACCCGGTGCCCCGGTGGCCGGCGCAGGAGGACGTGGACGACTCCGGCGAGCAGCCGGAGGAGGACCCCGCGACCGACCGGCCCGGCTCCGGCCTGTCCGCCCGGCTGGTCCGGCGCGCGGTGCCGCTGGACCTGTCCGCGCTGGAGGACCGGGATCACGAGCCGGAGCCGGAGGAGCCTGCGGAGGACCCGTCCGACCACTACGTGCCCCCGCACCCCCCGCCGCTGCCCCGCCCGGCCGACACCGTTGCCCGGTTCGCCTGGGCCGGGGTCCTCGGCGGGCCGCTGCTGCTGCTGCTCAGCACCGTGCTGGGCCTGGAGGCGTGGGTGAACGGGCTCGCGGTCGCGGCGTTCATCGCCGGGTTCGTCACCCTGATCGCCCGGATGAAGGACCACCACGACGACGGCTGGGACGACGGCGCGGTGGTCTGAGCGGCGCGGGCTCCGGCGGGGGACGCAGGCCCTAGGCTGACGCCGCCCACACCGGCGGAAGGAGCCGCGGATGGCCACCGAGAAGGTCGAGCTGACCGGTCACGTCCTCGACAGCGGACAGCTGGCGCACGTGCTCGACGAGATCCTCGGCACCGGGGCCGACTACGTCATCGAGCGCTTCGACGTGGGCAAGCGGCCGGAGGACTCGTCGTACCTGCGGCTGGAGGTCCGGGCCGAGACCGAGGAGGAGCTGGCCCACCTCATCGGCCGCCTCAACGCCTTCGGTGCCAACCTGCTGGAGCCGGGCGAGGCGACCCTGGTCGCCGCGGACATGGATGGGGTGTTCCCCGAGGAGTTCTACTCCACCACCAACCTGGAGACCCAGGTGCGGGTGGACGGCCGCTGGGTCCAGGTCGAGCAGCCCGAGATGGACTGCGGCATCGTCGTCGCCGACGGTCGCGCCCGCACCGTCCCGATGAGCGACATCAGCACCGGCGACCTGGTCGTCTGCGGCGCCGCAGGCGTGCGGGTCATCATGCCTCCGCGCGAGCAGGCCGCCGACGAGTCGACGTTCGAGTTCATGAACTCGGTGGTGTCCTCCGAGAAGCCGCAGGCGCTGCAGGTCCGGCAGCTCGCGGACGAGCTGCGTGCGGTCAAGGCCGCGGGTCAGCGGGTGCTGTGGGTCGGCGGCCCGGCCATCGTGCATACCGGTGCGGCCCCGGCGTTCACCGCACTGGTGCGGGCCGGCTACGTCGATGTGCTCTTCGCGGGCAACGCGCTGGCCACGCACGACATCGAGTCCTCGATGTACGGCACATCGCTCGGCGTGGACCTGTCCAAGGGCTCCGGGGTGGAGCACGGGCACGAGCACCACATCCGCGCCATCAACCGGATCCGCCGGTGCGGCACGATCGCGGGCGCGGTCGAGCAGGGCGTCCTGACCTCGGGGATCATGCACGCGATGGTGGAGGCCGGCAGGGAGTTCGTCCTGGTCGGCTCGGTCCGTGACGACGGCCCGCTGCCGGACGTCTACACCGACGTGGTCGCCGGCCAGCGCGCGATGCGCGCCCAGCTGCACGACGTCGGCTACGCGATCATGGTGGCGTCGATGCTGCACGCGATCGCGACCGGCAACATCCTGCCCGCGTCGATTCCGCTGCTGTGCGTGGACATCAACCCCGCGACGGTGACCAAGCTGTCCGACCGCGGGTCGGCCCAGGCGGTCGGTGTCGTGACCGACATCGGCCTGTTCCTGGAGCAGCTGGCGGTGGAGCTGGCACCGGAGCACCTCGGGCGGTAGCCCCGGCGTCAGTCCCGGTGCCGGGCCAGGTCCGCCGCGCCGGCCAGGCCGGCGCGGTTGCCGAGTTCGGCGACCCGGATCGGCGGCGGCTGGCGGTAGTCCGCACCGATGATCTTGTCGCCGAGGGTCTGCCGGGCGCTGACGAGCAGCAGGTCCCCCGCCTCCGAGACCCCCCCGCCCACCACGAACGCCCGCGGGTCGAGCGAGGCGGCGAGGTCCGCCAGGCCGCGGCCCAGCCAGACGCCGACGATCCGGAACGCCTCGAGCGCCACGGGATCCCCGGCCCGCGCGGCCTCGGTCACGTGCAGGCCCTGGACGCCCTCGGGCGTCCCGTCCCCGAGGCCGAGCAGGATGCCGGCCTCCGGGCGCCGGTCCGCCGCGAGCATCCGCGCCTCCCGGACCAGCGCGTTGCCGCTGGCGTACTGCTCCCAGCAGCCGTTGCGGCCGCAGCCGCACGGGCGCCCGTCCGGGACCGCGTTCATGTGGCCGATCTCGGCGGCGACGCCGATCGCCCCCCGGCGCAGCCGCCCGTCGAGCACCAGGCCGCCGCCGATGCCGGTCCCCACCGTCACCGCGACCATGTCGTCCAGGTCGCGGCCGGCACCGAACCGGAACTCCCCCCACGCGGCGACGTTGCCGTCGTTCTCGATCACGGCGGGCAGGCCGGTGCGGGACTCGATGTCGGCCCGCAGCGGCTCCTGGGCCCAGCCCAGGTTGGTGGCGAAGATGACCCGGGACCGGTCGGCGTCGACCAGTCCGGCGACGCCGACGCCGATCGCCTCGACCTCGTGGTCGGCGCGCAGCTCCTCCACCACGTCGACGATCGTCTGGACGACCGCGGCCGCGTCGTTGCGCGGCGTGGGTCGCCGGGTCGTGGCCAGGATGACGCCGTCCTCGTCCACGACCCCGCCGAGGATCTTGGTGCCGCCGACGTCGACGCCGAGCGTGAGCCCCATCGGGCCTCCCTGTCGCGTGCGCGAATGCGTTCCCTGCAGCCTAGGACTCGGGGTCGCCCGCCGGCTCGCCGCGCTCGTCGTCCTCGTCCCGTGGGCCGTCCTCGTCGAGCGGTACGTGCTCCACGTGGGTCCGCGGCCGGGTGGGCCGGCGCGCACGGTGCGGCCCGGTCCGCCGTGGTCCGGCCTCGCCCCCGGTCGGTCCCTCCCCCTCCGCGGCCGCCGCGGGATCGGCACCGGCGGCCCCCTCCGCGTCGGTGTCCGTGGCACGAGGCGTGAGGCTGTCCAGCAGTGCGGTGAGGCCCGCGGCGAACCGGTCGACGTCGTCGGGGTCGACGGCGCGCAGCGCCGCGATGGCCCGGCAGACCGGGCAGGCCAGGCACTCCTGGCTGCCGGTCGCGATCGGCAGGGACTCCCCCGGCAGAGAGATCCGGCCCTGCACCGTGGACAGGAAGCGGCCCGCCTCGGTCATCACCGTGCCGAGCAGCGCGGCGGCCGCCTGCGCCGGGTCGGGCGCCGCGCCGGCGCCGCTGCCGCTGCCCTCGCTGCCGTCGCCGTCCGACGGGTCGTCGGCGGGCTGGTGCCACCACGGCTGGCCGGTCACGTGCTCCTCCTGGCCTCGGGGTCGGGGACGAAGCGGACGGTGAGGACACCATCCTCCACCGACGCCCCGCGCAGGTGGCAACGCCGCAGCGCACTGGGCAGGGCCAGCGCCCGCCGGTGCGGCCCCACTGACACCAGCAGCTCGTCGCCGCGCCGCGCCAGGTCGACCTCGCCGCGCGCCACCAGCGGAAGCGCCAGGCGCAGCAGGTAGCGGTCCCCGTCGCGCCGGACGTCCAGCGGGGGCGGCAGCCGTGGCGGTGCGACGGGGTCGACGTCGCCGTAGGCCTCGGCCGCCAGCGCCAGCAGGTCCGCCCGGCCCACCGGCTCCCCGGCCCGGTAGGGCACCCGCAGCACGGGAACCGGGTCCAGGTCGGCCTCGACCTCCGCCAGCCGGACCCTCTGAGAGGCGACCCAGGCGCGCAGCCAGGGGTCGTCACCCTCGGGGACCAGCCGGTTCACCAGCGCCGCGTCGACGCGGTAGCCGTACAGCGACAGCAGGGTCAGCGCGCGGCGCGACTCGGCGACGACCACGGACTCCGGCGTGAGGACCAACCGGACGCTCGCGTGCTCGTCGGTGAGCACCTCCCGCACGTCGGTGAGCTCCGCGTGCAGGGTCTCCAGCGCGTCCAGCACCGGGTCGCCGGGCATCGGGACGCCGGTGGCCTTGGACAGCACCGGGCGCAGGGCCCGGATCACCCGGCGCTCGGTCGGCCAGATCCGGTCCATGTACCAGGTCAGCGCGTCGGGCAGGGCCAGCAGCCGCAGCGTCTCGGCGGTCGGGGCGCAGTCGACGACGACGACGTCGTAGTGGCCGGAGCGGACCCGGTCGCGCACCTCCATCAGCGCCAGGACCTCCTCGGCGCCGGGCAGCACGGTCAGCTCCTCGGCCTCCAGCGGGTCCACCCCGGCCGCGTCCATGACCGTCAGCAGGTAGTCCTGGATGCCGCCCCAGGCCGAGTCCAGCCGCCGCCTGGTGTCCACGTGCTCGACGAACAGGCCGTCCGAGACCTGTACGGGCACACCGGGTTCGGGCTCCAGCCCGAGGGCGTCACCGAGGCTGTGCGCCGCGTCGGTGGACAGCACCAGCGCGCGCAGCCCGCGCTCGGCGGCGAGCGCCGCGGTCCCGGCCGCCAGGGTCGTCTTGCCGACCCCGCCCTTGCCGGTGAACAGGACGACGCGCACCGTCAGGAGCCGTCCTCCACGCGCTTCTTCAGGCCCTTCAGCGCGGTGTCGACGATGACCCGCTCCGCCTTGCGCTTGATCATCCCGATCATCGGGATCTTCACGTCCACCGCGAGCCGGTAGCGCACCGTGGTCGTCCCGTCCCCGTTGTCCTCCAACAGGTACGTGCCGTCCATGGCCTTGAGCATGTCGCCACGGGTCAGCCACCAGGAGACCTCGCGATCGCCGTCCCAGTCGTACTCCAGCTCGTAGGTGTCCTTGATCGGCCCGGACTCCAGGTGGAAGCGCGCCTCCGCCGGCCGGCCGTCCTCCTCGAACTCGGACAGGACCACGACCTGGCTGATCCCCTCGCTCCACTCGGGGTAGACCTCGAGGTCGGCGATGACGTCCATGATCGGCCCCGGTGCGGAGTCGATCACGATGTGGGACTCGGTCTGGTCGGCCATGGGTCCGGAGGGTACCCCCGGGCCTCACCAGGCCAGCACGTACGGGCGGCGGCGGGCGCGGAAGTGACCGACGTTGACGCACTCGGTCCGGCCGATCCGGGTGCGCGCGACCAGCGGCTGGTGCACGTGCCCGTGCACGAGGAGCCGGGGCGCCGTGGTGCGCACCAGGTCCAGCAGTGCCCGACTGCCCCGCTCGAATCGCCGCGCCGCCACGTCGTAGCAGAGCTCCGGGACGGCCGGCGGGATGTGAGAGAAGACCACGTCGCAGCCGCGGATTCGGTCCACCTTGGCGGCGAACTCCTCCTCGGACACCTCGAACGGGGTGCGCATCGGGCTGGTGAGCCCGCCACCGACGAAACCCGCGGAGACGCCGTCGATCTCCACGACCTCGCCGTCGAGCACGGTGTGGCCGGGGCGCAGGTGACGCGGCCACAGCGCCGGGATGTCGACGTTGCCGTACGTCAGGTAGGCGGGTGAGGGCAGCGCCGCGAACAGGGCCTCGTACTGCGCGTCGACGCGGTCGCGGATGACCTCCCACCGGTCCCCCGGCACCTCCCGCCACAGCTCGGCGGAGTAGGCCCGGGCCTCCTCGAAGCGGTCCGCGGTGCGCAGGGCGATGAAGTGCGCGGCCCGCTCCGCGCCGAACAGGTCGGCGAGGATCCCCTGCGACGGGTCCTCGTAGTCCACGAACAGGATCAGGTCCCCGAGGCAGACCAGGACGTCCGCGCCGTCGCCCGCGCGGGCCAGCGCATCCGCGGCACCGTGGACGTCGCTCACGACGTGCACCCGGGTCATCGCTCGGCGCCCCGCCTCAGAACAGCGCGCCGAGGACGACCAGGAGCAGGAACAGCAGGGCGGCCAGGCCGACGGTGCCCAGGATCATGACCAGCACGCGGGTGCCCCGGGACGAGAAGTGCCGCACGAAGGCCGGCGTGGTCGCGGACTCCTGGGCGGCCAGCTCGGCCAGCAGCGAGTCCACCCCGGGGTCCGCCCCCGACGCGGCCGCGGTTCCGGCCGTCTCGGCCCGGGCCTCGTCCGCCGCCGCCTCGGGGACCCGGGCCGGCTCGGTGTCCGGCGAGAGTTGCTGCTCGGGTTCCGGCTGCGGCGCGCTGCGCAGGTCGGCGAAGCACAGCGAGCACCAGGTCGCCCCCGCGGGCAGGCTCGCCCCGCAGTTGGGGCAGCGCTCGTGCTCGGCCACGGCCCGATTGTCACCCACCGCGGGTCGCGGTCACGCGTCCGGAGGGCGCGGCACGCCGGCCGGCCGACCCTCCTCGAGCTCGTCCTTGAGGGCCCACACGGTGCGCTTCCAGGCCAGCGCGTGCCGGCGTCGTAGCCGGTCTTGCTGGCGGCGTCCCCGGGGGCTGTCCGGCAGCATGCGGGCCGAGGTGCGGCTGCCCGGCTCGGTCGGGTCGGCGCGCAGGTAGTAGTGCAGGATCACCCCGTCGGAGTACGGCTCCAGCCAGATCTCGCTGGACCCGACCAGGTCCCCGGTCACCGACCAACGGATCCCCTGCAGCCCGCGGTCCATGAACACCGTCAACTCCAGGCCCGGCCACCAGGCCCGCCAGCGCACCGGGTCGGCCACCACCGCGGCCACCCGGGCGGGCGCCACCACGAGGTAGGTCTCGTCGACGAGGTCCACTCCGGGCACCTGTGCAGGATGCCACGCAGCCCCTGCGGGTGGGGCTCCCCCCGGGGCGGGAAACGGAATACCCGAAGTAGGGTTCCGGTCGCCGGGACGACGGGGATCCCGTAGCGTCTCCCGGAACACCACTCGGGAACCGTCCAGGGAGGACCACGGTGAAGGAGTTCCACGAGCCCGCCATCGTCGCGCCGGTGACGTCGGGCAACCTCAGCGACCACATCGTCGAGAACGCGCAGCAGGTTCCCGACAAGGTCGTGTTCTCCGTACGCCGCGGCGACGCGTGGGCCGGCGTGACCGCGCAGCAGTTCCTCGACGAGGTCAAGGCGGTCGCCAAGGGCATCGTCGCGTCCGGGGTCGAGGCCGGGTCGCGGATGGCGATCATGTCGCGGACCCGCTACGAGTGGACGGTCATCGACTACGCCTGCTGGTACGCCGGCTGCGTCCCCGTCCCGATCTACGAGACCTCCTCCGCCGAGCAGGTGGAGTGGATCTGCAGCGACTCCGGCGCGGTCGGCATCTTCGTCGAGACCGGCAAGCACAAGGCGGTCTTCGAGGAGGTCGCGGCCTCCGTCCCGGACACCTCCCGCGTGTGGGTCATCGACGACGGCGCCCTCGACAAGCTGAAGGCCGACGGCGTCAGCGTGTCCGACGAGGACCTCGAGGCGCGCCGCGCCAGCCTGGGGCCGGACAGCACGGCCACGATCATCTACACCTCGGGCACCACGGGCCGGCCCAAGGGCTGCGACCTCACCCACTCCAACTTTATGTTCGAGGTCGACAACATCGTCCAGGGCATGCCCCAGGTGTTCCTGGCGCCCGGGTCCTCCACCCTGCTCTTCCTCCCGCTCGCGCACGTCTTCGGCCGCGCCATCCAGCTCGGCGCCGTGCGGGCCCGCGTCCGCCTCGGCCACTCCGCCGACATCAAGAACCTGCTGCCGGACCTGCAGTCGTTCCAGCCCACCTTCCTGCTGGCCGTGCCGCGAGTGTTCGAGAAGGTGTTCAACGGCGCCCAGCAGAAGGCCACCGCCGAGGGCAAGGGCAACATCTTCAACACCGCGGCGCAGACGGCCATCGACTACAGCAAGGCACTGGACACCGGCGGCCCCGGCTTCATCCTCAAGATCAAGCATGGCGTGTTCAACAAGCTGGTCTACGGCAAGCTGCGCGCCGCGATGGGCGGCAACGTCGCCTGGGCGGTCTCCGGTGGCGCGCCGCTGGGCGAGCGCCTCGGCCACTTCTTCCGCGGCATGGGCGTGACGATCCTGGAGGGCTACGGCCTGACCGAGACCAGCGCCGCCACCACCGTCAACCGACCGGACAAGGTCAAGATCGGCACCGTCGGCAAGCCGTTCCCGGGCGCGTCGGTCATGGTGGCCGACGACGGGGAGCTGCTGCTCAAGGGGCCGCACATCTTCCGCGGCTACTGGAACAACCCGACGGCCACCGCCGAGATCCTCGAGGCCGACGGCTGGTTCCACTCCGGCGACATCGGGGAGATGGACACCGACGGCTACGTGAAGATCACCGGCCGCAAGAAGGAGCTCCTGGTCACCGCCGGCGGCAAGAACGTCGCCCCCGCGGTGCTGGAGGACCGGCTGCGCGCCAACTGGCTGGTCAGCCAGTGCATGGTCGTCGGCGACGCCCAGCCCTTCATCGCCTGCCTGGTCACGATCGACCCGGACTCCTTCCCGCAGTGGAAGAAGCAGAAGGGCAAGCCGGAGTCGGCCACCGTCGCGGACCTCGTCAACGACCCGGACCTCGTCGCCGACATCCAGGAGGCGGTGGACCAGGCCAACAAGGCGGTGTCCAACGCCGAGGCGATCAAGAAGTTCCGGATCCTGGCCGAGGACTGGACGGAGGAGGGCGGCCAGCTCACCCCGTCGATGAAGTTGAAGCGGGCCGTGGTCATGAAGGAGTACGCGGCCGACGTGGACGCCCTCTACAACGGCTGACGCCGCCGCCCGGCCGGTGGCAGTCGTCGACGTCCGCGGCCTGGTCGTCTCGTTCGGACGTGTCGTCGCGGTCGACCGCCTCGACCTGCGGGTTCCCGCGGGTCGGGCGGTCGCCCTCGTCGGCCGCAACGGTGCCGGCAAGTCCACCAGCCTGCGGGTCCTGGGCGGCGTGCTGCCGCCCACGTCCGGCGAGGTGCGCGTGGCGGGGGTGGACGCCGTACGGCACCCGGAGGACGCGCGCGAGGTCGTGGGCTACTGCCCCGACGTGGGCGGGCTGATCCCGCGGGCCACGCCCTGGGAGCACCTGGCGCTGGCGGCGCGGCTGCGCGGGATGCCCCCCGGGTGGGAGGAGCGGGCCGAGGGCCTGCTGGACCGCTTCGACCTGCTCGGCGCCGCCGACCGGGTGACCGCCGGCTTCTCCCACGGCATGGGCCGGCGGCTGTCGGTGCTGCTGGCCGCCTTCCACGAGCCGGCGGTGCTGCTGCTGGACGAGCCGTTCGACGGCGTCGACCCGCTCGGGGTGGAGGCCACGCTGGAGGAGATCCGCGCGGCCCGGCTGCGCGGGGCCGCCGTGCTGGTGTCCACCCACCTGCTCCCGCTGGCGGTCGAGGCCTGCCAGGAGGCGGTCGTGCTGCGGCGCGGAGCGGTCGCGGCGGCCGCGCCGGCGGAGGAACTGCGCGGCGAGGAGGGCGCGGCGCGCTACCGGGCCCTGCTGGGGTGAGGGTGACGGCATGAGGACGGCCGCGTGACCACCGTCGCGGGCACCCGCGGGTCCCCGGCCCGCGGGCGGGTCCGGGCCCTGGTCCGCGCGCGCTGGCGGATGATCCGGCCCGCCGGGGCCCGGCCACTGCTGGCGGTCCCGGTCCTGCTGCTGCTGGCCGCCCCCCTGGTGGCCATCTGGGTCGGGTCCGGTCTGCCCCGGAACTACGTGGCCGAGGCCGCCCTGCTGCTCCCGGCGGCGATCACCGGCCTGCTGGTCACCTCCGTGCTGTCGCCGATGCTGGTCGGCGGCGGGTTCGAGCTGATCCCCGACTCGCAGCTGACGGCGTACCCGCTGCGGCCGCGGACCCGGGTCGACTCCTCGCTGCTGCTGGCCCCCCTCAACCTGGCCTGGTCGCTGCAGACCTGCGCGCTGGCGGCGGCGACGGCGTACGTCGCCGAGGGACCGCTGGCCCCCTGGGTGCCGGGGCTGCTGGTCATCCTGCTGGCGGCGACGCTGTCCGTGCTCGGCCACGCGGCCGCGTGGCTGCTGCTGGGGTGGGCGCGGACGCCGTGGCGGCGCGCGGCCGCGGCCGCCGTGGTGGCGGCGGTAGTCACCGTCGCGGTGCTGCGGCTGCGCGAGCTGGCGCTGGTGGACGTGGCGGCGGCCCTGGGGGCGGACCGGCTGGCGGCCGTCCTGGGCACCGCCGCGGAGCGGGCCGAGGTTGCTGCGGCGATCGCGGCCGGGCTGGTGGTCGTGGCCGTGGTCGCCCACGAGGTCGCGGTCGCGGCGTGCGGGTGGTCGCTGCGCCGTCAGGTGGTCCGGCTGGCCCGCGACGACGACCGGCCGGTGCGGCGCCGCTCCCCCGGGCGCAGCCCGCTCGCGGACCTCGTGGCCGTCGACCGCGCCGGGGTGTGGCGCTCGGTGCCCCTGCGGCGGGGCGCGCTGGTCATCGGCATCACCCCCGGCGTACTGGCGCTGCTGGCGCCGCTGGACGGGGCCGTGCTCACGCTGCTGCCGCCGCTGGTGGCCACCGGTGCCGCCCTGCTGTTCCCGATCAACGCGTTCTGCCTCGACGGCAGCGGCGCGCTGTGGCGGGCGTCCCTGCCCGGGCAGGCCGGGCTGGCGCTGTCCGCGAAGGCCCGGGTCTCGACCGAGGTCGTCCTCGGCGCCGTGCTGGTCACCGTCGCCTGCGGCCTGGTCCGGATGCGCGACCCGCTCACGGTCGCCGGGGCGCTGGCCATCGCCGGGTCGGCGGTGGGCTGCGTCGCGCTCGTCGTCACCCGCGCGCTGCGGTGGTCGGTGACCCGGCCGTACCGCGCGGACCTGCGCGGGCCCCGGGACACCCCCGCACCACCGGGGACCCTGGCCTGGTACTCCGCCCGGCTGGCCGTCATCGCCGCGGTGACCGGCACGGCGTACGGGGTCTGCCTGCAGGCGGACTCGGTCCCCGGGGTCCTGGTCGTGTCCCTCCTCGTGGCGGCCGCCAGCGCCTGGTCCTGGGCCGGGACCCGACGCCGCTGGCGGGACCCGCGGGTACGGGCCCGGGTGGCTTCCACGGTGGCCACCGGCTGACCCGCG
This sequence comes from Candidatus Nanopelagicales bacterium, assembly GCA_041393815.1. Taxonomy (NCBI): domain Bacteria; kingdom Bacillati; phylum Actinomycetota; class Actinomycetes; order Candidatus Nanopelagicales; species Candidatus Nanopelagicales bacterium. The sequence goes on along the minus strand of JAWKJK010000001.1, from coordinate 998,020 downwards.
GGCGCCCCGCCCGGCAGCCCGCCGCGCGCCGGGTGGAGTCGCGGGTGCGCGTATGCCACGGTCGGATCGTGACGGTGTCCCTGCACACGGCCCCCGGCCCGGCGGGCGGGCCGCCCCCGGTCGTCGTGGCCATCCGGGCCGGCGTCGTCACCCTGTGCGTCGGCATCGCCGCGCTCACCGGCAACCTCGGCGAGACGTGGCCGCAGCTGGTCGCGCTGGCCGGCATCGCCGGAGTGGCCAGCCTCCCCAGCCGCAGCCTGCTGGTCCGGACGCTCCTGCTGCTGGCGGAGGCCGGCGGCGTCGCGGCCGTCCTCGTCCTCGTCCCGGGGTCGAACGAGCCGGTGCTGCCGTACCTCATCGTCCCGCCGCTGGTCGCCGGACTGCAGGTCGGTCTGCTCGCCGCCCTGGCCGCGGCCGTCGTCTCGGCCAGCGTGCTGGTGGTGGGGTCGTTCCTGGTCGAGGGGTCGGCCGAGCCGCCGGACGTCGCGGACCTCGCGCTGTGGCTGCTCCTCGGGCTGGCGATGGGCCTGGTCGGCATCGCGGTCCGCTCGGTGCAGGAGCGCGCGGGCCGCAGCCGGGCGACGTACGAGGCCGCCAACCGGCTGCTGTCCGAGCTGCGTGAGATCGCCCGGCAGCTGCCCACCGGCCTGGACGAGGTGAGCCTGGCCCAGTCGACGCTGAGTCGCATCCGGCAGGTGCTGCACTTCGACCGGGCCGCCCTGATCGGCCTGGGCCAGAACGAGTCGCTGGTCCCGCTGGCCTTCTCCGGCGCGGACCGGCTGGACTGGGACCCGCGGCTGGGGCGGACGATCTGGGGCCAGGCGTGGTCCTCCGGTGTCGCCGTCCAGCGGCTCGGGTCCTTCAGCCGGCCGGTGCGCGGGGTGTCCGCGGTAATCCCGCTGCGCGTCGGCGAGCGGCGCACCGGACTCATCGGCCTGGAGCGCGAGGGCCCGGCCTGGACGATCCAGGAGCTGGCCCAGGCCCAGGCCGTCGCCGACGACGCGGCGCTGCGGATCGACACCGGGCGGATGTTCAGCGAGGTCCGGGCCCTGGCCACCGTGGAGGAGCGCCGACGGGTGGCTCGGGAGATCCACGACGGCGTGGCCCAGGAGGTGGCGTCCCTCGGCTACGTCGTCGACGACCTCAGCGCCCGGGCGAAGGACGACCCGGAGCTGCGCGAGGACCTGGCGACCCTGCGCGGGGAGCTCACCCGGATCGTCACCGAGCTGCGACTGTCGATCTTCGACCTGCGCAGCGACGTGCAGCCGTCGACCGGCCTCGGCGCGGCGCTGTCGTCGTACCTGCGGTCGATGGGCACCGGCTCCGGCATCACCGTCCACCTGGTGCTGGAGGAGTCGGCCACCCGGCTGGGGGTCGAGGCCGAGACCGAGCTGCTGCGGATCGCCCAGGAGGCCATCACCAACGCCCGCAAGCACGCCGAGGCCCGCAACCTGTGGGTCACCTGCCGGGTCGACCCGCCGCGGGCCTTCCTGCGCATCGCCGACGACGGGCGGGGCATGGGGTCGGCCCGGCCGGACAGCTACGGCCTGGAGATCATGCGGGAACGGGCCCTCCGGCTCGGCGCCACGCTGACCATCCGGCCCCGGGTCGGCGGCGGCACGGTCGTGGAGACCACGCTGGGTCCGGAGATGGGGACCCGGCAGCCGCAGGGCGCGGTGACGTCAGCCTGACCGGCTCGCTCGGCTAGGGTCGTCCCCGGACGGCCGCGCGGGCAGCCCGCCCGGTCGTCGGGGGGGCGGAAAGGGGACGAGCGCCATGCCCATCTCGGTGCTGCTGGTCGACGACCACGAGCTCATCCGGCAGGGCCTGCGCCGCGCGTTCGAGCGCGACGGCGAGTTCGAGGTCGTCGGGGAGGCCGGCACCGTCGCCGACGCGCTCCGGCTGCTCAAGCTGCTGACCCCGGACGTGGTGATCTTCGACGTGCGGCTGCCCGACGGCAGCGGGATCGATGCCGCCCGGCAGGCCCGCCAGGACGCCCCCGAGCTCGGCATCGTGGTCCTCACCATGTACGCCGGCGACGACCAGCTCTTCGCGGCGCTGGATGCCGGCGCCAGCGCCTTCGTGCCCAAGAACGCCCCCAGCGAGGACGTGGTGGCCGCCGCCCGGCACGCCGCCTCCTCCCCGCGCGCGTTCACGGCCAACGACCTCGCCGAGGCGATGAAGCGGCGGATGACGCCCAGCGGCCCGCAGCTGTCCGGCCGGGAGAAGGAGGTGCTGCAGCTGCTCGCCGACGGCCTCGGCGTGGCGCAGATCTCGCGGCAGCTGTACATCTCCGAGTCGACCACGAAGACCCACATCTCCAAGCTGTACGAGAAGCTGGGCGCGGCCAACCGGGCGCAGGCGCTGATGACGGCGCTGCGGCTCGGCCTGCTCCCCCAGCCCGGCGACCCCACGCCCTGAGCGCGGTGTCCTGGGGCCGCTGGGCCCGCCGGCCCGGGGCGCTGCTGGTCGCCTGGGGCCTGAGCCGGGTCCTCCTCGTCCTCATCGCGACCGACTCGGTCCCGTACCCCGACGCAGACCTGCTCATCAACGACGTCCGGCTGTACGCGGAGTGGTCGGAACTCCTGGCGTCCGGCCAGTTCCCGGTGGGCGACGAGACCTGGCAGTACCCGCCGCTGGCCGGAGTGGTCTTCGTGCTGGCCCGCTACGCCGCGACCGACCCGGTGACGGGGTTCCTCGTGCTCGCCGCGCTCGCGGACCTCGCGGTGCTGCTGCTCCTGCTCGCCCGGGGCCGCCGGGTGGATCGGCCGCAGGCCGCGTGGGCGTGGGTGCTGGGCGGGGTGCTCGTGGGTCCGGTGACCCTGGGGCGGTTCGACGTGTTCCCCACCCTGGCGGCGGTCGTCGCCCTGCTGTGGATCGGGCGGCCGGTGCGTGCGGGCGCCGCGGTGGGCGTCGGGGTGCTGCTCAAGGTGTGGCCGGGGCTGCTGCTGCTCGCGGCCCCGCGCCGGGTGCTGGGACCGGCGGCCGCCGTGGCCGCCGTGACCGTGGCCGCCGGCTGGGCCGTGCTGGCGCTGTGGGCCGACGGGACCGGGGCCTTCCTGGCCGAGCAGGGCGACCGCGGGCTGCAGGTGGAGTCGGTGGGCGCGCTGCCGTACCTGGTGGCCGGCGCCTTCGGACCGGTCGTCATCGCGCAGGAGTTCCGGTACGGCGCGCAGGAGATCGCGATGGCCGGCGCCGAGGCGGTCGGGCTCACGCTGACGCTGCTCGGGCTGCTGATGTACGCAGTCGTCCTGGTGCAGCGGCTGCGCGGACGGCTGGAGCGGGTCCCGCCCGCCGACGTGGCGCTGGCGGTGGTGCTCGTCTCGATCGTGACCAGCCGGGTGATCTCCCCGCAGTACGGCGTGTGGGTCGCCGGCATCGCGGCCGTGTGCCTGCTGGACCCGGCCACCCGGATGCGGCGGGCGTTGTGGCTGCTGGCCGGGTCCGCGCTGCTGGGGCAGGTGATCTACCCCTTCGCGTACGGGTCGATGCAGGACGGGACGCCCCCCGCGGTGGCGGTGCAGGTGGTCCGGCTCGGTCTGCTGCTCGCGGGGACGGTGCTGGCGGTCACGGCGGTGCTGCGCCCGGAGCGGTCCGACGACCCGGTTCCCGCGCTGGTCAGCCCACCCGACCGATCCCGCTGAACCGCTCGCCGTACCAGGGGTCGAAGATCCCCGAGATGTAGACGCCGGTGCGCGGGTTGGCGGCGTGCACCATGCGGCCGCCGCCGATGTACATCCCGACGTGGTGGGCGCCGCGGCCGAAGTAGAAGACCAGGTCGCCAGGCTGCGCCTGGCTGACGCTCACCCGGCGGGTGACGGAGTACTGCGCGCGGCTGTAGTGCGGCAGCGAGACCCCGGCCGCCCGCCAGGCGGCCATGGTCAGCCCGGAGCAGTCGAAGGCGCTCGGCCCGGCGGCCCCCGCCACGTAGCTGTCGCCCACCTGGGCCAGGGCGTAGGCGACCGCCTCGGCGGCGCGCACCGACCCTCCGCCGCCGCCGGACGGCGGCTCCTCCTCGGTCGGCGTGGGGGTCGGCTTGGGCGTGGGTTTGGGGGTGGGCTTCTCCGACGGGGGCGCGGTGGTCGGCTTCGTGGGCCGGGGCGCCGGGGGCTCGGACTGCGGCTGCTGCTGGTCCTGGGACTGCTGCGGCCGCTCATCCTGCGACTGCTGCGGCGAGGGGCGGTCGGCCGGATCCGCGGGCGAGGGCCGGCTCGGCCGGGCCGGGTCCGGGGCCGCCGGGCCGGGGGCGTCCGGACCGGGAGCTGCCGGGCCGGGAGCTGCCGGGCCCGGGGCATCGTCGCGGGAGGCGGCGGTGTCACGCGCCTGCGCCGCCGCGGCGGCCGCCGCGGCCGCCGCCTCCTGGGCCGCGCGCAGGGCCTCCTCGCGCCGCTTGCGGGCCTCCTCCTCCAGCCGGAGGCGCTCCTCCTCCTGCAGCGTGGCCAGCAGGTCCTGGGCCTGCTGCAGCCGCTGCTGGGCCTGCTCCTGGGCGCCGGCCATCTCGTCGCGGGCGCGCTGGGCGGCCTGCTCCTGCTCCTGCACGGCGGCCTGGGCCTGCAGCAGCCGCAGCCGCGCGGTCTGCGTGCGGCGCAGGACGGCGCTCTGGGTCCGGGCCACCTGGTCCGCGGCGGCGGCCTGGGCGAGGAACTCCTCCGGGCTGTCCGCGAGGAGCACTCGCAGGGTGGTGTCGAGACCGGCGCCCACGTACGTCGCGCGGGCGAACTGGCCCATCGCACGCTGGGTGTCGCCCAGGGCCTTCTGCTGGGAGGAGACCCGGCCGCGCAGACCCACCAGGCGCTGCTCCACCTCGGCGAGCTGCAGCGCGGCCCCGTTGGCCTGCTCGGTGGCGGAGTCGGCCTCGGCCTCCAGCGCCAGCACCTGGGCCTCGACCTCGGCCAGCCGCGGGTCCGGCTCGGCGGCGGCCGTGGTCGGGACGACGAGCCCGGCGGCGAGCATGAGACCCGCGGCCGCTCCCACTAGCAGGGGGCGACCGCGGCCACGGGACGACGGCTGCGGGACCAGGGTCGTCTCCCTCCGGGCGGCGTCCGTCCCCGGGACGGCGGGGATCTGGGATCGGGATCGGGGATCGGGGATCGGGGATCGGCCGTCACGCTAACAGCGACCCGTCGCACCGTCAGCCCCTCGTCACCACCCCATTCGCCACGTCCGTCCCATTGACCTCACTGGTCCCGGACAGACCACGCCGAACCGGACGGTCCCGTGTCTTTCGGGCTCGCTGTCGCACGGGCTCGCTGTCGCACGGGCTCGCTGTCCCAGGGCTCGGCGTCGCACGGGCTCGGCGTCGCACGGGCTCGGCGTCGCACGGGCTCGGCGTCGGACAAGGGCGTCGGACGGGACCCGTCGCCGCGCCGGTGCCGGCCCGGGTGGCACCACGGCCGAGGTCGGTCAGCCGCGGCGGGCCCGCCCCGCGGGGTGCCGCGGGGAGATCGGTGGTCGGCGCGGGCCACGCCCGGTCGACCCGTCGCGGTCGGTGGAGGGGGCGTCACCCGGCACGAGCCGCAGCGGCGGCACCAGGCCGCCGTCCGCCAGCGCGGCCAGGGCGGCCCGCTCGACCTCGTCCAGCACGACGGGGCCCTCCCCCGACGCGTCGGGCCGTGTCGTCACCGTCGTCGGCAGCACGGTCGTCTCCCCCGGCAGCACGGCCGTCTCCCCCGGCAGCACGGTCGTCTCCCCCGGCAGCGCCGGGTCGGCCGGGTCCCCCGGCAGCGCCTCCACCGCCGTCCAGGGCACCGGAACCGCCTCGACCAGGTCCGGGCCCTCCCCGTCGGCTCCGATCGCCCCGATCGCCTCCGACGGCGGGCCCAGCAGCACGCTGACGACGCAGTCGGCGCAGGTGGCTGGAGAGCGCACCGCGCAGGTCGCGCAGTCGATGACCAGGTCGGTCGGCCCCTCGGCCGGCCGACCGCCCCCGCGCATGGGCTTCCGGCTCCAGCCCCCGGCGACCGAGCCGTGCGCACCTGCGGCCATGACGACCTCCTCGCCCGACGCGTGCGCGCCGGTCCGTTCGCTCGACCCCCCACGGGTCACCGGCCCCCACGGGCCGGCGTCGGGAACGCTAGGAGGGGGGTCCGACACACCGGAGGCGCGTCGGGTGCGGCCGTGCCGTCTCCGCCAGGCCGCCGCGACGTCGTCAGGCCGTCCCGCGCTCGAGCAGCCGGGCCAGCGCCGTCGCCGGAACGGCGTGCGACCCCAGGCGGCGGGCACCGTCCACCACCTCGCGATCGCTGGACGCGACCACGACCGGGCGGCCCTCGGGCTCCGCCCGGACCAGCCGCAGCACGAGGGCGTCGGCCGTCTCGCCCGGGTCGCTGAACAACACCCGGACGCCGCGCGCCCGCGGCCCGCTCACCCCGCCCACGGCGGCACCGTCGAAGACGCAGGTCACCTCGGCCCGGGTCCGCGCGGCCAGTCCGGCCAGCCCGGCCACCAGACGGCCGCGCTGGTCCGCCAGTGGCAGGTCCCCGTACGCCGCCTTGGTCACGTTGTAACCGTCGACGACGAGGTGGACCCGGGGCAGCGCGAGCAGCTCGTGCAGCAGCGCCGGGTCGTCCGCGGGCAGGCCACGGGCCGGGCGGGGGCCGCCGGCCGCCCGCTCCTCGCCCGCCACCTCCGCGGCGACGGCGTCCGCCGGGGTCTGCCCCACGGGCGGGAGGGCCAGCTCGCGCTCCAGGCCCCGGGCCGCGCCCAGCACGGCATCCAGCAGCAGCCGGGCCCGTACGTCCAGGGCCGAGCGGGCATCCCGATCCGACCGGCGGGCGTCCTCCAGGTCCGCCTGCGCCTGCTCCAGTCGCCCGGTGGCGCGGCGCAGCTCGGCCTCCAGCCGGCGCCGCTCCTCGACCCGCGACGCCTCGACCGACGACCGCAGCCGGTCGGCCTCCTCCGCCGCCGACCGGGCGCGGGCCAGGTCGGCCGACAGCTGGCGGACCTCGCGCCGCAGCCGGGTCACGTCCGCGCGAGCCGCCGCGACCGCCTCGTCCGCCTCGGACCGGACCCGCGCGAGCTCCGTACGCACCGACGTGAGCTCGGCGCGCAGGCGGACCACCTCGTCCTGCGCGGAGTCCCGCGCGCGGGACCGTTCCGCCGCGGCCAGCGCCTCGGCGGCTGCCGCCAGGACGGCCTGCCAGTCCGGCCCGCGCAGCAGGTACGCGGCCGCGGCCAGCTCCGCCGGGTCCGCGGCAGAGGGTGCCCGGCCCTGGTCGAGCGCCGCCGCCAGGTCGGGCTGCCCCTCCCGCAGGCGAGCGGCCACCCGCCGACGGAAGCCGTCGTCGGACTCGAGCGCGGCCGCGATAGGTGTGGCCGCCCGCCGGGCGCGGCGTTCGGGCCGGAAGCGCACGAACGCCCGCAGGGACGCCGGCACCTCCGGTGGGCTCAGCTCCCCCAGCGTGTCGGCCGCGAGCGCCACCACCCGGTCACGGGCCGGGGCGGGCAGCACGCCGGGGAGGACGTCGGCGCCGTCCTCGACGACAGGACCGTGCTCGACGTCAGGACCCTCCTCAGGGGGTGCCACCCAGACCGACCTCCTCGGTCGGACCGCCCGCCTCGGGCCGAGGTACCAGCACCACCGAGTCCCCGGTCGAGCACCACCGGCAGCGCACGTCCTCGACGACCTCGTCGAGGACCTCCTCCTGCTCCACCTCGGCCTCGCCGGACAGCGCTACGTGCCAGAACTCCCGGGTCCGGCGTACCCGGACCACGTCGAACCGGGTCAGGTTGCCGCAGTGGGAGCAGCGCCAGCGGGTCGTCGCATCGGGCAGGGGGACGGGCACGTCGGCTCCTTCGCCGGGCCGGTGGGGACCGACACAACGTACCCGCGGGCGCCCCGCGCGTCGCGACCCGGGACCGTCGGACCCCGGTCGTACGGTCGCCGACATGACCTCCGCACGGCCGGGGCCGCAGCAGGCCAGCCTGGACGAGCTGGGCACCCCGCTGACCGAGGTCACGTTCGTCGTCGTCGACCTGGAGACGACCGGCGGCTCCCCGGCCGACGCGGGCATCACCGAGGTCGGAGCGGTGAAGGTGCGCGCCGGCGAGGTCCTCGGCGAGATGCAGACCCTCGTCGACCCCGGCTCCCCGGTGCCCCCGTTCGTCGCGGCACTCACGGGCATCACCGACGCCATGCTCGTCGGCGCACCACGGGTCCCGGCCGTGCTGCCGGCGTTCCTGGAGTTCGCCCGGGGCAGCGTCCTGGTGGCGCACAACGCGCCCTACGACATCGGCTTCCTCAAGGGCGCCTGCGCGCGGACCGGCACGGCCTGGCCCGGCTTCGCCGTGGTGGACACCGCTCGCCTCGCGCGGCAGGTGCTGCATCGCGACGAGGTGCCCAACTGCAAGCTGGCGACGCTAGCCGCGCACGTGCACGCCTCGACCCGGCCGACGCACCGGGCGCTGGACGACGCCCGCGCCACGGTGGACGTGCTGCACGCCCTGCTCGAGCGCGTCGGGGACCTCGGCGTGCACTCGCTGGACGAGCTGCTGACCTACTCCTCGCGCGTCAGCGCGGCCCAGCGCCGCAAACGCACGCTGGCCGAAGGGCTGCCCGAGGCGCCCGGTGTCTATGTCTTCGAGGACGACCGCGGCCGCGCGCTGTACGTCGGGACGTCACGCAACCTCCGCAGCCGGGTACGGACCTACTTCACCGCCACCGAGCAGCGGACCCGGATGGCCGAGATGGTCGGGCTCGCCGCGCGGGTCGTGCCGATCGTGTGCGCGACCCCGCTGGAGGCGGAGGTCCGCGAGCTGCGGCTCATCGCCGAGCGGCGCCCCCGCTACAACCGCAGGTCCCGCCACCCGGAGCGGGACGTGTGGCTGAAGCTCACGCTGGAGCCGTTCCCCCGGCTGTCCGTGGTGCGGGAGGTCCGGGACGATGCCGCCGCGGGAGCGGCGTACGTGGGACCGTTCCGTGGCCGACGTCGCGCGGAGCAGGCTGCGGAGGCGCTGCTGGAGGCGGCCCCGCTGCGCACCTGCACGACCCGGCTGTCGCCGCGGCGTCCCTCGTCGGCATGCGCCCTGGCCGAGATGGGCCGGTGCTCCAGCCCGTGCGACGGCGGGATCGACGTGGCCGGCTACGCCGCCGTGGCGACGGCGGCCCGCACCGCCATGACTCAGGACGCGCGACCGGTCGCCGGCGCCGTGCAGGCCCGGATGGCGATGCTGGCCATGCAGGAGCGCTTCGAGGACGCCGCGGTGTGGCGGGAGCGGCTCGAGGCGTTCGCCCGGGCCGCCGACCGGGCCCAGCGGATGGCGATGCTGGCCGCCCGGGCGGAGCTGGTCGCCGCACGGCCCACCGAGGCCGGTGGCTGGGAGGTGCACGTGCTGCGGCACGGACGGCTCGCCGGGTCCGCCCTGGTCGACCCCGGCGTCGACCCGCGACCGCACGTCGAGGCCGTCGTGGCCGCGGCGGAGGTGGTGGTGCCCGGCATCCCACCCGCGCCGGCGGGCCTGACCGAGGAGGCCACCCTGCTGCTGCGCTGGCTGGAGTCCCCCGGGGTCCGTCTCGTGCGCTGCGAGGACGGGCTGGCGCTGCCGGTCCACGGCGCGGGGCGGTTGGTCGCGCGGCTGCGCGACGCCCGCGACACCCGACCGGCGGCGTACGGCGAGGACGCGGGCGGCCGGCGGACGGTGGCGCGCCCGGTGCTGGGTGGCGGCGGCGACCTCGGCCCGGCCGCCGGAACCGCCGGCGGACGGGGGCGACGCCGCGGGGGTGTCACCCGGATCGCACTGGGCCCCTGACGCGCGCGGGGCCGGGCTAGGCTCGCGCCCGTGATCACCGCGATCGTGTTCATCCGTACCGACGTCGACCGGGTCAACGACGTGGCCGCCACCCTCGCCGAGCTCGACGGGGTCAGCGAGGTCTACAGCGTCACCGGCGACCTGGACCTCGTCGCGATGGTGCGGGTGCACTCCCTCGACGACGTGTCCGGCGTGGTCACCGACGGAGTGGGCCGGGTTTCGGGCGTGCTGGCGACCGAGACGCACATCGCCTTCCGGACCCACTCCCGGCACGACCTCGAGGCCGCGTTCTCCCTCGGCGCCGACTGAGCCCGCGCGCCGGCCCCTGACCGACCACCGCCGCGCCGGGGCACCCCGTACAGAAGTGAGCCGAGTGGTTGCTTCCCGCTGCCGGATCGGCCGGGTAGCAACCGTTCGGCTCACATCTGCCGCGGCCGGCGCCGCTACCGGCGCTTGGTGGTCGTGGTCGTGACGGGCGGGTTCTGGCTGTAGCCCTTCGCGTTCTGCGCCTGGACCACGACCCGGACCTCACGGCCGGTCTTGATCCCCGTGACCCGCAGCGACCGGACGCTCGGCGAGACCGACTGCCGCTTCCAGCTGCCGTTCTTTCCGAACTTCCACGACACCCGGAAGCCGGTGATGTACGAGCCGCCGTCGCTGCCCGGGCCGGTCCAGCGGACCTGGAAGCCGTTCTTCGTCCCGGTCAGCGAGACCACCGTCGGGTTCGGCGGCACCGTGGTGGTGACCTTGACGTACTGGGTCGCGCTCCACGGCAGCCGCTTGTCGCCGCCGTCGACCGCGGCGACCCGCCAGTAGTAGATGCCGTCGGGGTAGAGGGAGTCGTCGACGACCGTGAAGGACGGGTTGTCCGTCACGATCTCCTCGACGATCGACCCGCCGCTGAGCTCCGGCTCGAACAGGTCGTCGGTCGCGACCTGCAGCACGTAGTTGGAGGTTCCGCCCTCGCCGGGCACCGCGCCGTTCCAGGTGAACGTGATGTTCGACTTCTGCGTCTTCGCCTGACCGGACGGGACGGAGATCGCCGACCCCACCTTGCGGAACACGCCGTACTTGCCGGGCTGATTGATGGCGTCACGGTCGGCGGGGCAGATCAGCCGTTGGTCGGTCTTCTGGCAGGCCAGCACGAACCAGTAGTACGACTCGCTGTTGTTGTCGACCAGGACCTGGGACGGGATCAGACGCGTGTTGCCCGTGGTGAACGCGCCGATCCGGTTGACGAAGTCCCGGTCGGTGGCCAGGACGACGGTGTAGACGGAGTTGGCGGTTCCGACCGGGCTCCAGCTCATCACCGGTGCGTCCGCGTAGCACGCCACCCCGCCACTGGTCACGCACGCCGTCTGGGTCGTGCCGGACGTCGCGAGGCCCGACGGCACCCCAGGGGCCGCACCGGGACCGGTCTGCGCGGCGGTGACGGTGTAGGTCGCCGGACCCGGCGGGACCTCGCCGACGCTGCGCGCCTGGTCCGACCACAACGAGTAGATGTCCGGGGTGGGGCCGTCCTCGGCCGGGGTCACCCGGGCGTCGACCGCGCGCACTCGGTAATAGACCGTGTCACCGACGTTGAACACCGTCGAGGTCGGCAGCGTCACCCGCCCGGTCGGGCAGGCGGCCGTCGCGGTCGGGGTCGTCGGCCCGGGCGCTGCCGTCCCGGTGGCCGTCGCGGTGGGCGTCGGAGGTGCGGTGGGGACCACGGGGGCGCTGGTGCCCGAGTACGGGCCGGCCCCACCGGCGTTCGTCGCCACGACCCGGAACACCACCGGGACCCCGACGGTGAGGCACGTGGTGATCTTGACCGACGTCTCCGTCGACTGCGCCGGGACCGTCTGGATCCAGGTGCCGCCGTTGTTGGTCGACTTCTCGATGTAGTACGTGGTCGCCGGGCCGCCGGTGGTGGGGGCCGACCACGAGACCGTCACCTCGCCGGGGGCGCTGATCGTCGCGGTGACCCCGAACGGCGCGCCCGGCGGCGGCACCGCGTCGTAGATGCTGCAGGGGTCGCCGCCCGGCACACCCTTGTAGTCCACGGCGCCGTCCTGGTACGGCGTCAGGGTCGCGTGCGGCGTGGTGCAGGTGATGGTGTCGCCCTTGAAGGTGGCGTCCTTGGCGAACTGCACCTCGTACGACGAGGCGCCGGCGATCGCCGTCCAGGACAGCACCGTCGCGTTGACCGGCTGCGATCCGGCGACGGAGGTCACGCTCGGCCGGGCGACGGTGCTGCCGGTGGGCGGATCGGTCCACGCCTGGCGGAACTGCCAGGCACCGGACCACTTGCTGACACCGGACGTGGACACGCCGCGGACTCGCCACCAGTACTCACCGGGCTGGAACTCCGACAGCGGGGTGAACCGGGTGGAGGTGGTGCGCTGGAGCAGGACCTGCGAGGCCGCGGTGAAGCGGTCGCTGGTGCTGACCTCGATGTCGTACGACTGGGCACCGGGCACCAGGCTCCACGCGAAGCGGATGTCCGACAGCGCCGTGTTGGCGTTGTTCGCGGGCGCGGACTGCACCGGCGGGGGGGCCGGCCAGACGGGGAACGGACCCGACGCGGTAGGGCTGGCGGTGTCCGTGGGGTCGCCCTCGGCAGAGTTCGCGGAGGGGGCGCTGACGAGCAGGGCCGCCACCAGCGCCAGGCCGAGCAGCGCGACCGCCAGCATGGCCAGGCCGGACCGGCCCCGGCCCCAGGGCGCGCCCCCGGTCGCCGCGTGCTTGCTCATCCGTGCCCCCCAACGTCGCGCACACGAGTCTCATGTGACTCATGTGACACATGGGTACCAGTCTGGCTCAGCATAGGGAACCAACCGCCGCCACGGGAGCCCCTGGCGGGACCGGCGTGGCTGAGGCGGCTCACGGGCCCTCGACCCCGGTCGCGGCCGCCGCCGAACTCGCCGCCACCCAGCGCCGCAGCACGTCGGCCGCGGCACCGGAGTCGATCGCGGCCCGGGCCCGGTCCAGCCGCTCCCCCACCCGGGCGGTGACCGGCCCGTCGGCCGCGCCGGCGACACCCGTGGCCGCGTCGTACGCCACCAGCGCGGCCGCGGCGTTGAGCACGACGGCGTCGCGGACCGCGGCGTCGCGCCCGGTGGTCGACCCGCCCAGCACCGCCTCGAGGACGGCGGCGTTCTCCCCCGCCTCGCCGCCGCGCAGCGCGCCCGGCGCCGGCGCCGGGATGCCCAGGGTCGCCGGGTCCAGCACGTCCTCGACCACGGTTCCGTCGCCTCGGGACGCGTCCCGAACCCGGGTCGGCGCGTACGTGGTCACCTCGTCCAGCCCGTCCTCGCCGCGCACGACCAGGGCGTGCACCCGTCGGTCGGCGAGCACCCGGGCCTGGATCGGGGCCAGCCGGGCGTCGGCGCACCCGACCAGCGCCGCGGACGGCTGGGCCGGGTTGGCGAGCGGCCCCAGCACGTTGAAGACGGTGGGGACGCCCAGCTCGCGCCGCGGCACCGCCGCGTGCCGCATCGCCGGGTGGTAGGCGGCGGCGAAGCAGAAGCCGATCCCGGCCTCGCGCACGCACGCGGCCACCCCGTCGGGCGGCAGGGCGATCACGACCCCGAGCCGCTCGAGCACGTCCGCGGTCCCCGTCTGGGACGAGGCGGCCCGGTTGCCGTGCTTGATCACCGGCGCCCCGGCCGCGGCGGCGACCACGGCCGCCATGGTGGAGATGTTGACGGTGTGCGCCTTGTCGCCGCCGGTCCCCACCACGTCCAGGGCGGGGCCGTCCCAGTCGACCCGGACCGCGTGGGCCAGCATCGCGTCCACCAGCCCGGACACCTCGGCGGCCGTCTCGCCCTTGGACCGCAGCGCGACCACGAACCCGGCGATCTGCGCGGGGGTGGCGTCGCCGGACATGACCTGGTCCATGGCCCAGGCGGCGGACCCGGCGTCGAGGTCCTCGTGCCGCAGCAGCGCGGCCAGGACCGAGGGCCAGTCCCTCATCCGGCGGGGACGGTGGCCACGCGGCGGCGCAGCAGCGCGGCGACCGCGTCGGCCAGCACCACCGGGTCCACCGGGTGCGGCACCACGGCATCGGCGCGGGACCAGGTCGCCAGCCAGGCGTCCTGGACCCGGCCGGTGAGCACCAGGATCGGCGGGCAGCGGTAGATCTCGTCCTTGAGCTGGCGGCAGATGCCCATCCCGCCGGCGGGCGTGGCCTCGCCGTCCAGGATCGCCAGGTCGATGCCGCCGGCGTCCATGGTCCGGATCACCACCGGCTCGGTGGCCACCTCCACGAAGCGCACCTCGGGGAGCTCCGGGGCCGGCCGACGCCCCAGCGAGAGCATCACGTGCTCGCGCACGGTCACGTCGTCGCTGTAGACGAGGATCGTGAGGGTGCGCGCAGGCGCCTCGGACTTGCTGCTCATGGGTCCCTCGTCGCTCGGAGACGGCATACGGCGGCGATGCTACCGCCGGCGCAGGTCGGGACTCTCGGCCCGGGCCACGGGCGCGGCCGGGCGGCATACTCACCGGCGGGCCGGGGCCCGGTCCCGGCGCTGAAGACCCATGAGTCCGCACGTCACCCGAGAGGCGCACCGATGACCCTGCAGGGCACCACGACCCACGAGAACCTCAAGGAGGCCTTCGCCGGCGAGTCCCAGGCGAACCGCCGGTACCTCTACTTCGCGCGCGTGGCCAGGACCGAGGGCCTCGACGACGTCGTCGAGCTGTTCGAGGAGACCGCGAACGGCGAGACCGGCCACGCCTTCGGCCACCTGGACTTCCTCAAGGAGGTCGGCGACCCCGCCACCGGCGAGCCGATCGGCAGCACCGAGCAGAACCTGGCCTCGGCAGTGGCCGGCGAGACCTACGAGTTCACTGCCATGTACCCCGGCTTCGCGAAGACCGCCCGCGAGGAGGGCTTCGACGAGATCGCGGACTGGATGGAGACCCTGGCCCGCGCCGAGAAGACCCACGCCGGGCGGTTCCAGAAGGCGCTGGACAAGGTCCGCCAGGGCTGAGCGGCGCCCTCCCATGGCAGGCACGCTCAGCCGCGAGGCCCTCGTCCTGGACCGGGAGGCGTACGCCGACGTGCGCCCCGCCCTGCGCGCGCGGATGATCCCGCTGCGCGCGCAGCGGCGGGTCCCGCTCGGGGACGCCTTCGCCCTGGCGTTCGAGAACGCCGAGACCCTGCAGTACCAGGTGCAGGAGATGCTCATGGTCGAGGGGGTGACGGACGAGGCGGCCGTGGCGTACGAGCTGCACGCCTACTCCCGGCTGCTCCCCACCACCCACTCCCTCGTCGCCACGCTGTTCTTCGAGCACGACGACGTGACCACGGTCAAGGACGAGCTGCTGCGGCTCACCGGCGCCCAGCACGCCGTCCGGCTCGAGGTCGGGGGTGACCCGGTCCAGGGCGCTCCCCCGCTGTCCGTGGCGCCCGGCGTGGAGGTCCCCGGACCCGACGAGGACGGCCCCAGCGAGGTCACCCACGCCGTCCACTTCCTCCGGTTCACCCTCGACGACGCCGGCCGCGACGCCCTCCGCGACCCCGAGATCCCGCTGCTCGCGGTCATCGACCACCCCGAGTACCGCGCGTCGACGTCCATCGACGGGGCCACCCGCCACGCCCTGCTGTCCGACCTGGCGGACGGGCTGCTGTCCGACCTGGCGGACGGGGACTGACGGTCCGGGGCCGCGCGGGACGCGCGGCCCCGGCGTCCCGTCATGCGGGAATCGCCGCGGTCTTCCGGACACGCGGCCGGTATCCGGGGGGTCGGGCCCACGACGCCTGCCCCATCTGCCAGAATCCCGCGCGTGGCGACCGCATCCGCTGTTGAGAAGGCCTATGCCCACGCGCCGGCCAACCGCCCCAACATGGTGGCGATCGGGACCGTCGTGTGGCTGTCCAGCGAGCTCATGTTCTTCGCTGGGCTGTTCGCGATGTACTTCACGATGCGGGCGGTCAACCCCGAGCTGTGGGCCGAGGAGACCCAGCTCCTCAACGTCCCCTTCGCCTCGGTCAACACCACGGTCCTGGTGCTCTCGTCGGTGACCTGCCAGCTCGGCGTGTTCGCCGCCGAGCGCGGCGACCGGGCCGGCCTGCGGCGCTGGTTCATCATCACGTTCCTCATGGGCGCCTTCTTCATCGGCGGCCAGATCACCGAGTACACCGAGCTGGTCCGCGAGGGCATCACGCTGTCCTCCAACGCCTACGGCTCGGCGTTCTACCTCACCACCGGCTTCCACGGACTGCACGTGACCGGCGGCCTGGTCGCGTTCCTGTTCGTGCTGGCGACCACGTACATCTCCAAGCGCTTCACCCACGACCAGGCGACCCGGGCCATCGTCGTCTCGTACTACTGGCACTTCGTCGACGTGGTGTGGATCGCCCTGTTCTTCATGATCTACGTCCTGAAGTGAGCGCCACCCGCGGATGAGATCGGCCGCCCGACGATGACCGTGCCCACCCACGACACGATCGAGGTCCTCAGGTGAACTACCTGGCAGCACGGCGACGGCACCCCGCGGTGCCGTACGTCCTGCTCTTCCTGGCGCTGGTCGCCATGGGCGTCGTCTACGCCGTCCTCTCCTCCTCCGACTCCGCCGACGCCGCGCCGGCGGTGGGGTCGCAGACCCAGGTCGAGGAGGGCCGCAAGCTGTACCTCGAGGGCTGCTCGAGCTGTCACGGGCTGGAGGCCCAGGGCACCTCGGACGGCCCGACGCTCATCGGCGTGGGTGCCGCCGCGGTCCACTTCCAGGTCGCCACCGGCCGGATGCCGCTGGCCGCCCCCGGGGCGCAGGCACCGGCGAAGACGCCGATCTACAACGACGAGGAGATCGCCGCGCTCGCCGCGTACATCGCCTCACTCGGTCCCGGCCCGGCCATCCCGACCGAGGAGGAGCTGAGCTACGAGGGCGCGGACGTCGCCGAGGGCGGCGAGCTGTTCCGCACCAACTGCGCCCAGTGCCACCAGGCGGCCGGGCAGGGCGGCGCCCTGACCCACGGCAAGTACGCGCCCAACCTCATGCAGGCCACGCCCCAGGAGATCTACGAGGCGATGCTCACCGGCCCGCAGAACATGCCGGTGTTCGGCAACGGGACGCTCAGCGTCGAGGACAAGCAGGCCATCATCAAGTACATCGTCACCCTGCAGGACGCGCCCAGCCCCGGTGGCCTGAGCCTGGGCCGCATCGGCCCGGTCTCGGAGGGACTCTTCCTGTGGACCGCCGCCCTGGCCGCGCTGATCGCCGGGGCCGTCTGGATCGGGATCAAGGCGCGATGAGCGACACCAGCCAGGACACCCACGGCCACGGGGCGGTCGAGCAGGTCGGGGCGCCCGGAGCCCTGCCGGTCGCCCCCATCCCGCACAAGCCCCGCCGGGCCGACGTGGACCCCAAGGCGGCCCGGCGCGCCGAGCGCCAGGTCGCCACCATGTTCGGCCTGTCCGCCGTGATGGTCGTGCTGTTCGTCGTGGCGTACGTGGCCATCGACAAGTACGCCGTCGTCTACATCCCGGTGATGGGCGAGGTCGGTGCCCAGCAGGTGGCCCTCGGCCTGACCATGGGCCTGGCCATCCTGCTGATCGGCACCGGCGCCATCCAGTGGGCCAAGAAGCTGATGCCCGACGTCGAGGTGGTCGCCGAGCGGCACGAGCTGGTGTCGACCGAGGCCAACACCGAGGGCGCGATCGCGCAGTACGAGCGCGGCAAGGCCGAGTCCGGCTTCGCCCAGCGCACCATCGTGCGGCGCTCCCTGCTGGGGGCGCTGGCGCTGTTCCCGATCCCGCTGGTCGTGGTCCTGCGCGACCTGTGGATCACCCCGCCCGGCTCCCCCTCCCCCGCCGAGATCCTCAGCACGACGCTGTGGCGCGACGGCCTGCGCATCGTCACCGACGTCACGTACAAGCCGATCAAGCCGGAGGACCTGCCGGTCGGCGGCCTGGTCTCCGGCGTGCCCGAGGACCTGCTGGAGGTCGAGGAGGCCGAGGGCAACCTCAACGCCCGCACCAAGGCGGCGGTGATCCTGGTCCGGATGCAGCCGGACGAGATCCGCTCGCAGCAGGGCGAGGGCTGGGACTACCAGGGCATCCTGTGCTACTCCAAGATCTGCACCCACGTGGGCTGCCCGATCGCCCTGTACGAGCAGCGCACGCACCATCTGCTCTGCCCGTGCCACCAGTCCACGTTCGACCTCGCCGACTCGGGCAACGTGGTGTTCGGCCCCGCGGCACGCGAGATGCCGCAGTTGCAGATCGGTGTGGATGAGGAAGGCTTCCTCGTGGCCAAGGGCGACTTCGCCCAGCCGGTGGGACCGAGCTTCTGGGAGCGCGGATGAGCACCACGGAGAAGGTCGGCGGATCGGTCGCGACCTACGTCGACGAGCGCGTCACCACCAACACCTGGCTGAAGCGCAACCTGGGCAAGGTCTTCCCCGACCACTGGTCGTTCATGCTGGGTGAGATCGCGCTGTACTCCTTCATCGTCGTGCTGCTGACCGGCGTCTACCTGACGCTGTTCTTCAAGCCGTCGATGGTCGAGGTCATCTACGACGGGTCGTACGTGCCGCTCAAGGGCGTGAAGATGTCCGAGGCCTACGCCTCGACGCTCACGATCTCCTTCGACGTCCGGGGCGGCCTGCTGATCCGGCAGCTGCACCACTGGGCCGCCCTGATCTTCGTCGCCGCGATCTCGGTGCACATGTTCCGGGTGTTCTTCACCGGGGCCTTCCGCAAGCCGCGCGAGTTCAACTGGATCATCGGAGTGGGCCTGGCGTCGCTGGCGCTGCTGGCCGGGTTCTCCGGCTACTCGCTGCCCGACGACCTGCTGTCCGGCACCGGCCTGCAGATCGCCCGCGGCATCGTGCAGGCGGTGCCCCTGGTGGGCACCTGGGCGGCGTTCCTGTTGTTCGGGGGTGAGTTCCCCGGCACCGACTTCATCAGTCGGCTGTACGCCGTGCACATCCTGCTCATACCCGGCCTGATCCTCGGCCTGGTCTCGGCGCACCTGATCCTGGTCTGGTACCAGAAGCACACCCAGTTCCCCGGGCCCGGGCGCACCAACGACAACGTGGTCGGCTTCCCGCTGATGCCGGTCTACATGGCCAAGGCCGGCGGCTTCTTCTTCGTCGTGTTCGGCATCGCCACGCTGATCGCGGGGCTGGTGACGATCAACCCGATCTGGATATTCGGGCCCTTCACACCCGACCAAGTCACCGCCGGCTCGCAGCCGGACTGGTACATCGGGTGGCTGGACGGTGCGCTGCGCCTGATGCCCAACTGGGAGACGGTGATCTGGGGCGTCACGATCAGCTGGAACGTGTTCATCCCGGCCATGGTGATCCCCGGGCTGGTGTTCACCGCGCTGGGCCTGTACCCGTTCCTGGAGGCCTGGGCCACGGGTGACCACCGCGAGCACCACCTGCTCGACCGCCCGCGCAACGCCCCGGTCCGCACCGGCATCGGCGTCATGGCGATCACGTTCTACGGACTGCTGTGGATCGGCGGCGGCAACGACATCATCGCCACCACGTTCGACCTGTCCATCAACGCGATCACCTGGACGCTGCGGATCCTCATCTTCGTGCTGCCGCCGATCATGTTCGTGATCACCAAGCGGATCTGCCTCGGCCTGCAGCGGCGGGACCGCGACAAGCTGCTGCACGGGTACGAGACCGGCCGGGTGCTGCGGCTCCCCCACGGGGAGTTCATCGAGGTGCACGAGTCGGTCTCCGAGGAGGAGAAGGCGGTGCTGCTGTCCAAGCACGACGTCGCCCCGCTGGCCCTCCCGCCCGCCGAGGACGAGAACGGCGTCGCGAACCCCAAGGCCCGCAGCGGCCGACTGCGCGCCAAGCTCTCGCACTTCTTCTACGCCGACAACGTGCCGCGCCCCACCGACGAGGAGATCGCCGAGGCGGAGGAGCACCTGCACCACGACATGGAGATCGAGCGTCCTCTGCACGAGCACGAGGAGGCCATGACCATGCTCGGTCACCCGGCGGTCTACCACGACCCCGGCAAGCCGGACTACAACCGCGACGAGCAGCACTAGCCGCCGCGGCTGCGGACCCGTGCCGGGGCCGGTGACCCTCCGGGGTCGCCGGCCCCGTCCGTTCTCCCCGCCGGTCGACCGGGGGCCGGTCCGCTCGAGTCGGCTGCGGGCGGGCCTAGGCTGCCGGCATGGGTGAGCCGCGGCCGACGCTGCCGCTGCCCGAGCCGGAGCGCTCGGGCGGCCCCGGGTCGGCCGCGGGTGACGAGCCGACGTCGGACGCGGGCGGCACCGGCTGCCGGCACGGCCACGCCCCGACCCGCTCCCCCGTGATCCACCCGCGGCTGGGGATGGTCCCGTCGCTGTCGAACGCGATCGTGGGCCTGGTCGTCCTCGTGCTGGCCGTCGGCGTCACCGCCTGGCTGCTCCCGCCCGTCGTCGCGGCGGTGCTGCTGGTCCTGGCGGCGCTCGCGCTGGCGTTCAGCGCCGCCGTCCAGCTGGCGCTGGGGCACCGGGGGCGCTGTTGGGCCGAGCGGACCGTGCGCTGGTGGCTGGGCCCGATCGGGACCCTGCTGGACCCCTTCGACGTCGGCTAGCGGCCACCCGCCCCCTGTTGTGGTGCCGGTTGTGTGCGCCCTGGGTGACGAAAGCGGCACCACAGGGGTGGGGGTGGGGAGTCGGGTCAGCCGTTGGTGGTCAGCGGGATCGTGGTGACGACGGCCTTGGGGGTGCCGGCGAACGCCGAACCCTCCTGCCACTCCTCGAAGGAGTCGTTCCACACCGTGATGCCGTTGCCGTCGTCCTGGGTCCGGCTGGTGCCGGTCACCTCGACGACGTCGCCGACCAGGGTCTGGTCGTACAGCCACTGCGCGTTGGCGGTGCTCATGCCGACGCAGCCGTGGCTGACGTTGGCACTGCCCTGCGACCCCACGGACCAGGGGGCCGCGTGCAGGAACTCCCCGCTCCAGGTCATCCGCATGGCGTACTCGGCCTCGACCCGGTAGTACTCCGGGTCGCCCTCGCTGGTGCCGCCGGTGGCGGCGTCCATGATCCGGGAGCGCTCCTTGGTGAGGACGACCTTGACGCCGGACCGGGTCTCGAAGCCGGACTTGCCGGTGGTCACCGGGAAGGAGCGCACGACCTGCCCGTTCTTCACCACCGTGAGCGTGTGGGCCGCGGCGTTCACCTTGCTCACCATCGAGTCACCGGTCTGGAACCGGGTCTTCTCGGTCTTGGTGCCGTACAGCCCCGGGGCGGCCTTGACGCCCTTGAGCGCCAGCTTGACCACGATCTGGGTGTTGCCCGGCCAGTACGTCGCGGGCCGGAAGACGACCTCGTCGTCCGACGTCCAGTTCCACGCCCCCTCGACCGGGTTGGACGTGAGGATCTTGAGGTTGCGCTCGACGGCCTTCTTGTTCTTCACGTCGTGGTTGAAGCGCACGTAGATGGGCATCCCGACGCCAAACGTCGAGCCCTCGGACGGGTTCACCGCACCGGACAGCCGCTCCTCGGGCACCAGGGTGGTGAAGGAGCCGTCCAGGGTGGTGGGGACGCCACGGGAGTCCACCGCGGACGCCTGGACCGTGTAGGTGGCGCCGAAGGCCATCGTCTGCGCGTCGGACGCCCACGCGGACCCGTCGTCGGACACCGAGCCGGGCACCGGTCCCTTGGGCCCCGTCACGACCACGTCGGTGAGGCGGCCGTCGGTGCTGGTCACCACGATCGGCTGCGCGACGTCGACGTTGGTGCCGCCCACCAGCTCGCTGCTGATGACGGCGCGGGACTGGGCGGCGACCGGCGCGGACACCAGGGACAGCCCCGGGGCGCACCCGGTGACGACCAGTGTCGCGGCGGCTCCGGCGGCGACGACCGCGGCGGTGCGCCGAGAGCGGGGGCGCGCAGCACGAAGGGACCGAACCGGCACGACCGCTACCTCCCGTGGACGTCGTCAGTCACGGCATGCGTACGCCGTGACGTCCCTCCGACGCATCCAGTGTCCGTGAGGATCCCCGATCCGTCCAGCCCGACGCTCCGGTCGGAGCGTCGCGGGGCTACGACGGGTGGGCTCGCCGGGTCAGTGGGCGAAGTCGCCGCGGTAGTACTCGAACAGCCACCCGACGAGGGCGAGCACCACGACCGACGCACCCAGCACCACCAGCCAGGCGGCGAAGATGAGACCCAGGACGGTGAGGCCGGCCCCGAAGGCGGTCACCAGCGGCCACCACGAGTGCGGGCTGTAGAAGCCGTACTCCGGGTCGGCGTCCTCGACCTCGGCGTCCAGGCGGTCCTCCGGGCGGGGGTAGACCCGGCGGGAGGTCGCGAGGACGTAGAAGGCCACCAGGAACGCCAGACCGCCGGTCAGGGCCAGCACCGTGGTCCCGATGACGTCCCCGGACCAGAACCAGTAGACGGTCGCGGTGAGCAGGTAGAAGACCGTGCCGCCGACGAACAGCCCGCCCTCGATCTTCACTTCTTCTCCTCCAGGCCGTGCAGGTCCGGACCGCCGACGAGGTCGTCGAGCACGTTCTTGCGGACCGGGAGGTCCACGGCGGCGTACTCGGGGTGGTGCAGGTCGAACGCCGGCCGCTCGGACCGGATCCGCGGCAGCGACGTGAAGTTGTGCCGCGGCGGCGGGCACGAGGTCGCCCACTCCAGCGAGTTGCCCCAGCCCCACGGGTCGTCGACCTCGACCTTGGGCGCGGTCTTGTGCGTCTTCCACACGTTCCAGACGAAGATCAGCGTGGACAGGCCGAGGACCGCGGCCCCGATCGTGGACACCACGTTGAGGGTCTGGAACCCGTCGCTGGCCAGGTAGTCGGCGTAGCGGCGGGGCATGCCCTGCACGCCCAGCCAGTGCTGGACCAGGAACGTGGTCTGGAAGCCGACGAACAGCACCCAGAAGTGCAGCTTGCCGAGGCGCTCGTCGAGCATCTTCCCGGTCATCTTGGGCCACCAGAAGTAGAAGCCCGCGAACATCAGGAAGGCGACCGTCCCGAAGATCACGTAGTGGAAGTGCGCCACCACGAAGTAGCTGTCGGAGACGTGGAAGTCCAGCGGCGGCGAGGCCAGGATGATGCCGGTCAGACCGCCGAAGAGGAACGTCACGAGGAAGCCCGCGGTCCACAGCATGGGCGTGTCGAACGAGACCGTTCCTCGCCACATCGTGCCGATCCAGTTGAAGAATTTCACTCCGGTCGGGACCGCGATGAGCATCGTCATGAACGCGAAGAACGGCAGCAGCACCCCGCCGGTCACGTACATGTGGTGGGCCCAGACCGCCACCGACAGGCCGGCGATCGCGATCGTGGCGAAGACCAGGCCCTTGTAGCCGAAGATCGGCTTGCGGCTGAACACCGGGATGATCTCGCTGGCGACACCGAAGAACGGCAGCGCCAGGATGTAGACCTCGGGATGGCCGAAGAACCAGAACAGGTGCTGCCACAGCAGCACCCCGCCGTTCTCCGGGGCGAAGATCACCGCGCCGAAGTGCCGGTCGATGAACAGCACGACCAGGGCGGCGGCGAGCACCGGGAAGGCCATCAGCACCAGGACGCTGGTGAGCAGGATCGTCCAGGTGAAGATCGACATCCGGAACATCGTCATGCCCGGCGCGCGCATGCAGAAGATCGTGGTGATGAAGTTGACGCCACCGAGGATGGTGCCCAGGCCACCGAGGGTGAAGCCGAGCAGCCACAGGTCGGCGCCGACGCCCGGGGAGTTCACCGCGTCGGACAGCGGGGTGTAGGCGAACCAGCCGAACGACGCCGCGCCGCCGGGGGTGAAGAACCCGGTCATGACGATGATGCCGCCGAACAGGAACAGCCAGTAGCCCAGCATGTTCATCCGCGGGAACGCGACGTCCGGGGAGCCGATCTGCAGCGGCATCAGCACGTTCGCGAACCCGACGAACAGCGGCGTCGCGAACAGCAGCAGCATGATCGAGCCGTGCATCGTGAACAG
This sequence comes from Candidatus Nanopelagicales bacterium, assembly GCA_041393815.1. Lineage (NCBI taxonomy): Bacteria > Bacillati > Actinomycetota > Actinomycetes > Candidatus Nanopelagicales > Candidatus Nanopelagicales bacterium. The sequence continues at coordinate 974,371 of JAWKJK010000001.1, read as the reverse complement.
CTGGTTGTACTGCTCGTTGGACACGATCTGCAGGCCCGGCACCGCCAGCTCGGCGCGGATGACAAGCGCCATCACGCCGCCGATGACGAAGAAGACGAAGGCCGTGATGAGGTAGAGGTGGCCGATCACCTTGTGGTCGGTCGACGTCACCCAGTTGACGATGATCCGCCCCAGCTTCGGGGTCGGCGGGGGCAGCGGCGCGCGCGCCGGCTCCGAGGTCGACGGGCGCTCGTTGAGGATCGTCACAGCTGCTTCTCCTGCTCCGTCATGCCCTCATCGGTGGTGCGGCCGGTCTCGAGCAGGCCGGTCTGGCCCTTGGCCTTCAGCTCGGCGATGAAGGCGTCGTACTCGGCGCGCTCCACCACCTTGACGTTGAACAGCATCCGGGAGTGGTCCACCCCGCACAGCTCCGCGCACTTGCCGGCGAAGGTCCCGATCTTGTTGGGGGTCACCTCGAAGACGTTGGTGCGCCCGGGGATGACGTCCATCTTGAACAGCCAGGCCGGGACCCAGAAGGAGTGGATGACGTCGGGCGAGGTCAGCTCGAACCGCACCTTCTCGTCGACCGGCAGGACCAGGGTCGGCGGGACGCCGGGGGTGCCGGCCTCGTAGACGTCCTCGTCGAGGTAGTTGAAGCCCCAGCTCCACCGCCAGCCGACCACGTTGACCGTGAGGTCCTCGTCGTTGCGGACCGCGGTGAGCTCGGCCTGGTCGCGGGCGGTGAAGTAGAACAGCCCGATGATCAGGATGAGCGGGACAACGGTGTAGAGGACCTCGATCGGGATGTTGTAGCGGGTCTGCTCCGGCAGCTCCGGGGAGTTCTTGCGACGCCGGTAGACGAAGAACGCGAAGAGCATCAGGCCCCACGTCAGGACCCCGACGGCCCAGGCGGCGATCCAGGCGCCGTTCCAGAGGTTCTGCGTGATCGGCGCCTGCTCCGACGCCGGGTCCGGCAGGTCGAAGAAGAAGGCCTCGTTGGCCGTGCAGCCGGTCGCGGTGAGGAGCACGAGCGCCGCTGCGGCACCCACGCCCACACGTCGGCGCAGCCGGGTGCGGGGGGCAGCGGTACGGGTGGGACCCACGTGTCGCCTTCCGGGGGTGTCGTGAAGGAGGGAATCGGCGTGCCAAGCACGCTCGCCCTCCTCCGGGCGGGCCGGACGTCGGGGTGAGACTAGCGCAGCGGAGCGGTGCCGTACGGGCGGGGGCACAGGTACGTTTCGGGGCATGTCGGACCCCCGGTTCGCGGCCCCGGACGGCTTCCTGGACGCCGCCTCCGGACAGCCGATGCGTCCCGCGGGGCGGGACGCACTACTGGCCGCACTGGATGCCGGCTGGGCCGACCCGGCCCGCCTCTACCGGGACGCCCGGCGGGCCCGGGCCCTGCTCGACGCCGCCCGCGAGTCGGTGGCGGCCCGGATCGGTGCCCGGCCCGACGAGGTCAGCTTCACCGCCTCGGGCACCGAGGCGATCCACCGCGGCGTGGAGGGGCTGCTGCGGGGCCGGATCAGGGCCGGCCGGCGCCTGGTGGTGTCCGCCGTGGAGCACTCCGCGGTGCTGCGGGCCGCCGACGTCCACGCGGCGGCAGGCGGCGAGGTGGCCACGGTCGGCGTGGACCGCCTCGGCCGGGTGGACGCCGACGCGTTCGTCGACGCCTGCGGGGAGGGCACCGCGGCCGCGTGCCTGCAGCAGGCCAACCATGAGGTCGGGACCACCCAGCCGGTGGCGGAGGTGGGCGGCCTCCTCGGGGAGCGCGGGGTGCCGCTGCTGGTCGACGCCGGTCAGGCCGTCGGCCGGGTCCCGGTCGCCGCGGGCTGGTCCGCCCTGACCGCGTCCGCGCGGCTGTGGGGCGGGCCGCCCGGCGTGGGCGTGCTGGCCGTACGCACCGGGGTCCGGTGGCGGGCCGACGGCACCGCGGACGAGCGGGAGGGCGGTCGGGTGCCCGGGTTCGCGCCCGTGCCGCTGATCGTCGCCGCAGCGGCGGCACTGGAGGACGTCGATCGCGACCGCGACGCCGAGTCCGCCCGGCTGTCCGCGCTGGTGGACCGGCTCCGGTCGGCGGTCCCGGCCGCGATCGACGACGTGGACCTGCTGGGCGACCCCGTCCACCGCCTCCCCCACCTGGTCACGTTCTCCGTGCTGTACGCCGACGGCGAGTCGCTGGTCCTGGCGCTGGACCGCGAGGGGCTGGCCGTGACCAGCGGGTCGGCCTGCGTCTCCGACACCCGCCGGCCCAGCCACGTGCTGGCCGCGATGGGGGCGCTCACCCAGGGGAACCTACGGGTGTCCCTCCCCCACGGCTGCCCGGTCGAGACCGTCGACCGGCTCATCCACGTCCTGCCGCGCGTGGTCGCGGAGGTCCGCGCCAGCATCGACCCCGGAGGTGTCCCGTGACCGACTCCCCGGCGGGCGGCCCGACGGCCGGCGACCGGCCGGTCGCCTGGTTGGACCAGCGCGGCCAGCGCTGCCCGATCCCGATCGTCACGCTGGCGCGGGCCCGCCGCGCCTACCCGCCGGGCAGCGTCGTCGCCCTCGTCGCCGATGACCCGGGCGCGCAGGCCGACGTCCCGGCGTGGTGCCGGCTGAAGGGGGCCGAGCTGCTCGGCACGACTGCGCCGCGCGACGGCGGCCCGGGCACCGCCTACCTGGTCCGGCTCCCCCCGGGTGCCCCCTGACCGGCGAGACCGGCCACCGCCGGAGGCAGCCGCAGGGCCACCGCGAGCCGTCGCAGGTACTCCGGTCGCGGAATCGCGACCGCGCCCAGCGAGGCCAGGTGCGGGGTGACCCACTGCACGTCCAGGACCCGGTCCGCGGGATCCCCCGCCCCGGCCATCACCGCCACCAGGGCGGCGAGCGCGACCTTCGACGCGTCGGTCGCCCGGTGGAACTTCGACTCGGCCGCGAACAGGCCCCCGACCTCCACGCCGTACAACCCGCCCACGAGCCGGCCGTCGTCGTCCCGGACCTCGACGGAGTGCGCCCACCCGAGCCGGTGCAGCTCGCCGTACGCGGCGGCGAACGCCGGCGTGATCCACCCGTGCGGGCGCCCGGGGTCCGCGCAGCCGGCGACCACCCCCGCGAAGTCGGTGTCCACGGTGACGTCGTACCGACGCATCGACCGGCGCAGCGAGCGGCTGGGACGGAACTGCGTCAGCGGCACGACGCCGCGCGGGTCCGGCGACCACCAGCCCACCGGGCCGCGCCGCCCGACGTCCATCGGGAACAGCCCGCGGGCGTACGCGGCCAGCAGGGTCCCGGGTTCGAGGTCCGCGCCGACGGCCAGCAGCTCCTCGCCCGGCTCCGCGTCCGCCGGGTCCGGCAGGGCCCAGGCGGTGGGCGGCGGGAGCGCCGGCACGGCAGCGGTCGGGTCGCGCGGGGCGTCAGGGCCGCGGGCAGGCCAGGTGCGGCTCGACGTCCGCGGCGGCGTCGTCGCCGTAGGTGCGCCCGACCCGCTCCAGGAAGTGCTTCTGGGCCAGCTCGTACTCCTGGGTGCCCACCGTCTCGATCACGTACGTCGCCACCAGCGAGCCGATCTGGGCGGACCGCTCGTCGGACAGGCCCCACGCCACGCCGGCGAGGAAGCCCGCGCGGAACGCATCCCCCACCCCCGTCGGGTCGGCCTTGAGCTCCTCCTCCGGGCAGGGGACGACCAGCGGCGGCTCGCCGCGGCGCTCGACCCGGGCACCGTCGGGCCCCAGCGTCGTCACGCGGCACTCGACCCGGCGGGCGATCTGCTCGGACGACCAGCCGGTCTTGTGCTCGGTGAGCGCTGCCTCGTACTCGTTGGTGAACAGGTACGCCGCGCCGTCGATGAGCAGCCGGATCTCCGCACCGTCCATCCGGGCCAGCTGCTGGGAGGGGTCCGCGGCGAACGGGTACTCGCGGAAGCGGCACTCGTCGGTGTGCCGCATCATCGCCTCGGGGTCGTTCGGGCCGATCACGACCAGGTCCAGGCCGCCGCCGAGGCGGTCGGCGACGGGCTTGAGCTCGATGTCCCGGGCCTCGCTCATCGCGCCGGGGTAGAACGACGCGATCTGGTTCTGCTCCTCGTCGGTGGTGCACACGAACCGGGCGGTGTGCCGCACGTCGGACACGTGGACCGAGTCGGTGTCGACGCCGTGCCGCTCCAGCCACGACCGGTAGTCGGCGAAGTCGGGCCCGACCGCACCGACCAGGACCGGCCGCAGCCCGAGGCAGCCGAGCCCGAACGCGATGTTGGCCGCGACCCCGCCGCGGCGGATCTCCAGCTCCTCGACCAGGAACGACAGGCTGACCTTGTCCAGCTTGTCCGCGACCAGGGAGTCGGAGAACCGCCCCGGGAAGGTCATGAGGTGGTCGGTCGCGATCGAGCCGGTGACGCACAGGCGCACGGTCTGGCCTTCCGGTACGGGGCGGACGGGCGCGCTGAGGATACCGGCGCCCGGACGCGCCGAAGGCGGCCGACCCGGAGGGGCGGCCGCCTTCGGTAGCGGGATCAGCGGAGGTTCAGTGGAACGAGTCGCCGCAGGCGCAGGAGCCGGTCGCGTTGGGGTTGTCGATCGTGAAGCCCTGCTTCTCGATGGTGTCGACGAAGTCGATGACGGCGCCGGTGAGGTACGGGGCGCTCATCCGGTCGACGACGACCGCGACGCCGGAAAAGTCCAGCCGGGTGTCGCCGTCGAGGCTGCGGTCGTCGAAGAACAGCTGGTAGCGCAGGCCGGAGCAGCCGCCGGGCTGCACGGCCACGCGCAGCGCGAGGTCGTCGCGGCCCTCGGTGTCGAGCAGGCCCTTGACCTTCGCGGCCGCCGTGTCGGTGAGGACGACCCCACTGGTCTGGGTCTCGCTGGCGGTCGTGTCTGCGGTCATGCGGTGCTCCCCATCGATGTCGGACGGATCCTGGCCGTGCCCGAGGGTCCCGGTCTGGGCGCACGGGCCGATGCTGGCTACAACCGGCGCGGCCCTCGTCGCATTCCGAACGTCCCTCGTGCTGCCCCATGGTGACACAGCCCCGACTCGGGCGGCGAGCGGTGACCCCGCGCGCCGGTCACGCCGACCAGGACCTCGCCACCCGGGCGGCGAGGTCCGCCAGCCGGGCGGCGTGGTCGGCGCTGGGGTCCGGTCCGGCCGCCTCCGGCTCCTCGGGGTCGACGACGCCGTAGGCCGAGGTGACCCCGATCGCGACGTACTCCCGGCGGCCCACCTCGACCCGGCCGGCGAGCACCACGACCGGCCGGGCGCTGGCCAGTGCGGCCGCGGCCGCCCCCGCCACGACCTTGCCGCGCAGCGACTGCCAGTCGAATGCCCCCTCGCCGGTGACGAGCAGGTCGGCGACGGCCACCCGCTCCGCCAGCCGCACGGTGCGCAGGACGGTCTCCGCGCCGGGGACCCGGGTGGCTCCCAGGGCGAGCAGCGCGTAGCCCAGGCCCCCGGCGGCGCCCGCGCCCAGCGCGACGGCCGGATCCTTGCCGTCGGCCGTGCGCCCGACGGCGCGCGCCCAGCCCTCCAAGGCACCCTCGAGCGCCATCACCGCCGCGTCGTCCGCGCCCTTCTGCCGGGCGAAGCCGTTCGCAGCGCCGCGCAGCCCCAGCAGCGGCACGTCGACGTCGGTCGCGGCCACCAGCCCGACCCCGCGCAGCCGCTCGCGCGCGGGTCCCAGGTCGACGGAGGCGACCTCGCGGAGCGCGCGGCCGCCCCGCGCGAGCAGGGCCGTCGCGTCGGCACCGTCGCCGGAGCGGGCGGTGGCGCCGAGGGCGGCCAGCATCCCGGCGCCCCCGTCGTTCGTACCGGAGCCGCCGAGGCCCACCACGACGCGGCGGGCGCCCGCGTCGACCACGGCGGCGACCAGCTCGCCCACTCCGTAGGTGGTCGTCCGCGTCGGGTCCCGGCGGTCGGGCGCGAGCAGGTGCAGCCCGCAGGCCTGGGCGGACTCGACGTACCCGGTCGGCCCCCCGTCCCCGGGGACGAGCAGCACCCGGGCGGGCACCGGCTCCCCGAGCGGCCCGGTGACGAAGACCTCCGCCCATTCGCCGCCCAGCGCGGTGTGCAGGACCTCGACGAACCCCGGGCCGCCGTCGGACAGGGGCACCAGGTCGACCTCGTCGTCGGGGGCGGTCCGGTGCCACCCGGCCGCGATCGCCCGCGCGGCCTCGTCTGCGGACAGGGTCCCGGCGAACTTGTCCGGGGCCACCACGACGCGCATCCCCGGACGGTAGCCGAGGCCGTTCGTGGGGACCGCCTCGTCACCGCGCGACGGCCGACCCCGTGGCAGGACGATGGCGGCATGACGACCGTCGACGCCGGTGTGGCCCGGCAGCAGCACTGGTCCGCCCTGCTGATGGGGGTGTCGTACGCCGTCGCGGGCGTCGGCTTCTTCCTCACCGGCCTGCTGGATCCGCCCTCGCTGGAGTGGGCCGTCCTGCTCGGCGTGGGCGGTCCGACCGTGGCCGGGTTCGTGCGGCACGTGCTGCTCTGGCGGGGCGACTCGGCCCGCTTGGGCTTCGCCACCCCCGACCCGTCGTGGATGTGGGAGGTCGGGTTCGCCAACCTCGCCATCGCGGTCGCCGCGGTCCTCACCGGGCTGCTCGACTGGGGGGTCGGCGCCCAGGTCGCGGTCCTGGTGACGATGGGCACGTACATGGCCGGGGCGACGCTCGTCCACGTGCTCGACCGGCGCCGCAAGGGCGCCGCCTACACCCGCAACCCGCTGCTGTCGATCGGCATGCCCCTGGTGTACGCGGCGGTGCTGTTCTGGATGGCGGTCTGGGGGCTGTCGTCGGCCGGGCTCGCGCCGATGTGAGGGTGGCCGTCGCATGCGAGACTGCCCGGTATGAGCCACACGTTCGTCGAGCCGGAGCCGACCCCCCTGGCGCTGCTGCTGCTCGGACACCGGTCCGACCCGGACAGCGAGCGCGGCGTGGAGTGCCCGGGCGACCTCCCGGCGGCATCCGACCCGGACCTGGTGGCCCGGGCCGCGGCCGCGAAGGCGGCCCTCGGCGAGCGGGTCTACATCCTCGGTCACCACTACCAGCGCGACGAGGTCATCCAGTTCGCCGACACCACCGGCGACTCCTTCAAGCTGGCGCAGCAGGCCGCCGCGCACCCCGAGGCGGAGTACGTCGTCTTCTGCGGCGTCCACTTCATGGCCGAGAGCGCGGACATCCTCACCGGCGACCACCAGCAGGTCGTCCTGCCCGACCTCGCCGCCGGCTGCTCGATGGCGGACATGGCCGCCATTGCGCAGGTCGAGGACGCGTGGGACGTCCTCACCGACGCGGGAGTCGCCGACGTCACCGTCCCGATCACGTACATGAACTCCTCGGCCGACATCAAGGCGTTCGTCGGAAAGCACGACGGCGCCGTGTGCACCTCGTCCAACGCTCAGCGCTCGCTGGAGTGGGCGTTCACCCAGGGCGAGAAGGTGCTGTTCCTGCCCGACCAGCACCTGGGCCGCAACACCGCCGTGCTGCAGCTGGGGCTGTCCCTGGACGACTGCGTGCTGTACGACCCGCACAAGCCGTCCGGCGGCCTCACGCCGGAGCAGCTGCGGGCCGCGAAGGTCATCCTGTGGCGCGGGCACTGCTCGGTGCACGGGCGGTTCACCCCGCACAACGTCGACCAGGTCCGCGAGCGGATCCCCGGGGTGAAGGTCCTGGTGCACCCGGAGTGCCAGTACGAGGTCGTCACCAAGGCCGACCTGGTGGGGTCGACCGAGTTCATCATCAAGGCCGTGGCGGAGGCGGAGCCCGGCACGGCCTGGGCGATCGGCACCGAGCTCAACCTGGTGAAGCGGCTGGCGCTGCAGCACCCGGACCAGCAGATCACCTACCTCGACGACACCGTGTGCTTCTGCTCCACGATGAACCGGATCGACCTGCCGCACCTGGTGTGGGCCCTGGAGGGACTGGTCGACGGCCGCGTCGTCAACCGGATCAGCGTGGACCCCGAGGTCGCGCACTGGGCCAAGGTCGCGCTGGACCGGATGCTCGCCCTCCCCGGCGTCGGCGCCAAGGACTGAGTGCGACCCCGCGCACCCACCCGAACCACGGGGCTCACCGGCCCCACCCGTCACCCCCGGTGGAACGCCCCGCCACTCGCCACGGGCTCCGCGCTGGTCGTACGTTCCACTGGCGCGTGGGGTCACCCGATCGGGCCAACTCCGGCGGGAGGGGCCGGTGGTCCGCTGCGCGGGGCCGTGTCCGCGTGACACCGTGGAGGCGTACGGGACGCATGAGACGTGCGCGGGGCTCCGCCGTCCGCGCCGGGCCTGCTCGGGCCGACCGGTGAGGAGTGAGGGAATCACGATGACGAGGACCACGACCACGAGGCGCGCCTTCGCGGCGACCGTCGCCGTCGGGCTGGCGGCCGGCCTGCTCGCCGCCGCCTCACCCGCCCTGGCCAAGCCGAATGGCCCCAAGCCCCACAAGCCCCCGAAGCCGGTCAGGAACACCGTCGCCGTCGTGACCAGTGCCACCCCCTGTCCGGCAGCGCTTTCCTCCTCCGGAGGGGTGACGTCACGGGTCGTGGTCCGGGACGACAAGACGGCCGTCCTGCGGATCCGCGGCACCCAGGGCGACGACGTGATCGTGGCTGCTCCTGCGCCGCTCCCGGAGGGAGTGACCCTCGTCCAGGTGGTCATCCACGGCTACCGGGGCAACGACACGATCTGCGGGCTGGACAGCGTCCCCAACCGGATCTACGGCCTCGGCGGCAACGACGCGATCTACGGCGGCTCGAAGGTCGACGCGCTGTTCGGGGGCTCGGGTGACGACAGCATCTGGGGCAACGGCGACGCGGACAAGGTCGTGACCGGCGCCGGCAAGGACACCGTGGACGTCTTCGCCGGAAGCAGGGTGAACGGGAAGGTGTACCCGCTGCCGACGCCCTGATCCACAGAGTTCCTGGAACGCCCGCTCCCTGGGTCCGGGGGGCGGGCGTTCCTGCTGTGGTGCCGCTTTCGTGAGCCAGGGCTCACGAAAGCGGCACCACACGTGTGAGGGAACTGGGGGCTAGAGGCCGGGGGCGCCCCAGAGGGCGAACCAGCGGGACAGCTCCGGTTCCACCCGCAGGTCGCTCCCGAGGGTGTCGCGCACCTGCAGCTCGTACACGTTGTCGCGGTTCTGCGACCCGTCGGCGGCAGGCGCGAACGGGTAGAAGGTGCCCTGCTTGTACAGGTACACCAGCGCGACCGGGCGGTCGGAGGGACCACGGAACGACACCAGGGAGCACAGCAGCAGCGGACCGAACCCGTGCTCCTGCAGGGTGATGTTCACCGCGTGCAGGTCGGTGACCACCTTCGGCAGGTCCGCCGGTTCGGTCCGCACGACCAGCCAGGTGAAGCCGAACTCGTCGCCGGCGACCTCGACCGGCGGCCCTCCCCCGGCCTCCAGCAGGCCGCGGACCTCCGCCTCCACGTCGGCGAACGCGCGGCCCTCGGCCACCCGGAAGGCCACCGCGCCGCGCCCGGTCGGGACCAGGTCCAGCGCCGCCTGCAGGGTCAGCGCCGCCGCGGGCAGCGCGAACAGCGAGTCCAGGTCCGGTGCCACCGCCTTGCGGCGGCCGAGGATGCCGTCGAGGAAGCCCACCGCCGGCTACCGCTGCCCGAGCTGGGCGGAGATCTGGGCCAGCTGCTCGAGCCGGCGCTCCAGCGGAGGGTGGGACGAGAACAGGTGGGCCAGGTCCACCCCGCGGCCGGCACCCAGGGCGGGCGCGAAGGCGAAGGCGCTCACCGGCTCCATCGCGCGCAGGTCCTTCGTCGGGATCCGGGCGACCTCGCCGGTGACCTTCTGCAGCGCCGAGGCGAGGGCGGTCGGCCGGCCCGTGAGCAGCGCGGCGCCCCGGTCCGCACCCAGCTCCCGGTAGCGCGACAGCGCCCGGGTCAGCAGGAAGGACAGGACGTAGACGACCGCGGTCACCGCGAGCACGACCAGGAACACCAGCGCGGTGTTCTGGTCGCGCCGGTCGCGGAACAGCCCGCCCCACATCAGGGTCCGGGCCAGCACGCCGGCCACGATCGCGGCGAACGAGGCGATGGTCATCACGGTCACGTCGCGGTGCGCCACGTGGGACAGCTCGTGCGCGAGGACGCCCTCGAGCTCGTCGCGGTCCAGCCGCTTCAGCAGCCCGGTGGTGACCACGACCACGGCGCGCTTGTGGCTGCGCCCGGTCGCGAACGCGTTGGGGACGTCGGTGTCGGCGATCGCCACCCGCGGCTTCTCCATGTCCGCCAGCGCGACCAGGCGGTCGACCAGCCCGTGCAGCTGCGGTGCCTGCTCCGGGGTGACGACCACCGCCCTCATCGACCGCATCGCCAGCGAGTCGGAGAACCACCACTGGAAGAACAGCATGCCCGCGGAGATCACGAGCACGAAGACCGCGGACACGCCCAGCGCCAGCAGCACCGCCGCGAAGATGACGTACAGCACACCGAGACCGAACATCGTCCCGACCATGCGCACCGTCAGCCCGCGGTCGGGCGCGTACCTCGTCCTGGCCATGCCTCATTCTCACCCGGGCGGGACCCGGGCGCCTCCGCGGACCGGCCGGTCCGCGCGACCGGCCGGTCGACCCGGTCAGCCGGGGAGCAGGCCCTCCTCGGTCAGCATCGACCGCACCTCCTCCTCGGTGGCGTCGGCCGCCGGGAGGATGACGTCGCTCTCCACGATCTCCTCGGGGTCCAGGGCCACGCCGACCACGCGGACCCGGTCGAGCAGGGCGTCGAGCGCCGCGGCGAACACGGCCTCGTCGGTCTGTTCCAGCGCCGCCTCCAGCGCCGCGTCCAGCACGTTGATCTCGTCGAGGGTCTCGTCGGGCAGCCGGAACTGCCCCTCGCCCTGGATGCGCACGATCATGACGACCCCTCAGGCGTTCGGCTGCTGCTCGGTGGTGGTGGCGGACTCGGCCGGCGCGGCCGGCGCGGGAGTGGACTCGATCGCGGGCGCCGCGGGGGCCCCGGTGACCTCGGCCTTGAGTGCCGCCAGCTGGGAGTCGACGTCGGTGGAGCTGGCCATCCGCTCCAGCTCCAGCGTCAGGTTGTCCTTGGTGAGCCCGCTCTGGTCGTCCAGCGCGCCGGATGCGAGAAGCTCGTCGATGGCGCCGGCGCGTGCCTGCATCTGCGCGGTCTTGTCCTCGGCCCGCTGGATCGCCAGCCCGACGTCGCCCATCTCCTCGGAGATCCCCGAGAAGGCCTCGTTGATCTTGGTCTGCGCCTCGGCCGCGGAGTAGGTGGCCTTGATGGTCTCCTTCTTCGTCCGGAACGCCTCGACCTTGGCCTGCAGCCGCTGGGAGGCCTGGGTGAGCTTCTCCTCCTGGTCCTGCAGCTGGGCGAACTGCACCTGCAGGTCGCCGATCTGCTGCTGCAGGCCGCTGCGGCGGGTCAGGGCCTCGCGGGCCAGGTCCTCGCGGCCGCCGGCCAGCGCGGCGCGCGCCTGCCCCTCGAGCTTGTCGGACTGCTGCTGCAGGCCCTGCATCTGCAGCTCCAGCCGCTTGCGGCTGGTGGCCACGTCGGCCACACCGCGCCGGACCTTCTGCAGCAGCTCCAGCTGCTTCTCGTACGAGTAGTCCAGCGTCTCGCGCGGGTCCTCCGCCTTGTCGAGGGCCTTGTTGGCCTTCGCCTTGAAGATCATGGTGAAGCGCTGCCAGAGACCCATCCGTTCGCTCCTTCTCGGGGACCCGGTTCCTGGGGACGAGCCTAGGGTGCCCGTGCCGCCGGGGGCGACCCTTCCCCCGGGTTAGGCTTCCGCCCACCATGGTGTTCCGACGTTCCTCCTCCGATGACGCTGCCGCGAAGGCCGGCGCCGCCGCCACGCCCGGCGCCGACGAGGCCCCCGACCCGAAGGCGACCAAGGGGCGGCCGACGCCGTCCCGGCGCGACGCCGAGGCCGCCCGCAAGCAGTCGCTGAAGATCCCGTCCGACCCCAAGGCCGCCCGCAAGGCGGCCCGGGAGCGGGACCGCCAGGCGCGCGCCGAGCAGCGCGCGGGGCTGCTGGCCGGCGACGAGCGCTCGCTGCCCCCGCGGGACCAGGGCCCGGTCCGGGCCTTCGTCCGCGACTTCATCGACAGCAGGCGCACGCTGGCCGAGTACTTCGTCTTCATCGCCCTCGGCGTGCTCCTGCTCGGGTTCGTGCAGAACCCGCAGCTGCAGGTGGCCGTGTCGCTGACCTGGTTCGCGATGACCGCGCTGATCATCCTCGACACCGTCTACCTGATGTGGCGGCTGCAGCGGGCCCTCAAGCAGCAGTGGCCGGACAAGGCCGACCGCAAGGGCACCACGTTCTACGCGGTGCTGCGCTGCCTGCAGATCCGCCGCCTGCGGCTCCCCCCGCCGAAGGTCAAGGCCGGCGGCAAGCCGGTCGCCCCCAAGAAGCCGCGGCGCTGACCCGGGCGGCGCATCCACCCGTGCGGCCGTAGGGTCGTCGGCATGGAGCACCGCGCCCTCGGCCGCAGCGGCCTGAAGATCAGCGAGATCGCGTACGGCAACTGGATCACGCACGCCAGCCAGGTGGCGGAGGACGCCGCCCGGGCGTGCGTCCATGCCGCGCTCGACGGCGGCATCACCACCTTCGACACCGCGGACGTGTACGCCGGCACGCAGGCCGAGGAAGTGCTCGGCCGGGCGCTGCGCGGGCAGCGGCGCGAGGGCCTGGAGATCTTCACGAAGGTGTACTGGCCGGTCGGCCCGGGCCGCAACGACCGGGGCCTGTCCCGCAAGCACATCATCGAGGGCTGCCACGGCTCGCTGCGCCGGCTGGGCGTCGACTACGTCGACCTGTACCAGGCGCACCGGTTCGACTACGAGACGCCGCTCGAAGAGACGATGCGGGCCTTCGACGACCTGGTCCGGCAGGGCAAGGTGCTCTACGTCGGCGTCTCCGAGTGGACCGCCGAGCAGATCCGGGCCGCGGTCGACATCGCCGACTCGATGGGGTTCGACCGGCTGGTGTCCAACCAGCCGCAGTACTCGATGCTGTGGCGGGTGATCGAGGCCGAGGTGGTCCCCACCAGCGAGGAGCTCGGCGTCGGCCAGATCGTGTGGTCCCCGATCGCCCAGGGGGTGCTCACCGGCAAGTACCGGCCCGGGCAGCCGCACCCGGAGGGCTCGCGCGCCTCGGGCGGTGAGGGCGCCAACTTCATCCAGGGCTGGCTGCGCGACGAGGTGCTGGAGCGCGTGGAACTGCTGCGGCCGATCGCGGCGGACCTGGACCTGACCATGTCCCAGCTGGCGGTGGCCTGGGTGCTGCAGAACCCCAACGTCTCCGCGGCGATCATCGGGGCGTCCCGGCCGGAGCAGGTCACCGAGAACGTCCGGGCCGCCGGGGTCAGCCTGCCGCCGGAGGCGCTGGCGGCGATCGATGAGGCGCTGGACCCGGTGGTGGAGCGCGACCCGGCGAAGACCGTCTCGCCCCCACAGCGGCCGTAGGCCGCCCAAGGGGCACAGCGGCCGTAGGCCGCCCAAGGGGCACAGCGGCCGTAGGCCGACGCCCCGGTCAGGCCTGCGGCGGGTGCAGGCTCATCGGGCCGTAGACGACCCGGTCGCCCTCCAGCAGGGTGACGGCGTCGACGCCGCCGTCGAGCAGGTCCCGCCAGGTCTCGCCGACCCAGGACTCGGCCTCGCTCTGGTTGGGGAAGCCCTCCGTCACCGCGGCCTCGGGCAGGTCGGTCACGACCGTGCCGTCCGCGCGCTCGTACCGCCAGGTCCAGTCCACCGCGACCTCCCGTTCCGGATGCCCCCGCGCGGGCGATAGCCTGCCAGGCGCACAACTGAATCGACGCGCCCGAGTCCAGGGGAAGCCGGTCGAATCCCGGCGCTGACCCGCAACCGTAGGCCGCGCGGACCGATGGTCCGTCCCGCGGCGAGCCGGAGCACCTGGCGGACGCGAGCGGCTCCATCCGTCGAGGTCTGCGGGACGGGGCGCGGGTACCCACCCACGGCTCCCTCTGTAGGACCGCTCACCACCTGGGGTACCCATGATCACCTCGAGGACCACCTCGAGCCGGAGCGCGGGGCGTCGTCGCGCGCTCACCGCCCTCGCCGCCGCGGTCACCGCGGCCACCACCCTCGCCGCCGGGCTCCCGGCCGCCTCCGCCACGCCCGCCTCCCCCACCACCGTGCCCGCCATGGCCCCGACGGTCCGGCCGGCCGCCACCGCCAGCTCAGGCCTGTACGGGGTCCAGGACCCCACCTACGACGGGGTCTACCGGCAGGCGACCGCGATCCTCGGCCTGCGGGCCGTCGGCAGCCGGGTCCCGGCGTCGGCGGTCTCCTGGCTGCTGGGCCAGCAGTGCCCGGACGGCGGGTTCCAGGCGTACCGCGCAGGTGGCGGGGCGTTCTGCTCCCCCACGGACGTCAGCGCGTTCACCGGCGAGGACACGAACTCGACCGCGACCGCGGCGATGGCACTGCACCGGGTCGGCCGGCGGGCGGAGGCCGCGCGGGCGATCGGCTGGCTGCGTCGCGCCCAGAACACCGACGGCGGTTGGGGCTACGTCACCGGCGCACCCTCCGACGCGAACTCCACGGGCCTGGTGATGGCCGCGCTGCGCACGGTCGGCATCAACCCGCGGACCGTGCGCAGCGCGCAGCGGCGCACGGGCGTCACCCTGGTGTCGTCGCTGCAGCTGCGCTGCCCCGCGAAGACCGCGGACCGCGGGGCGCTGTCGTACCAGAAGCCGTTGCAGGCCAACGGGTTTGCCACCACGCAGGGCCTGCTGGGCTCGGTGACGGGGCTCCCGGTGGCCCGCCGCACCCCGTCGGCGACCAGCCCGACGATGCGCTGCTCGAACGGGCGGCAGACGCGTCCCCTGACGATGACGGCCGCGGCGTCCGGCTTCCTGGCCCGCGCCCTGGGTCGGGACGGGCGGCTGCCGAACGCGTTCGGGCCCGGCGACGACTGGAACGCCACCGCCACCGCGGTGCTGGCCCTGGTGGGCGCCGGGTGGGGCCGCTCGGCGGTGCGGACCGCGACGACGGCCCTGCAGCGCAACGTGAACGCGTACGTCGTGGACGACTCCGGGCGGGACCGGCCGGCGGCGCTCGGCACCCTGCTGCTGGTGGCCCGGGCCACGGGGGTGAACCCGCGGCGCTTCGGCGGCACCGACCTGGTCGCGCGGCTGCGCGCCACCGAGCGGCCCTAGCCGGCCACGCCCACGGACCCGACCGGACCGATCCGATGACCATCCCGCGTGCCGCGCTCCCCGCGCTGGCGGGACTGGTCTGCGCCGTGCTGGTCGGCGCGGTCATGGCCGCGCCGGCCGCCGAGGCGGCCGCGTACCGCTACTGGACCTACTGGACGGTGGCGGACGGGGAGTGGGTGTTCGCGTCCAGCGGTCCGGCGTTCCGCACCCCGCCGGACGGGTCGGTGGAGGGCTGGCGCTTCGCGGTCACCACCGAGGCCGGTTCGGTGACCGACGCCCCGCGGCAGGACCCGGCCGACGCGTTCGAGGCGGCCTGCGCGGGATCGCCGGCGGAGGCGGGCCGCAAGCGCGTCGCCATGGTGCTGGACCCCGGCGTCCCGGAGGCCGCACCGCCGGGCCAGGCGCCCGGACCAGCGCGGACGGTCTGCGTCGTCGCCGAGCCGGACGCCGACGGCGGGGAGTTGCTGCGCGCCGTCGCCGACGTACGGATCGAGAACGGCCTGGTGTGCGGCATCGACGGTTACCCGGCCGGCGAGTGCGCGGTCCTGGTCGAGGACGCGCCCGCCGCAGCGGGTACGACCGGTGCGGCCGCACCGGCGTCGTCCAGCACGGCGGACGCGGCGGCGCCGACGAGCGCGGGCGACTCGGGCTCACCGCTGCCGCTCGTCCTCGGCGTCGCCGCCGTCGCCGCGCTGGCGGCGGTCGCGGTGGGCCTGACCCGGGCCCGGCGGTCGACGTGACCGCGCGACCCGCGGCTCTCCCCCGCACCGGGACCGCGCACCGCCTCCCCCGCTGGCTGCACGCCGGCGCCTGGTGGCTGTGGGCGCTGGGGCTGGCCACCGCCGCCAGCCGCACCACCAACCCGCTGCTGCTCGCGCTGATCGTCGCGGTCGCGGGAGTCGTCGTGGCCGCGCGTCGGCCGGATGCCCCGTGGTCGCGCTCGTTCGCGCTGTTCCTGCGCCTGGGCCTGGTGGTCATTGCGATCCGGGTGCTGTTCCAGGTCCTGCTGGGAGCCCCGAGCGGCGACACCGTGCTGCTCAGCCTGCCGTCGGTGTCGCTGCCCGACTGGGCCGCGGGGGTGCGGCTCGGCGGGGACGTGACGCTGGAGTCGCTGCTGTTCGCGCTGTACGACGGCATGCGGCTGGCCACCCTGCTGGCCTGCGTCGGCGCGGCGAACTCGCTGGCCTCGCCGAGCCGGCTGCTCAAGTCCCTGCCCGCCGCGCTGTACGAGGTCGGCGTGGCGGTCGTGGTGGCGATGACGTTCGCCCCGCAGCTGGTCGCCGACGTCGGACGGGTGCGCACCGCGCGGCGGCTGCGCGGGAGGCCCACCTCCGGCGTGCGCGGCATCGCCGGCGCCGCGGTCCCGGTGTTCGAGGGGGCGCTGGAGCGGTCGGTGACCTTGGCCGCGGCGATGGACTCCCGCGGCTACGGCCGGACGGCCGCGGTGCCGCGGCGCACCCGCCGGGTGACGCAGGCCCTGGTGCTCGGCGGCCTGCTCGGGGTGTGCCTGGGGGTCTACGGGCTGCTCGACGCCGGGTCGCCCGGCGTGCTCGGACTGCCGGCGCTGCTGGTCGGGCTGACCGCCGCGGTCGTCGGGGTCGGGCTGTCCGGCCGGCGATCGGTCCGCACCCGCTACCGCCCCGACCCGTGGCGGCTGCCGGAGTGGCTGGTGTCCGCGTCCGGTGTCGTGCCGGCCGCGGTGCTGGTCGCGGCCGCGGTGGCCGCCGTCCCCGGGCTGGTCGGCCCGGTCGACCCCCCGGCGTGGCCGACGCTGCCGGCCGTCCCCACACTGGCCGTGCTCGTGGCCCTGCTACCCGCCCTGGTCGCTCCCCCGGTCCCCCGCCCGCTGGCACGTGCCGGTGCTGCGCGGCCGGACCGGTCCACCCCGCTCGAGGAGGTCGCCGCGTGATCACCTTCGACCGCGTGTCGATCACGTACCCGGACGCGTCCGCGCCGGTCCTGCGCGACGTCGACCTGCACGTGCCCGAGGGCGAGCTGGTGCTGGTCGTGGGCCGCACGGGCAGCGGCAAGTCCACCCTCCTCGGCGCCGTGAACGGCCTGGTCCCCCACTTCACCGGCGGCACGCTGACCGGCCGGGTCACGGTCGGCGGTCGGGACACCGCCACCCACCCGCCCCGCGAGCTGGCCGACCTCGTGGGCGTCGTGCCCCAGGACCCGATGAGCGCGTTCGTCACCGACGTCGTGGAGGACGAGCTCGCGTACGGCATGGAGAGCCTCGGCGTCGCGCCCGCGGTCATGCGCCGCCGGGTGGAGGAGACGCTGGACCTGCTCGGCCTGGCCGACCTGCGCGACCGCCCGCTGCTGTCGCTGTCCGGCGGCCAGCGGCAGCGGGTCGCGATCGGTGCGGTGCTCACCAGCCACCCGCGGGTGCTCGTCCTGGACGAGCCGACCAGCGCGCTGGACCCCGGTGCGGCCGAGGAGGTGCTGGCAGCGCTGCAGCGGCTGGTGCACGACCTCGGGATGACGGTCCTGCTGGCCGAGCACCGGCTCGAGCGAGTGGTGCAGTACGCCGACCGCGTCGTCGTCGTGCCGGGCGGGGGCGCGCCGCTGGTCGTCGGCGACCCCGAGGCGGTCATGCGGGATGCGCCGGTGGCGCCGCCGGTCGTGCAGCTCGGCCGGCTGCTCGGCTGGACGCCGCTGCCGCTGTCGGTACGCGACGCCCGCCGGGCCGCGGGCGACCTGCGAGCCGCGCTGGCCGACGCGGTCGCCCCGGCGGCGGCCGACCCCGATCCGGGCAGCGTCCCCGGCGAGGCGCCCGCAGCCGGACCGGTCGCGGCCACCGACCGGCTCGTGGTCCGGTACGGCGACCTGGTGGCCCTGCGGGAGGCGTCGCTGGACGTGCGCGCCGGGGAGGTCGTGGCGGTCATGGGCCGCAACGGCGCGGGCAAGTCGACCCTGCTCTCGGCCCTCGTGGGGCTGCGCCGGCCCTCCTCCGGGCGGGTGAGCGTCGGCGGCCGCGAGCCGGCCTCGCTGTCCGGTCCGGAGCTGGTGCGCAGCGTCGGCCTGGTCCCGCAGGACCCGACGGACCTGCTCTACGCGGACCGCGTCGCCGAGGAGTGCCGCGCCGCCGACCGGGACGCGGGCGTGCCGACCGGCACCACCCGGGCGCTGCTGGCCCTGCTGGCGCCGGAGGTCGACGACGACCAGCACCCGCGGGACCTGTCCGAGGGCCAGCGGCTCGCGCTCGCGCTGTCCGTGGTGCTCGCCGGCGAGCCGCCCCTGCTGCTGCTCGACGAGCCCACCCGGGGCCTGGACTACAGCGCCAAGTCCCGGCTGGTGGACGCGCTGCGGGCCCTCGCGACCCGCGGGCACGCGGTCGTGCTCGCGACCCACGACGTGGAGCTCGTGGCCGAGGTCGCGACGCGGGTGGTCGTGCTCGCGGAGGGCGAGGTGGTCGCCGACGGCGCCACCGCCGAGGTCGTGGTGTCCTCGCCCATGTTCGCCCCCCAGGTGGCCAAGGTGCTGGCGCCCGAGCCCTGGCTGACGGTCTCCGCCGTCGCCGACGCGCTGGCGGGCACCCGGTGACGGCCCCGGCGACGGTCCCCGTCGCACGCCGACCCCGCAGGGTCCGGGCGGTGCGGCTGGGGCCGCGCACCCTGGTCGCCGTCGCGCTGGCGTCGACGGTGGGCCTGGCGGCCTTCTTCTGGCCGTTCGTGGCCGACCCGGGTTCGGCCGCGGTGTCGCACGCCACCGACGCACCCTGGCTGTTCGCGGCGCTGCTCCCGCTGGTCCTTGGGGTCGTCCTCGCGTCGCTGTCCGACGGGGGCATGGACGCCAAGGCGGTCGCACTGCTGGGGGTGCTGTCGGCGGTCATCACCGCGCTGCGGCCGCTGGGAGCCGGGGTCGCCGGGCTGGAGCCGATGTGGGCCGTGCTGGTGCTGGCCGGCCGAGCGGTCGGGCCCGGGTTCGGGTTCGCGCTCGGCTCGGTGTCGATGTTCGCCTCCGCACTCCTCACCGGCGGAGTCGGACCGTGGCTGCCGTTCCAGATGCTCGGCGCCGCCTGGGTCGGGCTCGGCGCCGGGCTGCTGCCGCGCGCCACCGGCCGGCGCGAGCTGTGGCTGTGCGCGGGCTACGGGGGCGCCGCCGCGCTGGCGTACGGCCTGCTGCTCAACCTGTGGTTCTGGCCGTTCACCGCTGGACTGGCCAGCCAGGTCGCCTTCGTCCCCGGCGCGGCGGTCACCGAGAACCTGGGCCACTGGCTGCTGTTCTCCCTGACGACCTCGCTGGGCTACGACCTCCCCCGCGCGCTGCTCACGGCGGTGCTCGTCCTGGTCGCCGGCCGGCCGGTGCTCGCCGCGCTGCGGCGCGCGGTCCGGCGGGCAGCGTTCGACGCCGCGGTCCGGTTCGACCCGGCGGGACGGGCCTGATGGAGGTCCTGCTGCTCGGCACGGGGTCCGCCGACGGATGGCCGAACCCGTTCTGCGACTGCAAGTCCTGCGCAGCGATGCGGTCGCAGGGACAGACCCGGGGCCAGACCGCGGCCCTGGTCGACGACGTGCTGCTGCTGGACTGCGGGCCGGAGGCCCCCCGGTCGGCAGCCCGGGCCGGCCGCCGCCTCGGGGGCGTCCGGCACCTCCTGCTCACCCACGACCACCCCGACCACCTCGGCCCGATCGCGCTGCTGTGGCGGTCCTGGGCGGGCGCGCGCGCGCCGCTCACGGTCTGGGGCCCGGCGTCCGCGGTCGAGGCCTGCGCCGCGTGGATCGGGCCCGACGACCCGGTGACGCTTCGTCCGCTGGCCCCCGGCGACGAGGTGGGGCTGGTCACCGACCGCGGTCACTACCGGGTGCTCGCCCTGGCCGCCACGCACCCGCGGGACGCGCTGCTGTACCGGGTGACCGGGCCGCTCGGCGAGGCGCTGCTGCTGGCCACCGACACCGGACCACTTCCGCAGCCGACGGTCGACGCGCTGCGCGGCACCCCGCTCGGCCTGCTGCTGGTGGAGGAGACCTTCGGCGACGCCGACGGCGGCCCCAGCGACCACCTGGACCTCGCCTCCCTCCCGCGGGAGCTGGACCGCCTGCGGGCGGTGGGGGCCATCGACGAGCGGATCGACGTGGTCGCCGTCCACCTCGGCCACCACAACCCAGCGCCGCCCGACCTCGACCGCCGGCTGGCGCGGGTCGGCGCACGCGCGGTCCCCGACCTGACCGTGCTCACGGTGAGCGGTGGCGCGGCCGACGGCGCCCCCGCGCGGGCCGCGCGGCGCACCCTGCTGGTCGGCGGGGCACGGTCCGGGAAGTCCACGGAGGCGGAGCGCCGCTGCGCCGGCGACCCCGACGTCGTGTACGTCGCGACCGCGCCCGCGCGGCCCGACGACGCGGAGTGGGTCGGGCGGCTGGAGGCCCACCGCGCCCGGCGCCCGGCCGGCTGGGCGACGGTCGAGACGGCCGGCGACCCGACCGCGCTCGCTCGCCTCGTGGCCGAGGCACGCCCGGGTCGCACCCTGCTGGTCGACTGCCTGTCGCTGTGGCTCGCCGACGCCCTGGACATCGCCGGCGCCTGGCCGGCCGGCGACGCGCAGGCCGGCGACGATGTCGCGGACGTGGACCCGGCCGCGGTCGCCCTCGTGGAGAAGCTCGCCGAGGACCTCACCGCCGCACTGCGCGCCACTCGCGCCCGGGTGGTGCTGGTGACCAACGAGGTCGGCTCCGGCGTCGTGCCCGCGACGACGTCCGGCCGCGTCTACCGCGACCTGCTCGGCCGGCTCAACACCGCCGTCGCGGCGGCCTGCGACGAGGTGGTGCTCGTCGTGGCCGGCCGCCTGCTGCCGCTGACGGACCCGACCGGCGCGGCCCCCGACGTCGCCCGGAGGGCACCGTGACCGACCTGTCCGAGGTCTCCGACCTGTCCGAGCTCGCCGACCGTGTCGTGGTCCCGGACGAGGCGGCGGAGGCCGCCGCGGCGGCGCGGCAGCTCACGCTCACCAAGCCCACCGGCGCCCTCGGCCGGCTGGAGGACCTGGCCGGCTGGCTGTGCTCGGTGCAGGGCGCCTGCCCGCCGCGTCCCCTCGAACGTCCCCGCGTGGTGATCTTCGCCGGCGACCACGGCGTCGCCCGCACCGCGCGCACGTCCGCCTACCCGCCCGAGGTCACCGCGCAGATGGTCCTCAACTTCGTCCGCGGCGGCGCGGCAGTCAACGTGCTCGCGCGGGAGGTCGGCGCGGGCGTGCGCGTCCTCGACCTCGGCGTGGACGCCGATGACTCGTACGTCGCCGAGGTGGCGCCGGAGGTGCTGCGGCACAAGGTGAGGCGCGGCACCGGCTCGATCGACCGCGAGGACGCCATGACCTTGGAGGAGTCCGAGCGCGCGTTCTGGGCGGGGGTGGCCGTCGCCGACGAGGAGGTCGACGCCGGTGCCGACCTGCTGATCCCCGGGGACATGGGGATCGGCAACACGACCCCCGCGTCCGCGCTGGTCGGCCTGCTCACCGGGAAGGACGCCTCGCTCGTCGTGGGCCGGGGCACCGGGATCGACGACGCCGGCTGGATGCGCAAGGCCGGCGCGGTGCGGGACGCGATGCGCCGCGGGCGCACCGTGCGCTCGGAGCCACTGGTCCTCCTCGCCCGAATCGGCGGTCCGGACCTGGCGGCGATGACCGGGTTCGTCCTCGGTGCCGCCGCCCGGCGGACGCCGGTGCTGCTGGACGGGACGGTGACGGCGGCAGCAGCCCTGGTGGCCGACCGGATCGCCTTCCGGGCGCGCGGCTGGTGGCGGGCCGGGCACCGGTCCACCGAGCCCGCCCACGCCCTCGCGCTGGAGCGGCTGTGGCTGGACCCCGTCGTCGACTACGGGATGCGCCTGGGCGAGGGCACGGGCGCGCTGGTCGCGCTGCCGGTGCTCCGGGCCGCGGGCGCGACCCTGCGGGAGATGGCCACCTTCGGCGAGGCCGGGGTCAGCGACCGGGACGAGGCCTAGTGCCCGACTGGCTTCGGCTGTCGGTGGGCACCCTCACCGCGCTGCCGGTCCCCGCCCCGCGCGCGGTCACGCGCCGAACCGCCGGCGCGGCGATGCTGTCGGCTCCCCTGGTCGGCGTGGCCCTCGGCGTGGTGGCCGCGGTGGTGCTGTGGTCGGTACGGACCCTGGCCGGCCCCGCGGCGGAGGTCGTGGGCACCCCCGGCGCCGCCCCCGCGGTCGCCCTCACCGACCTGCTCGCCGCGGCGCTCGCGCTGGGTGCCGTGGCCTGGGCCACCCGGGGCCTGCACCTCGACGGGCTCGCGGACACCGCGGACGGGCTGGCCAGCGGCCGGCGCGGGGAGCAGGCGCTCGCCGTGATGCGCCGGTCGGACATCGGGCCGGCCGGGGTGGCGACGCTGGTCCTGGTGCTGCTCGCCCAGGTGGCGGCGCTGGCGGTGGCCGCCGCCGACCACCACGGGACCACGGCCGCCGTGGTCGCCGTCGCCGCCGGCCGACTGGGCCTGGCGTGGGCCTGCCGTCGGGGCGTGCCCGCGGCCCGCCCCGACGGGCTCGGCGCCGGCGTCGCCGGAACGGTGCCCGTCGCCGCCGCCGCCGCGGCCACGGCGCTCCTCGCCGCAGTGGCGTTCGCCGTCGCGTCCCTCGACGACGACGCCAGCACCCGGCTGCTCGTCCTCGCCCCGCTCGCAGTCCTGGCCGGCAGTGTCGCCGCGGTGCTGCTGGTGCGCCGGACGCGTCGTCGGCTCGGAGGCATCAGCGGCGACGTCCTCGGGGCGGTGGTGGAGACGGCGACGCTGGCGGCCCTGCTCGTCCTGGCCTGCGCCTGAGCCGGAGCCCTCCGGTGAGCCGGTCCTGAGCCTGACTTGAGCCGCGCTTGAGGTGCGGCCGGGATCGTCCGATCTCATGTACCCACGCGCAGCCCGGGCCGGGGCCGCGGCGCTGATGGGCCTGGTCGCCGCGCTCGCGACCGCGTCGTGCGCCAGCCCACCCGCCACCGACTCCCCCACCGCGACCGCAACGCCCGTGGCGACCGCCACCGCCACGGAGAACCCGTACGGCGGCGCGCCGGTGGACCCGCCGGGGCCGGGAGAGGCCGTGCTCGTGGTGATCCCGTCCTCCGGTCCGGAGGTCGCGCTCACGATGGCCGAGCTGGAGTCCCTCGGGACCCGCTCGGTCACTCTCGACGAGCCGTTCGTCCACCAGCGGCAGGAGTTCACCGGGGTGCCGTTGGCGACGGTGGTCGAGCAGGCCGGCATCCCCGCGTCCGCCGAGGTCGTCACGCGGGCCCTCAACGACTACGAGTACGCCGACACGGTCGCCGACCTGGTCGGGTCCGACGCCCTCATCGCGACGTCCCGAGACGGGGCGGCGATCCCGTTCGACCAGGGCGGCCCGATCCGGCTGGTCTTCCCCGACGGCAGCGCCCTGGCGACGAACCTCGACGCCTGGAACTGGTCGCTGGCCGAGGTCCGCCAGGCATGAGGGCCGACGGGCCCCCGCAGCCCGGGGAGCCGCCGCGGGCGCTCCTCCTCGGCCAGGCCGTGCTGGCGGCGGTGCTCGCGCTGCTGCTCGGCCTGCTGGCCGTGTCGGTGTTCCAGCGGCTGGCGGTCGAGGCGGAGTACGCCCAGGTCCTGGACGGGCACGAGAGCCAGGAGTCGAACGCGGTCTCGACGTACACCGAGTCCGTCGGGCTGGCGGCGGCCGTCGACTCGTGGCTGTCCGGCCGCAGCAGTCGGCGGGACGTCCAGCTGGCGCGCGCCCTGCTGGCCCAGCGGCTCGCGGTACGGGATGCGACCGGCGGGGATGCCGCCGACGCGGCCGGACCCCTGTACCTGTCGTCGCTGCGGGCCCTGGACGAGGAACTTGCTCTGCTCCCGCAGGGGCCCGTCCCGGCGGACCGGGCCGCCGCGTACGAGGCCCGCCTCGCCCCGCTGCTCGCCGACTTCGCCCGGGAGACCCGGTCGGTCATCTCGAACTACCAGCGGTCGGCGTCGGACGCGGCCGCCGCGGCCTCCCAGCAGCGCCGCACGACCGAGGAGCGGCAGTTGGCCGTCATCGTGCTCGTGCTGCTGGTCGGACTCGCGTTGGGCCTGTGGGTGTCCTGGACGGTGGCGCGCGCCCACCGGGTCGGGCGCCGGCTGCTGGCCGAGGAGCGAGTGGCCCTGGACGGCCACCGCCGGGCACTGCGGGCGGCGTCCGCGCTCGAGGGCGGCCAGTCCGAGGTGCTGGAACTGATCGCCACCGGCGCGCCGCTGCCGGACGTGTGCGAGGCGGTCGCCCGGCTGGCCGCGCTCGCCACGGGCCGCCGCACCGTCGTCGCCTGCGCGGACGGGATGCTGCGCGTCGACCCCCCCGACTCCGCCGGACTGCCGCCCGCGGCCGAGTGCGTCTCGTTGTGGACCTGGCCGTTCGGACCGGGCACGGACGGCCAGCCGCACGGACACCTGGAGATTCTCGGCGCCGACCGCCTGCCCCTGTCCGAGGACGAGGTGCGCGTGCTGCGTCGGTGCGTCGACCTCGCGACGATCGGAGTGGACCGGGACCGGTCGTCCCGCGAGCTGGTGGAGAGGGCCGAGCTGGACCCCCTCACGGGGCTGGCCAACCGGACGCCGCTGCTGCGCGACCTCGACCTGGCGATGGCCGGTGACGAGCGTGAGCAGGTGGCCGTGCTCTTCTGCGACCTGGACCGGTTCAAGGTGGTCAACGACTCCCTGGGGCACAAGGCCGGGGACCGCCTGCTGCGCCAGGCGGCCGAGCGGCTGCGCGGCCAGACCCGGGAGGGTGACGTCGTGGCACGGCTCGGGGGCGACGAGTTCGCGGTCCTGTGCCGCTCCGTCGGCGGCCGGAGTGGCGCCGAGCACCTCGCCCAGCGGGTCGTCGCCGCGTTCCGCGAGCCGTTCGCGCTCGAGGGCCGCGAGGTGTTCGTGGGGGCCAGCATCGGGATCGCGATGGCGGACCGGCCCGGCGGCACCGCCGCGTCGCTGCTGCGGGACGCCGACCTGGCCATGTACTCCGTCAAGGGTGGGACCGGCCACGGGTGGGCGGTGTTCGACCACGCCATGGAGGTGGCCGCCGCCCGGCGGCTGGAGCTGGACTCCGCGCTGCGCCGTGCCGTGGAGCGGCAGGAGCTCACCCTGGAGTTCCAGCCGGTGGTCTGGATGTCCGACCAGGACCGGATCTCCGGCTTCGAGTCGCTCGTCCGCTGGGACCGGGCCACGGACGGGATCTCGATGCCCGACTCGTTCCTGTCGACGGCCGAGGAGAACGGCCAGATCGTCGACATCGGCCGGTGGGTCCTCCAGGAGGCGCTGCGCACGTTCGCCCGGTGGCGCGACGAGGGGGTGGCCGGCGACCGCGTGGTGTCCGTCAACGTCGCCGCCCGCCAGCTGCACGACCCGGGGTTCCACGACGACGTCCTGTCGGCCCTGGTCGCGTACGACGTGCCGCCCCAGGCGCTCATCCTGGAGCTGACCGAGCACACCCTCATCGAGGGGGCCGACGCGCACCAGGCGCTCGACCGGCTGCGGTCGGTCGGAGTCCGCGTCGCTCTCGACGACTTCGGCACCGGGTACTCGTCGCTCACCCAGCTGCGGCAGCTGCCGGTCGACTTCATCAAGCTCGACCGCAGCTTCGTGACCCCGCTGGCCGAGCAGGCCGGTGAGCAGCGGGAGGTGCTGAGGGCGGTGCAGCACCTCGCCGAGGCGCTCCGGATCGGCGTCGTGATCGAGGGCGTGGAGACGCCGGAGGAGCGGCAGGAGCTCGTCAACGTCGGGTTCCGGCTCGGGCAGGGCTTCCTGTTCGGAACCCCCGTCGACGCGGCCCGGGCGGCCGAGCTGCTGCGCGCCGAGACCGACCTCGCGGAGCGACCCGTCAGCGCGTCGACGGCCGTACGAACGGGGGCTTGACGACCGCGAACCGCTCCGGCCTGCCCCGGACGTCGACGACCACCTCGTCACCCTCGGCCACCGAGGGGTCCAGGAGTGCCAGCCCGATCCCGGTCCGCAGGGTCGGCGAGAACGTGCCGCTGGTCACCTCACCGAGAAACGCGCCACCGAGCGGGTCCTCGTCGGACCCGGGCGCGCGCACGGCCATGTGCGGGCGGGGGATGCCCCGGCCCACGGCACGCAGGCCCCACGACCGCCGTCGCGGCCCCGCCTCCTTCTCGGCCACGAGGGCCTCGCGACCGCGGAAGGACGGCTTGCCCCAGCCGACCGCCCAGCCGAGCCGGGCCTGCACCGGGCTGATCTGCAGCGACAGGTCCTGCCCGTGCAGCGGGTAGCCCATCTCGGTGCGCAGGGTGTCCCGGGCCCCCAGCCCCGCCGCGCGCACGCCGTACGGCCGCCCCAGCGCCAGCAGGTCGTCCCACGCCGCGCCCAGCCGGTCGGAGTCCACGATCAGCTCGTACCCGTGCTCCCCGGTGTAGCCGGTGCGGCACACCGAGATCGGCCCGCCACCCCACTCGGTGGACGCGAACGCCATGTAGTCCTGCGACGTGGGCAGCCCCATCGCGTCCAGCAGTGCGGCCGACGACGGACCCTGCACCGCGATGATGCCCAGGTCGGTGTGCAGGTCCTGGACCTCGACGCCGTCGGGCGCCTCCTCGCGCAGGACGGCGAGCACGGCCGCGGCGTTGCTGGCGTTGGGCACGATCATCAGCTCGTCGTCGGCCACCAGGTAGACGATCAGGTCGTCGAGCACCCCGCCGGACCCGTCGCAGAGCATCGTGTACTGCGCCTGGCCCGGTCCGATCCGGCCGAGGTCGTTGGCCAGCAGGCCGTTCAGGAAGTCCCGGGCGCCCGGTCCGTGGACCCGGACCTTGCCCATGTGCGACACGTCGAACAGCCCCACCGCGGTGCGCACCGCGGTGTGCTCGGCGACCACGCCGCCCCCGGCGTACTCGATCGGCATGTCCCACCCGCCGAAGTCCGCCGTCTTGGCTCCCAGGGCGACGTGCCGGTCGTACAGCGGGGTGCGCCGCAGGGCGGCCGCGTCGGTCTGCGTCATGGGTCGGGACGGTACCGGCCGGGGACACCCCGCGGGTTACTGTGCACGCCGTGACCACGCTCTCGCTGTCCTCGTCCCCCGCCGGCTCGCTCACGGTCGACGCGTACGTCGTCGGCACCACCCAGGGGTCGGGCAAGCGGCCGGTGTCCGTGGCCGCGCCGAACAGCGGCCTCGCCCCCGCCGCCCGCACGGCCCTCGAGGACACGCTGGCCGCGGTCGGTGCGACCGGCAAGGCCGGCGAGGTGGTCCGGGTCCCCGGCGGCGGCGCGGTGAAGGCACCGCTGGTGGTCGCCGTCGGACTGGGGAGCGCGCCCACGGGCCGCGGGACGCATGACGCCGAGAGCCTGCGACGGGCCGCCGGTGCCGCCGTCCGGGACCTGGCAGGCACCCGCCGGGTCGCGCTGTCGTTCCCGGCCACGACCCCGGCCGAGGTGGAGGCCGTGGCGCAGGGCGCACTGCTCGGGGCGTACGCGTTCGACCGCTTCCGCGGGACGACCGCGGAGGACCGCAAGGCGCCCGTCGCGGCCGTCACGGTCGTGGTCGGCAAGCCTCGTGACCGGGCGCTGCGCGACGCCGCCACCCGCGCGGAGATCGTCTCGGCCGAGGTGAACCGGGCCCGGGACCTGGTCAACACGCCGCCGTCGCACCTGCACCCGGCCGACCTCGCCGCTGCCGCCCGGGCCGCGATGAAGGGGCTGCCGGTCACCGTGGACGTGCTCGACGAGAAGGCGCTGCGCCGCGACGGCTTCGGCGGCATCCTCGCCGTCGGACAGGGGTCGGCGAACCCGCCGCGGCTGGTCCGGATGGCCTACCGGCCCCGGGGCGCCACGACTCACCTGGCCCTGGTCGGCAAGGGCATCACGTTCGACTCCGGCGGCCTGTCGCTGAAGCCGCCGAAGGCCATGGAGGCGATGAAGTCGGACATGGGCGGCGCGGCCGCCGTCATCGCCGCGGTGGCCGCCATCGCGCGGATGGGCCTGCCCGTGCAGGTCACGGGGTGGGCGCCGTCGGCGGAGAACATGCCCAGCGGCACCGCCCAGCGCCCCAGCGACGTGATCACGATCTACGGCGGGACGACCGTCGAGGTGCTCAACACCGACGCCGAGGGGCGGCTGATCCTGGCCGACGCCCTCGTCCGCGCCGCCGAGGACGACCCGGACCTGATCGTGGACATCGCCACCCTGACCGGCGCGCAGATCGTCGCGCTGGGCAGCCGTACCTCCGGCGTGATGGGCAACGGCGACGACGTCCGCGACGGCGTGTGGGAGGCCTCCCGCCGCGCCGGGGAGTCGATGTGGCCGATGCCGCTGCCGGACGACCTGCGCGCCTCGCTGGACTCCCAGGTCGCGGACATCGCCAACATCGGCGACCGCAACGGCGGCATGCTCACCGCCGGGCTGTTCCTGCGCGACTTCGTCGACGGCGACCAGCCGTGGGTGCACCTCGACATCGCCGGGCCGTCGTTCAACGAGTCGGCGGCCTACGGCTACACGCCGAAGGGCGCCACCGGGGCCGGAGTGCGCACCCTGGTCCAGGTCGCGGAGGACCTGGCCACCGGGGAGCTCGAGGTCTGATCCGCGCGGGCCGCGCGGGTCGGCGGTCCTGTCACACCTCGGGGCGCTGGCCCTTCTGCCGGGCGGTCCAGTCCCGCATCCGCTGCGGGTAGCCGACGACGGCCGCGTCGTAGGCGGGGATCGCCCACTTCTCGGCCAGCCGGTGCGCCTCCCGAGCGCTGTCGACGCGGCGCCGGGTCCACTCCCCGTCCGCGGCGACGAGCACCACCGTCGTCTGCGTCGCCATCGTCTGCGGCTCGACGAACGCCTCGACCCCGTGCCGGGTCCGGACGAACTCCTCGAGGTGCCGTACGTCGTCCTTGGTCGCGCCGCGGTCCATCGCGGCCGCGCCACGGCCCGCGGACGACCCGCCGCCGGACGCCGACCGCTTCCTGCGGAACCAGCCCACCACCCACCTCCGGGCTCCCACCGTAGGCGAGGGCGCTGCGGCGCGCCTGCCCGCGCCGCGCCGGACGGGTGCTGCGGCGCGCTTGCCCGCGCCGCGCCGGACGATGGAAGGATGTGCCCGGCATCCGAGCATCAGGTTCCCGAGCACCGACAGGAGTGGCCCGTGTCCGAGACCGTCTACGACGTGGTCATCCTCGGCGGCGGCAGCGGCGGCTACGCCTGCGCGCTGCGCTCGTCCCAGTTGGGCCTGTCCGTGGCGCTGATCGAGCAGGACAAGCTCGGCGGGACCTGCCTGCACCGCGGCTGCATCCCGACCAAGGCCCTGCTGCACGCGGCCGAGGTGGCGGACACCGCCCGCGAGAGCGAGTCGTTCGGTGTCCACGCGACCCTCGACGGGATCGACATCGGCAAGGTCAACGCCTACCGCGACGGCGTCGTGGGCCGGCTCTACAAGGGTCTGCAGGGGCTGGTGAAGAGCCGCGCGGTGACCTACGTCGAGGGCACCGGCCGGCTGGTCGGCCCCACGACGGTCGAGGTCGACGGCACCCGCTACACCGGCCGCAACGTGGTGCTGGCGACCGGGTCGTACGCCCGCAGCCTGCCCGGCCTCGAGATCGGTGGCCGGGTGATGACCAGCGACCAGGCGCTGCAGCTGGACTGGATCCCCTCCAGCGTCGTCGTGCTCGGCGGCGGCGTCATCGGGGTGGAGTTCGCCAGCGTCTGGAAGTCGTTCGGCGCTGACGTGACGATCGTGGAGGCGCTCCCTCGGCTGGTGCCGGCCGAGGACGAGGCCTGCTCGAAGGCGCTGGAGCGCGCGTTCCGCAAGCGGGGCATCGCGTTCAGCACGGGCGTCCGGTTCGCCGGCGTCACCCAGGACGACTCCGGGGTCCACGTGTCGCTGGAGGATGGGAAGACCTTCGACGCCGACCTACTGCTCGTCGCGGTCGGCCGCGGCCCCAACGCCACCGGCATGGGCTTCGAGGAGCAGGGCGTCGCGATGGACCGCGGTTGGGTGCTCGTGGACGACCGGCAGCGCACGAACCTGCCGAACGTGTACGCCGTCGGCGACATCACCCCCGGCCTGCAACTGGCGCACCGCGGCTTCTCGCAGGGCATCTTCGTCGCCGAGCAGATCGGCGGCCTCGACCCGCACCCGGTGCTCGACATCAACATCCCCCGGGTCACCTACTGCGAGCCCGAGATCGGCTCGGTCGGCCTCACCGAGGCGCAGGCCAAGGAGCAGCACGGGGCCGACAACGTCGCGGTCTACGAGTACAACCTCGGCGGCAACGGCAAGAGCCAGATCCTGGCGACCACCGGGTTCGTGAAGCTGGTCCAGGTCAAGGACGGTCCCGTGGTGGGCGTGCACATGGTCGGCTCCCGCATCGGCGAGCAGATCGGCGAGGCCCAGCTGATCGTGAACTGGGAGGCCTACCCCGACGACGTCGCGGCGCTGGTCCACGCCCACCCCACGCAGAACGAGGCGCTCGGCGAGGCCCACCTCGCCCTGGCCGGCAAGCCGCTGCACGCGCACGCCTGACGCGCGAGACTGGCACCCCCGAGCCACCGAACAGCACGAGTCACTCGAACTACACGAGGAGCCGAGGCCCCGTCATGTCGGTCCAGGTCACGATGCCCCAGCTCGGCGAGAGCGTCACCGAGGGCACGGTCACCCGCTGGCTGAAGCAGGTCGGCGACACCGTCAGCGCCGACGAGCCGCTGCTCGAGGTCTCCACCGACAAGGTCGACACCGAGATCCCCGCCCCCGTCTCCGGCGTCCTGGTGGCCATCCGGGTCGGCGAGGACGAGACCGTCGAGGTCGGTGCCGAGCTCGCGGTGATCGGGTCCGCCGGTGCCGCCGCCGCGCCCGCTCCCGCGCCGGCTCCCCCTGCCACTCCCGCGCCCGCACCGGAGCCGGCGGCTGCCGCCCCCGCCCCCGCACCCGCTCCCGCGACCCCGCCGCCCGCTGCCGCCGAGCCGGCCGCACCCGTGGCACCCGCGGCTCCTGCTCCTGCGGCCGCACCCGCGCCGGCCGCGGCCGAGGAGGACGAGGGCGAGTCGGGCCCG
This sequence comes from Candidatus Nanopelagicales bacterium, assembly GCA_041393815.1. Classification (NCBI taxonomy): domain Bacteria; kingdom Bacillati; phylum Actinomycetota; class Actinomycetes; order Candidatus Nanopelagicales; species Candidatus Nanopelagicales bacterium. The sequence goes on along the minus strand of JAWKJK010000001.1, from coordinate 943,298 downwards.
TACGTCACCCCGCTGGTGCGCAAGCTCGCCGCGCAGCACGACGTCGACCTCACCACCGTGACCGGTACCGGCGTGGGCGGCCGCATCCGCAAGCAGGACGTGCTCGCCGCGGCCGAGCGGGCCACGGCCGCCCGCGCGGCTGCGGCGACCCCCGCAGCGACCCCTGCGGCTCCGCCCGCGACGCCCGCCCCGACCGCCGCCGCCGCTGCCCGCCCTGCGGCCGCGCCCGCATCGTCGCTGCGTGGGCGGACCGAACCGATGTCCCGGCTGCGCAAGGTCATCGCGACCCGGATGGTCGAGTCGCTGCACGTCTCCGCGCAGCTGACCACGGTCATCGAGGTGGACGTGACCCGGATCGCCGCCCTGCGGCAGCGGGTCAAGCGCGAGTTCGAGGCACGGGAGGGCGTGAAGCTGTCGTTCCTGCCGTTCTTCGCCAAGGCCGCGGTGGAGGCGCTCAAGGCGTACCCCATGGTCAACGCGTCGATCGACGCCGAGGCAGGCACGGTCACGTTCCACGACGCCGAGCACCTCGGCGTGGCCGTGGACACCGAGCGGGGACTGCTGGTCCCCGTGATCCGGGACGCCGGTGACCTCAACATCGCCGGGCTGGCCCGGCGCATCGCCGACCTGGCCGAGCGGACCCGCACCAACAAGGTGAGCCCGGACGACCTGTCCGGCGGCACGTTCACGATCACCAACACCGGCAGCCGGGGCGCGCTGTTCGACACCCCGATCATCAACCAGCCGCAGGTCGGCATCCTCGGTACCGGCGCGGTCGTCAAGCGCCCGGTCGTCATCAGCGACGACGCCGGCGCCGACGTGATCGCGATCCGGTCGATGGTCTACCTCGCGCTCACCTACGACCACCGCCTGGTCGACGGGGCGGACGCGGCCCGGTTCCTGGCGACGCTGAAGGCCCGGCTGGAGGACGCGGCCTTCGACGCAGACCTGGGCCTGTAGCACCGGCGCGGGCCGTCCGCGGGTCCTGCCCGCGGCGGGCGGTGCGGTGCGGCAGGCTGAGCCGGTGACCGAGGGCGGGGTGGGCACGCTGCCGCGCGAGGGGCCTCCGGCGTCCGCGCGCGGCCTCCACCGCCTGCACCTGTCGGCGGAGGACCGCCGGTCGGCCATGGACGCGCTCATGCTGCGGCCGACCCTGCACTCCAAGAACCGCTACGCGGTCCTGCTCACCCTGTCGATCATCGTCGCCACCATGGGGCTGCTGCAGAGCAGCACCGCCGTCGTCATCGGCGCCATGATGATCGCGCCGCTGATGGCTCCGATCATGGGCATGGCCGCGTCCATCGTCATGGGCTGGGGCTCCCGGCTGCTCAACACCTCGATCATCGTCGGCCTGTCCATCGCCGGCTCGATCGCGCTGTCCTGGGCGCTGGCACGGTTCATCCCGGTGGCGAACTCGGTGCTGCCGCAGGAGGCCATCGCCCGCTCCAGCCCCGACATCCGGGACCTGGTCGTGGCGCTCGCGGCCGGCGCCGCGGGCGCGTACGCGACCGTGCGCAAGGACGTCTCCGGGGCGCTGCCCGGCGTGGCCGTGGCGGTCGCCCTGGTACCGCCGCTGGCGGCGGTCGGCGTGCTGCTCGGCCTGGGGCAGCCGGACCTGGCCCGCGGCGCCGGGCTGCTGTTCGCGGCCAACCTCTTCGGCATCCTGCTGGCCGCGGCGGTGGTGTTCCTCATCACCGGGTTCGTCCCGACCCGGCGCCGGCAGCGCGCCCGGCCCACCATCGTCGCGGCGATGGTCGTGATCTCCATACCGGTGCTGGCGCTGGCGGTGCTGCTCTCGATCCGGTTCGCGCACACCGCGGAGGACGCGCGCACGCTGCGCACCGCCACCGAGACCGCGCTGGCCTGGCTGGCCCCGGCGTCCGGCGACGAACTGGGCCCGGTGACCCTCGTCGGGGACACCATCGAGGTCAACGTGAACGGCCCCACCCCGCCGCCGCCGGCGCAGGAACTCACCGAGGCGCTGACCGCCGCCCTTGGCCGGCCGGTCACCGTGGCGGTCCGCTGGACCCCGGTGAGCAACGGGGCCGACGAGGAGCCGATCGCGGCGCCGGTGCCGCTGGACGCCGTGCGCCCGGTGGTCGAGGAGTGGCTGGCCCCCCAGTCGCTCACCCTGGTGGGACTGTCGTACGCCGACGGCGCGCTGGTGGTGGAGGCCGTCGGCCCCGTGGCGCCGGGCGACCCGGTGACGCTGGAGGACGCGGTCGAGGCGGCGGTGGGGGTCCGCCCGCGGATCAGCCTGTCCTGGACCCTGGCGGAGGCCCCGGGCGACGGCACGACGGACCTGCTGGCCGTTGCCGACCAGACCGCGAGGCAGTGGGCCGAGACCGTCCCCGGGGTCGCCGTCCTCGACGTCGACGTCCGCAACGGCGGCGTGCTGGTCACGCTGGTCGGACCCACCGCACCGGACGCCACCGGCCTGATCGAGGGGCTGCGGGTCGCGCTGCCGGACCAGGCGGTGACCGTGCGGTGGGTGCCGAGCGAGCTGATCGGGCTCGCGCTGCCGTCGCAGGCCGCCACACCGTCACCGGTGCCGTCCGACACCGCCGACGCTCCGGACGAGTCCGTCGTCCCGGTGCCCACGCCGTCGCCGTAGCAGCGGCTCCTCCCGAGTGGCCGAGGCGGTGCCGTCCGGCGACGATGTCCCCATGAGAACGATGTCCCCCGTGAGGATGTCCGCATGAGGATCGCCGTCACCGGGGCGTCCGGGCTGATCGGGTCCGCGCTCGTCCCCGCGCTGCGCGCCGACGGGCACGACGTGCTGCGCCTGGTCCGCCGTGCCCCGTCCACCCCGGACGAGGTCCGCTGGGACCCGGCGGCCGGCTACGTCGATACCGCGGCACTGGCCGGGGTCGACGCCGCCGTGCACCTGGCCGGTGCCGGCGTCGGCGACCGGCGCTGGACCGACGCGTACAAGAAGGTCCTGCGGGACTCCCGGGTGCTGGGCACGCGGACGCTCGCGACCGCGCTGGCCGGGCTCTCCCCGAGGCCGGGCGTGCTGGTGTCGGGGTCGGCCATCGGCTACTACGGGGACACCGGCGAGCGCGCCGTGGACGAGTCCGGGCCGCAGGGATCGGGGTTCCTCGCCGAGCTCGTGGGCGAGTGGGAGGCCGCCGCCGACCCGGCCAGCGAGGCGGGCATCCGCGTCGTGCACCCGCGTACCGGCCTGGTCGTCAGTGCCGAGGGGGGCGCCTGGGCCCGACTGTTCCCGATCTTCAAGCTCGGCGGCGGCGGCCGGCTGGGGTCGGGACGGCAGTACTGGTCGTTCATCTCGCTGCGCGACGAGGTACGGGCGCTGCAGTTCCTGCTGGACCGTGACGACCTGGCCGGCCCGGTGAACCTCACCGCCCCGAACCCGGTCACCAACGCCGAGGTGACGGCGGCGATGGGGCGGGTGCTGCATCGCCCGACCCTGCTGCCGGTGCCGTCGCTCGCGCTCAAGGCGGTGCTCGGGGAGTTCTCGGGCGACGTCCTCGGCAGCCAGCGGGTGCTCCCCCGGGCGCTGGAGGGGGCCGGGTTCGTGTGGCGCGACCCCACCATCGACCAGGCCCTGGAGTCCGCCCTCGCCGCCGCCTGACAAGCCCCTGCCGTCGGTCACGGGCGCAGGAAGTCGACCTGGCCCGGCGCGGGCCAGGATCCGGCGCGGAACCGGGTCAGCAGCGCCGCCGTGATCCGGCCCGACCGGCCCCGCGACATGGGGAAGGTCTTGCTGCTCACCAGGAGGATCCCCGGGTGGGTGCGGCCTTGCGCCGCCCAGGAGGAGGCGAGCGGGACGAAGTCCCGGATGTTGCCGGTGACCAGGACCCGGCCGTGCTCGGCCGCGAGCGCGAGGACGTCCACGTCGGGGACGCCGCGCAGGTCCGGGCTGGAACTGATCGCGAGGGCGTCGCAGCCGGACTCGGTCAGCCGGTCCGCGATGACGGGCGACAGCATCTCGTCCAGGAGCAGCACCGGCTAGGCGCCGAGCAGATCGCGCCGGCGCTGGACCGCGCGCGCAGCGTCGGCCTCCGCACGGTCCGCGCCGTCCACGAGGTCGTCGATCTCGTCCGGGTAGTCGGCGTAGTAGCTGACCGCCACCTGCACCAGCCGCAGGGGCACCGCGGCGGTCTCCGTCACCAGCGCCAGCAGTTCCTGTGACGTCAGCCCCGGCTCGGCCTGCCTCGCGGACCGGATCGCCTGCACGACCTCCCAGACGTCCGGCCCCCCCGCCAGCACCGCGCGTCGCCCCGCGGGACCGTCGCGGAACAGGACACCCGGATGCGCGTCCATGCGCAGACCCTCCTCGACGAGGAGGGCCGCCGCGCTCGACCGGGTCAGGCCGGGGCGCCGCGACACGAACGACTCCAGACGCGACTCGGTCGCAGGGTCGAACCGCACGGAGCGAGGACCGGCCATGCACTACATCGTAGTAGATCGTAGTACTCGCTCGTGTCGATCTTCCGCGGAAGATCCACTGCTGAGGACGCGCGGTGGTCAGGCGGGGACGGCATCGTGGTAGCGCCACCCGTCCCCGGTCCGCACCAGCGTCACGCGCCAGGCGCGCGGCGGCCCCGCGGGACGGCGGACCACCGGTGTGCCGAGCTCGTCCACCAGGGCGTACGCCGACCGGCGGTCCCGGACCTCGAGCAGGACCCGGTCGGTGCCGACCCCGGACCGCACCGGCGACACCCGGAGCAGGCGGGTCGACAGGCCGGCCACGGACAGGCCACGGCGGGCCAGGTCCTGCACCGCGGTCCGGTCGCGGTCCCAGGCCGGGGAGCCGGGCGCATCGGCGCCGGAGAGGAGGGTGGGGTCCGCGGCCGCGAACGCCGCGAGCCGCGCCCGGTCCAGTTCCTCGAGCACCGCTCTCCACTCGCCGGCACGGGACGGGGCCGTGGACACCGCCGCGGTCGTGGCCGCGGTCGGGGCCACCGTCGTGAGAGGCGTTGCCGGCGCGACGGTCGTCGGCGCGGTCGTCGGCGCTGGTGGTGCCGTCTCCGTGACCCAGGCCTCGGCAGCCGCCAGGGACTCCGGTGCGGGCAGCGGCTGCGCCGACGCCGGCACGGGTGGAGCGGGTGGCGGCGCCGCGACGTCCGCAGCGGACCGTGCCGCGTCGGCTGCCCCCGGGGCGGCGATCTCCTCAGTGGCAGCCTCCTGGGTGGCGTCGCGGCTGACCCGCGCGGCGCCGGCGACCGCGACCACGACGAAGGCCAGGGCCAGCGGCAGCAGCCACGGCCAGCGACGCCCGGGCCCGGGGTCCGCGGTCGCTGCCCGGGTGGAGCGGGCCCGCGTGCGGGGCGGCCGGTCCGTCCGGACGACCCCGGGGCGCGAGGTCCCGGACCGGTCACCGGGTCGGGACGGGTCGACCGGACCCTCGGGACCGCGGCCGCTGCCACGCCGGGCAGGAGGCGACGCTGGCGGTGACGGGACCGCACGCGCCGCCGGGGTCGCCTCGCCGACCACGCGGGTCGGCGCCCGGTAGCGCGCGGCCACCGCGATCGCGGCCTGGGCGAGGTCGGCCGCCGTGGTCGTGCCCGGACGCCGTCCGCGCAGCAGCAGGTCCACCAGCAGCGCGGTGTCGTCGTCGTCCTGCAGCCCCCCGGCCGGCAGGACGCCGAGGGACCAGCGGGCGAGCGCGGTGACGTCGGTGGACCGTTCGGTCCGCGCGGCCGTCGCGTCGTCGGACTGGGGCCGCAGCCCGTCCGGCAGCAGGAGCACGGCGCCGTGCCCGAGGTCCCGCACGGCCGGGGCCACCAGCCCCCCGAGGTGCAGGTCCGCCGCATGCACCGCGGCCAGGGCCGACGACACCGCCGCCACCGCGGCAGCCGATGCTGCCACGTCGCGGACCGGTTCGCCCGGGCCACCGGGCGCGACGGCCAGGGACGCGCCGTGGACCGGGTCGCGCGGCATCTCGTACTCGACGGTCACCCCCGAGGGGTCCAGGCCGACGCCCACGATCCGCGGCAGTCCGGGCGAACTGGTGCGCGACAGCCGTCGCAGCCGGCGGCGCAGTGCGTCGCGAGCGACCAGGTCCGGTGGCTGGGGCAGCAGGCGGGTCACGCGGGGACCCGGCGACGACGCGGTGGCGGGCGGGCGCATGCGGCCGATGCTGCGCCCCGCCGGGCGGAGCGCGCACGGGCCCGTCCACAGACCCGGCTCGTCCACAGCCTGCGCCCGGAGGCCTTGACACCGAGCGGCCGGTAGCGTCCTCCCGTGCCCGAACCGCCCACCTCCGCGCAGGTCGTCGTCGTCGGGGCCGGCCTGGCCGGGCTCGCCGCCGCCCGCCAGCTCGCGATCCACGGCGTGGACGTCCGCGTGCTCGAGGCCTCGGACGGGGTCGGCGGCCGGGTGCGCACCGACACCGTGGACGGCCTGCTGCTCGACAGGGGGTTCCAGCTCTACAACCCCGCCTACCCCGAGGGTGCCCGGCTGCTGGACCACGAGGCGCTGTCGCTGCGCCCGTTCGAGCCCGGGGTCGAGGTGGCCCTCGGGGACCGGCGGCACCGCCTGGCGGACCCCCGCCGCCGACCGACCTGGGCCCTCGACGGCGCGCTCGCCCCGGTCGGCTCCCCGGTCGCCCGGCTGAGGTTCGCCGCGTACGCCGCGTCCCGCGCCCGCAGCAGCCTCGCGCACCTGCGCACCGAGCCCGACGTGGACGCGCTCACCGCGCTGCGCCGCGCCGGGGCCGACGATGCACTCGTCGATCGCCTGCTGCGTCCGTTCCTGGCCGGGGTCTTCCTCGAGGACGAGCTGGCGACGTCGCGACGGTTCCTGGACCTGGTGCTCCGGTCATTCGTCCGCGGCGTCCCCTCGGTCCCCGCGGACGGGATGGGCGCGATCCCGGCGCAGATCGCTGCCGCCCTGCCCGAGGGCACAGTCCATCTCGGCGTCCCGGTGGAGTCCGTCGGAGCGGGTGTCGTACGACCCGCCGAGAGCGATGAGATCCGTTGCGACGCAGTGGTTGTCGCCACCGACCCGGCGACCGCGGGTGCACTGCTGCCGGGACTCGACGTGCCCGAGGGGCACCCCGTCACCACCTGGTACCACCTGGCGGACACCGACCCCGGCGACCTGACCGGCGGCCGCGGCATCCTCGTGGTGGACGGTCAGCGGCGGGGCCCACTGGTCAACACCGTCGTGGTGACCAACGCCGCACCGGGCTACGCCTCCGACGGCCGGGTGCTGGTGTCGTCGTCCGCGCTGGGGCTGCACGACTCGCCCGACGACGATCTCGCGGTGCGCGCTCACCTGTCGCTGCTGTACGGCGTCGACACCTCACGGTGGGAGCAGGTCGCCCGCTACCCGATCCCGTACGCGCTGCCCGCGATGACGCCGCCGCTGGACGTGCGACGCGAGGTCAGGCTGGGCGACGGCGTGTACGTGGCGGGCGACCACCGCGACACCGCGTCGATCCAGGGCGCCCTGGTCAGCGGCCGCCGCACGGCGGACGCCGTCCTCGCGGACCTCCGGGTCCCGCACGGGTCCTCGGCGTCACCTCGAACCACGGAGGCACCCGCATGACGGCACCGACCCGACGCATCCTCGCGACCAGCGGAGGGTTCGTCCCCACGGATCGATGGGGGGTGGCCGCGCCCGGCGGACTCATCCGGGAGGCGTTGCGGCTCAGCGGTTCCCAGCGACCGACGGTGTGCCTGGTCATGACTGCGGCCGGGGACGATCCTGCCTACCTCGCCCGCAGCTACGCCGCGCTGTCGTCGTTGTCCTGCGACGTGACGCACCTGGCCCTCTTCCCGCAGCCCAACGCGGACGTCGAGGCGACGATCGCGGCCGCGGACGTGGTGTGGGTCGGTGGTGGCAGCGTCGCGAACCTGTTGGCACTGTGGCGGTTGCACGGAGTGGACACCGCACTCCGAGCGGCGTGGGAGCGCGGCGCCGTGCTCGCAGGCGTGTCCGCAGGCTCGATCTGCTGGCACGTCGGCGGCACCACCGACTCCTTCGGCCCGCAGCTGCGCGCGGTCACCGACGCCCTGGCGTTCCTGCCGTACGGCAACGGTGTCCACTACGACTCCGAGGAGCAACGCCGCCCGCTGCTGCACGGCCTGGTCGGCGACGGGACGCTCCCCACGTCGTACGCCACGGACGACGGCGTCGGGATCCTGTACGAGGGCACCGAGCCGGTCGCCGTGCTGTCCGACCGGGACGCGGCGGATCCGGCAAGCGGTCCGGCCGCGTACCGGGTCGAGCGGGTCGGCGCCGAGGTCGTCGAGACGCGGTTGCCGGTGGGCCCGGTCGGCTGACGCCTACGCTGGCGCCATGCCGCCGCTGCGCATCGTCCCGCTCGGGCCCGACCCGGTCGGGTACGAGGACGCCTGGGAGCAACAGCGCCGTCTGCACGCGGCGGTCGCCGACGGGATCGAGTCCGACACCGTGCTGCTGCTGGAGCACCCGCCGGTCTACACCGCCGGTCGACGCACCGAGCCCGGCGACCGGCCGACGGACGGCACGCCGGTCGTCGACGTCGACCGCGGCGGCCGGATCACCTGGCACGGGCCGGGCCAGCTGGTCGGCTACCCGATCGTGCGGCTCGGCGAGCCGGTCGACGTCGTCGCGCACGTGCGCCGGCTGGAGGAGGTCCTGATCCGGACCTGCGCCGACCTGGGACTGGCCACCGAGCGGGTCGCCGGGCGCAGCGGGGTGTGGGTGCCCGCCGACGACACGGCCCCGAGCGCGCCCCGGATCGCCGCGGGCATCGGCGTCGCCCGCCCCGGCCGTCCGGAGCGCAAGGTCGCCGCCGTGGGGGTCCGGGTGTCCCGCGGGGTCACCATGCACGGCTTCGCCCTCAACTGCGACTGCGACCTGACCTGGTTCGACCGGATCGTGCCGTGCGGTATCGCGGACGCCGGGGTCACCTCGCTCACCGCCGAGCTGGGCCGCCGGGTCACCGTCGCCGAGGCGCTGCCTCTGGTGCGGGGCCATCTGGCCGAGGTGTTCGGACCCGCCGCGGCACCCCGTACCCCCGGCTCCGCCGCGGACGCGGTCCGCACCGGTCCGGCGTAGGCTCGTCCCTCGTGACCGACCCCGCCTCCCCGTACACCGGCGCCAGCATCGACGGCCGCCGGCTGCTGCGGGTGGAGGCACGCAATGCGGAGGTCCCGATCGAGCGCAAGCCGGAGTGGATCCGCACCCGGCTGCGCACCGGCCCGGAGTACCGCGAGATCCGCGACCTGGTCACCCGCGAGGGCCTGCACACGGTCTGCCAGGAGGCCGGCTGCCCCAACATCTACGAGTGCTGGGAGGACCGCGAGGCCACCTTCCTCATCGGCGGCGAGCAGTGCACCCGTCGCTGCGACTTCTGCCAGATCGACACCGGCCGGCCCGCGCCACTGGACCGCGACGAGCCGCGCCGGGTGGCCGAGTCGGTGGCGTCGATGCGGCTGCGGTACGCGACCGTCACGGGGGTGGCCCGCGACGACCTGCCGGACGAGGGCGCGTGGCTGTACGCCGAGACCGTGCGGCGCATCCACGACCTCAATCCCGGCACCGGCGTCGAGGTGCTCATCCCCGACTTCTCCGGGAAACCGGACCTGCTCGGCGAGGTGTTCGACTCGGTCCCGGAGGTGCTGGCGCACAACCTGGAGACGGTGCCCCGGCTGTTCAAGCGGATCCGGCCGGCCTTCCGCTACGAGCGGTCGCTGGACGTCCTCACCCAGGCCCGCGCCGTCGGCCTGGTCACCAAGTCCAACCTGATCCTCGGCATGGGCGAGGAGCCGGAGGAGGTCGAGCAGGCGCTGGCCGACCTGCACGCGGCCGGCTGCGACCTGGTGACCATCACCCAGTACCTGCGACCCACCCCCCGACACCACCCGGTGGTCCGCTGGGTCCGGCCGGAGGAGTTCGTCGCGCTCGCCGACACCGCCACGGCACTCGGCTTCGCGGGCGTCATGTCCGGCCCGCTGGTCCGCTCCTCGTACCGCGCCGGCCGGCTCTACCGTCAGGCCCTGGCCGCCCGGGAGTCCGGCGGTGCGGCCACGATCACCGTCGGGGCCATGTCCCCGGCCGGCGAGTGAGCCGGTGAGTCCGCACCGGACGGCCCGGGTCGTCGCCACCCACGTGTGGCCCTCCGGCGCGGACGTCCCGGTCCCGGCCGACCCGCTGGAGCTGGACTGGGGCGGCCCGGTCGGGGATCGGCACCACGGCCTCACCATGCGCTCGGACAGCCGGCAACGCGAGCACTACGAACGCGGCACCGAGATCCGCAACCACCGCCAGGTGTCGCTGGTCGACGCCGCGGAGATGGAACGGGTCGCGGCCGCGCTGGGCATCCCCCGGATGGACCCGGGTCTGATCGCGGACAACGTCTACACCGAGGGCATCCCGGACCTGACCGGCCTCCCGCCGCTGACCCGGCTGGTGTTCGCCAGCGGCGCGGTCCTGCTCCTGTGGGGCGAGAACACGCCCTGCACCATCGCCGGCGCGATGGTGTCGGAGCGCTACGGCACCCGGCCGGAGGCGTTCCCCAAGGCGGCGATGGGCCTGCGCGGGGTCACCGGCTGGGTCGAGCACCCGGGCCCGGTGCGCCCCGGGGACGGCATCGAGGTCCGGCTCCCGCACGCCTGACCCACCGAGCCCCGGCCGCAGCCGTGGTCCGGCGCGGTTTCCGGGCGGCCCTGCCCGCGTCCTAGGCTGACCGCCATGGCCGAGGACCCCGCGAAGACGAACGCGCCCGACAGCGGCGCCCCCACGAAGCGGCGCCGCCGTCGCTCCGGCGGCGGGCGGATCAGCCAGCTGATGGAGAACTACCGGATGACGCGGGAGTCCGACCCGCGGATCGGGTGGATCCTGCTGGCCTGGCTCGTGGGCGTCGGCGCGCTGGTCTTCGTCCCGATCAGCCTGCTGCTCAACTGGCCCACCGCGATCCTGCTGGCCATCCCCTCCGGCCTGCTGGCGGCGACCTACATCTTCAGCCGGCGGGCGATGCGGGCCGCGTACCGGCAGATCGAGGGCCAGCCCGGTGCCGCCGCCGCCGTCGTACAGAGCCTGCGCGGCGGCTGGTTTGTCTCCCCCGCGGTGGCCGTGACCAAGGGCCAGGACCTGGTGCACCGCGTGGTCGGCCGCCCCGGCGTGATCCTGGTGTCGGAGGGCCCGAGCAGCCGGGTGACGCACCTGCTGGCCAACGAGCGGAAGAAGACCGCCCGCTTCCTGCCCGAGACCCCGATCTACGAGGTGCAGGTCGGCAACGAGGAGGGCCAGGTCCCGCTGGAGAAGCTCCAGCGCGAACTCACCAAGATGCCCAAGGCGCTGCGTCCCGGCGAGGTCACCGCGGTGCGGCAGCGGCTGGACGCCGTCACCAAGGCCCCGCTGCCGGTGCCCAAGGGCCCGCTGCCCAAGAACGCCCGGATGCCCAAGACCCCGCGGCCCTGAGGCCGGCGGGCACGGGGACGGGTTCGCCGTGATCAGGGTGCTGTGCGCCACCGACGGATCGGAGGCGTCCCTCCGGGCGATCTCCACGGGGCTGGCTCTGCTCGACCTCGACCGCTCCCGGGTGGTCCTGGTGACCGCCGTCCCCGAGCCGGACCCCACGCTGGTGACCGGGGCCGGCTTCGCGGGCAGGGTCCTCACCGAGGAGGAGTACGCCGAGGACGTCCGCGCATCGCGGGTTGCCGGCGCGGACCTCCTGCAGACGGCACGCGAACAGCTCGGTCTCCCGTCGGTCGACACCCTCGTGCTGACCGGGCCCGCCGGACCAGCGCTGTGCGACGCAGCCCGGGACTCCGACGCGGGCCTCATCGTCGTCGGTACCCGCGGTCGCGGGGGCGTCGCGCGAGCGGTCCTGGGCTCCGTCACCGACCATGTCGTACGCAACGCGCCGTGCCCGGTGCTGACCGTCGGGCCGGACGCAGAGCACGACCGGATCGGACCGGCCGTGCTCTGCACCGACGGCTCGGACCTCGCCCTGCACGCAGGAGGGGTCAGCATCCCGCTGCTCACAGCGGTACCGGTGGAGATCGCGACCGTGGTGGCCCCGCTCCGGCTTCCGGTCCCCTACGACGGAAGCGGCCTCGAGCATGTCCTGACGTCGTCCGAGGAGCAACGCCGGATGCAGGCCGAGCGGGACGAGGGGGCACGAGCGGCGCTCGACGCGACCGCGCACGCGCTCAGGCCGGTCGTCGGGGGGAACCTGAAGACGGTCGCGCTGGAGGGAGATCCCGGCCCGGCCCTGTGCGCGCACGCGGACGACGTCTCGGCCCGCGTCCTGGTCGCGGGGACCCGGGGACGAGGGTCGCTGAGGCGCGCCCTGCTGGGCTCGGTCGCCGACCACCTGGTCCGAAACGCCCGGTGCCCGGTGATCGTGGTCGGCCCGGGGAGCCGAGACCACCAGGACTAAACCGGAGGGCTCCGATCCGCGAGGGAGCCGTCAGGACCGTGCCCGCACCACGACCGAGCCGGCGGCCCGGTCGTGCAGGCCGCGTCCGTCCCGGTCGATCACGACGGCCGGGATGACCAGGCACAGCAGCAGCGTGCGCAGCGCCGTTCGGCCCACGCCGAGGTGACGGACCGGCTGGCCCGACGGATCCCGCGGCGCCATGACCGGCACCCGGATGACCGCGACCCCGAGGATCCGCTGGCCGAAGGACGCCCCGGTCAGCCAGGTCAGCAGGAACACCTCGGCGCCGAAGATGGTGAGGATCGCCGCCGCGCTCTCCGGCCCGCCGTACTCCAACTGAGGGAAGAACAGCCGCGACAGCAGGATGGCCGCGATCCAGTCCACCGCCAGCGCGGCGAACCGTCGGCCCAGGCCGGCGACCGCGCCCGGACCCTCGGCCGGCAGCCCCAGCCGGACCCCGCGCGGCTCGTCCGCGCCGAGGTCAGCACGCCGGTCGGCCATGCGAGTCACCGTATCCGGGGTGCCCACACCCGCCTCCGGGGGCACCTGCCGGCGCGGCGTCACCCGCGTAACACGGCGGAAACAATCGGGACACCGTCGAGAAATCGCCCCTCCCTAGCGTCCCCGACGTGGGCGGCAGTCGGCCGCCGGCGAGGCGATAGCGACCCCGGTCGGTCCGAGGTGGGACGCGGGGACCAGTGGAGGTGTGATGTTCAGCAACGCTGACGAGGTGCTGGGGTACGTCAAGGACAACGACGTGCAGTTCGTGGACGTCCGGTTCGTGGACCTCCCGGGCGTCATGCAGCACTTCAACGTGCCGGCCGGATCGTTCGGCGAGGCCGCGTTCAATGACGGGCTGATGTTCGACGGCTCGTCGATCCGCGGCTTCCAGGCGATCCACGAGTCGGACATGAAGCTCATCCCGGACCCCGTGACGGCCTACCTGGACCCGTTCCGGACCGAGAAGACGCTGGTCATGAACTTCTCGATCGTGGACCCGTTCACCGGTGAGCCGTACTCCCGCGACCCGCGCACGGTGGCGGCCAAGGCCGAGGCCTACCTACAGTCGACCGGCATCGCGGACACCGCGTACTTCGGCCCCGAGGCCGAGTTCTACATCTTCGACGACGTCCGGTTCGAGACCAAGCAGAACGCCGGCTACTACTACATCGACTCGATCGAGGGTAAGTGGAACTCCGGTCGGGACGAGGGCCCGAACCTGGGCTACAAGACCCCGTACAAGGGCGGCTACTTCCCCGTCCCGCCGGTCGACCACTACGCCGACCTGCGCGACGAGATGACGCAGACGCTGCAGCAGGTCGGCCTGGAGGTCGAGCGCGCGCACCACGAGGTGGGTACCGCCGGGCAGGCCGAGATCAACTACAAGTTCAACACCCTGCTGCACGCCGCCGACCAGGTGATGCTGTTCAAGTACGTCATCAAGAACGTGGCCTGGCGCAACGGCAAGACCGTGACCTTCATGCCCAAGCCGCTGTTCGGCGACAACGGCTCCGGCATGCACTGCCACCAGTCGCTGTGGAAGGGCGGGGACCCGCTGTTCTACGACGAGCTCGGCTACGGCGGCCTGTCCGACCTGGCCCGCTGGTACATCGGCGGCCTGCTGCACCACGCGCCGTCGTTGCTGGCGTTCACCAACCCGACGGTGAACTCCTACCACCGGCTGGTCCCCGGCTTCGAGGCGCCGGTCAACCTGGTCTACTCGGCCCGCAACCGCTCCGCCTGCATCCGCATCCCGGTCACCGGCACCTCGCCGAAGGCGAAGCGGATCGAGTTCCGGGTGCCGGACCCGTCGAGCAACCCGTACCTGGCGTTCTCGGCGATGCTCATGGCCGGTCTGGACGGCATCAAGAACAAGATCGAGCCGCCGGCACCGGTCGACAAGGACCTGTACGAGCTGCCGCCGGACGAGCACGCCGCGATCCCGCAGGTGCCCGGCTCGCTCGGCGCCGTCCTGGACGAGCTGGAGAAGGACAACGAGTACCTGCAGGCCGGCGGGGTCTTCCCGGCCGACCTGATCGAGACCTGGATCGACTGGAAGCGGTCGAACGAGGTCGACCCGATCCGGCTGCGCCCGCACCCGCACGAGTTCGAGCTCTACTACGACATCTGAGTCGCGACTCTGATCCGCAGGGATCACCCGCGAGGCCCACAGGACCTGCGGACCCACCTCGGTCCGTCAGGCACCGGAGTCATCCGGTGGATCGCCTCGCAAGCGGAGGCCCCGGTACCCGACGCGCCCGTCGGTGCCGGGGCCTTCGCCCGTCCCGGGCCGTCATCACCAGATCCCCACACCGCGACCACATTCCGGCCATCGCCCCGCGGAACAGTGGAGGTGGTAGCGGTGACGGGGAAAGGAGTTGCGATGACTGCACGGAGTGTGAGGCGGGTCCTGGTCGGCATCGCAGCGGTGGCGACAGCGGCGGTCCTCGCCGCTCCCGGGGCGGCCTTCGCCAGGGGCGGTCCCGGCGGTGGCGGTGGAGGTGGCGGTCCCGGTGGTGGTGGAGGTGGTGGAGGTGGCGGCGGCGGTGGCGGTGGTCCCGGCGAGGAGACCACGTCGAACAGCCTGTCGGTCCCCACGCTGTTCGTCGGCCCGGCAATCACTGGTCTGACCTGCGACGGCGTGACCTCAGTCCCACCGTCCGGCACCCCTCTGGCCGGATACGAGATCGATGCGAACTACTACTACGTCCAAGGCATCCACAAGTGGCAGGCCGGGTGCGTGCAGGGCCTGACGTCGGCCACCGTGACCGGGGCATGGGGCGACAACCTCACCGGTGACGCGAAGCTCAAGGCCGGCAGCCCGATCCGGGTGGAGCTCGGCCTCTTCCCGGACGCCGCGATCATGACGGTGCCGGAGATGACCGGCTGGAGCGTGATGAAGCTCGAGCCGTCGAAGTTGGACCGCGAGTCCGCCTACGGCACGCTGGCGGTCGATGACGGGGCCGGCGGCTTCAAGGCGGTCTCGGCCACGCCGTACCCCGAGACACGGGTGGCGGCCCCGGGAAGCCTCACCATCGACGGAGAGCTGGTGGAGCCGGCCGCTCGGTCGGAGATCAACGCCACGGGGCGCGTCGTGTACGGCTACAACCTGCGGGTCACCGAGCCGGGTGACTACGACATCACGTACACGTTCCCGGGGGTGACGTTCAGCGGAGCGGACGCGGGTGTCATCAGCCTCGACGGCCACAGCCTCACCCTCACCATCACGGTGGGCGGCGGAGGCGGGGGTGGCGGTGGCGGACACCGTCCGTAGAACAGGTGTCTACGCTGCGGGGTCGGCCCGTTCGGCCGACCCCGCAGCGGTCCCTAGGTCCCTGGCACTCGGGTGCGCGGGACCCGAAACTGTATGTGTGAGAACCGTTCTCGTGGTCGAGGACGAGGTCGACATTCGGGAGGTCCTGCGCCGCTACCTGGAGCGCGAGGGCCTGTCCGTCCTGACCGCTGCCACCGGGGCCGCCGCACTGCGCATCATCGAGGAGGACCAACCGGACCTGGTGCTGCTCGACCTGGGGCTTCCCGACATCGACGGCACCGAGGTCCTCGCGGCCACGGTCCCGTCGATACCGGTGCTGGTCCTCACCGCGCGGTCCGGCTTCGACGACCGGATCGCCGGGCTGCGGATGGGCGCCGACGACTACGTGGTGAAGCCGTTCAGCCCGACGGAGGTCGTGCTGCGGGCGCAGGCGATCCTGGCCCGCGGACCCCGCGCACAGCCCACGGTGCAGTCCTTCGGCGCCGGCAGACTGCGCGTCGACGAGGCCCGTCACCGGGTGGTCCTCGACGAGGCGGAGCTGAACCTCACCCCGGGCGAGTGGGAGCTGCTGCTCGCGCTGATCAGCCGCCCAGGCCAGGTCTTCACCCGCGGCGAGCTCATCGAGCGGGTCAACGGATACACCTTCGACGGGTACGAACGAGCGATCGACTCGCACGTGAAGAACCTTCGGCACAAGCTCGGCCCCGACGGGCACGAGGTGATCGAGACGGTGGTCGGCTTCGGCTACCGGCTGGGACTCGACCGCGATGGCGACTAACAACTGGCGGCTCAACCGGCTCGCCCGACGACTGGCCGGGGCCATCCTGCTGGTGACCGGGCTGTCCCTCGCGGTGCTGTTCGTGGGCACCGTCGTGCCCCACCTGCTGGCGGTCCCGCCGAGCCCGGAGGACGCCGTCTCCACCGGCTGGCTCCTCACCGCGACGGCGGTCGCGGCGGTGACCGCCGTGGTCCTGGCGTGGGCGATGGCACGGCGGATCACCCGTCCGTTCGACGACTACATCGACACCGCGCAGCGGTTCGCCGCGGGCGACCACTCGGTCCGTCCGAGCGGCCCGACACCGCCGGAGCTGGCCGACCTCGCCCAGGCGCTGACCGTGGCGGCGGACGAGATCGACCGTTCGGAGCAGGCCCGCCGGCAGCTCACCGCCGAGATCGCGCACGAGCTGCGGACACCCCTGACCGTGCTGCAGGCGACGCTGGAGGAGCTGCGCGACGGGCATGTCGCCGCCGACCACGCGATCCTGGCCTCGCTGCACGACCAGGTGCGCCGCCTCAGCCGGGTCGTCCACGACCTGTCCGAGCTGGCTGCGGCCGAGTCGCCCGACCTGCAGCTGGAGCTGCGCGACGTGGACCTCGCGAGGATCGCCGAGCGAGCGGTGCGCGCCTACCAGGGCGCTCTCGACGCGGCGGGACTCGAGGTCGTACGGGACTTCTCACCGGGGGTGATCGTCCACGCAGACCCCGACCGCGTGCAGCAGGTCGCGGGCAACCTGCTGGCCAACGCCGCCGGGTACTGCCGTCGTGGGGATCGCGTGACGGTCCGGGTCAGCCCCTACCAGGGAGCCGGCCGGCTGGACATCTGCGACACCGGCCCGGGATTCCGTCCGGAGGAGGTGCCCCACGCCTTCGACCGCGCCTGGCGCGGAAGCTCGGCGGACGGGACCCGCGGATCGGGACTGGGCCTGCCCATCGTCCGCGCCCTCGTGCTCGCCCAGGGGGGGCAGCGTCGACCTGGTCTCAGCACCGGGCCAGGGTGCGTGCGTGTCGGTGCAGCTGCCCCGGGCGTCGACGGTGGATCGCGAGCGGTCCGCCCTCGATCGGTCGCCCGAGGAGACTGCGCAGCGAGTCGGGCGTCGCTGACCGTCGGGGCGGGGACTGAGGCGTACGGTGCCCCCGATGAGCCACGTGGCCACCTCGTCGCGACCGGTCCTTCGCGTGGTCGCGTGGGTCGTGGTCGCCGTGCTCGGCGGGCTCAGCTTCGCCGCGGGCTGGACGTTCGCCCGGACGGTGCGCGAGTCCGACGGCGAGCCGTTCGAGGTGCTGGTCGCGACCTGGGGCCGTGACCACGGCCTCGGCTGGTTCGTCGCCCGGGCGGAGGACGTCTACTACCGCGTGCTCGACCGGGCGCCGGTGGGGGGCACGCCGACCCTGAGCACCGACCTGTCCGCCGAGGGCGGGTTCACCGCGAGCCCGGTCCCGGCGGGGACGTCCACCACGGTGACGGGACGCGGCGCCGGCACACCCAGCGCGACCGCATCACCCACCACCGCACCGCCGTCCGCCACGGCCACGACGGTGCCGGTGGCGGCGGGCAGCCCGACGCCCCGTCCGGCCCCCGGGCGGCAGCACCTCGACCCCCCGGCCCGCCTGGTGTCCCCCGTGTCGGACCCGCTGCCCAAGGAGGGGGTCTGGCAACCGGTGGGCTTCCCGGTGGACGGCATGCCCGCGCTGTACATGACCCGGGTCCGGGCCGACGACGTGCACACCTCGGTGCTGGCGTCGCTGCTGTGGGTCGACACCTCCCTGACGCGCGCCCTGTTCGTCCCCGGCTACCAGGAACCGGGCGGCCCCAACCCGTACGACGGGGCACTGCCGGAGAAGTACTGGCCGGACGTCCTGGCGAACTGGAACGGCGCGTTCCGCCTGCAGGACAGTGGTGGCGGCTACTACTACGGGGGCACGACGGTCGCCCCTCTGCGTGACGGTGTGGCCACCGCCGTGTTCTACGACGACGGCCGGCTGGACATCGGCGAATGGGGACGGGACCTGCGGATGACGCCCCACGTCGAGGTCGTCCGGCAGAACCTGCAGCTCATCGTGGACAAGGGGCGGTCGCAGGTCACCAACGCCTCCGACTCGTGGCAGTGGGGAGCCACGACCGACGGCGAGAGCCTCGCCTGGCGCTCGGCCGTGGGGGTCCGCGCCGACGGCAGCCTGGTCTACATCGGGTCGCCCTACCTGTCCGCCGGAGGGCTGGCGGACACCTTGGTGAGCGCCGGGGTGCAGCGGGCGATGACGCTGGACATGAACAACTGGTGGACCGCGGGGTTCTACTTCTCCCACGACGAGTCGGGGGCGCCGGTGTGCCACAAGGTCGACCCGAGCATCCTCGAGGGCTGCGACCGCTTCCTGCTGCGCTACAAGCGGGACTCGTTCCAGATCCTCGCCCGCCACGAGTAGCGAAGGACCCTCCCGGGCGAGCGCTACTCCCCGTAGAAGACGCGCTCCACGACGGAGCGGGCCCGGCGGGTGACGCGCTTGTAGTCCTCCACCAGGCGCCCGGACCCGCCCGGCGGGTAGCCCAGCAGGCGCGAGACCCCGGCCAGCTCGACGACGTCGCCCGGCACCTGGTCCCCGGCTCGCCCGCGGACGAGCATCACGGCGTCGCGGACCCGGGTCGCGGTGCGCCAGGCGGAGGCCAGCACGTCCGGGTCTGCCGGGTCCAGCAGCCCTGCCGCGGCGGCGGCGCGGAGCACCGGCACGGTGCGGGTGGAGCGCAGCGCGGGGACGTCGTGCGCGTGCTGCAGCTGCAGCAGCTGCGCGACCCACTCGACGTCGGTCAGGCCGCCGCGGCCGAGCTTGGTGTGCAGCGCGGGATCGGCCCCGCGCGGCAGCCGCTCGGACTCCATCCGGGCCTTCAGCCGGCGCATCTCGCGCAGCGCGGCCTCGTCCACGCCGTCGGACGGGTAGCGCAGCGGGTCCACGAGCGCCTCGAACCGCTCCCCCAGCTCACCGTCGCCCGCCACGGGTCGGGCCCGCAGCAGTGCCTGCGCCTCCCACGGCGAGGACCAGCGGGCGTAGTACGCGGCGTACGAGGCGAGGGTGCGCACCAGCGGGCCCTGCCGGCCCTCGGGCCGCAGGTCCGCGTCGATCTCCAGCGGCGGGTCCGCAGACGGAGCCATCAGCAGCCGGCGCAGTTCCGTGGCGACCGCGAGCGCGGCGTCGGCGGCGTCCTTCTCGTCGGCACCCGGCAACGGGTCGTGCACGAACATCACGTCGGCGTCGGAGCCGTAGCCCAGCTCGGCCCCGCCGTAACGACCCATCGCGACCACGCAGAACCGGGTGGGCAGCTTGCCGCCGCGCTCCTGCGCGACCGAGCGGACCGCGGCCTGCAGCGCACCGCGGATCGTGGCCGTCGTGACGTCGGACAGCGCCTCCCCGACCTCCTCGACCTCGAGCAGGCCGAGGATCTGGGCGACGGCGGTGCGGAAGAGCTCGCGCCGGCGGATGCCGCGCACCGCGCGCACCGCCGCCTCGGCATCGGTGCTGCGGCCGACCGCGGACAGCGCCTCGGACTCCAGCGACTCCACCGGTCGAGGCGCCAGCTCCGAGGGGTCGGCCAGCATCGACACGGCCTCCGGCGCCTGCAGCAGCAGCGCGGAGGCGTAGCGGCTGCTGGCCAGCACCCGGGCCATCCGCTCCGCGGCCGCCGACTCGTCGCGCAGCAGCCGCAGGTACCACGGCGTCGCCCCCAGGGCGTCGCTCACCTGACGGAACGCGAGCAGCCCCGCGTCCGGGGACGGGGCGTCGGCGAACCAGCCGAGCATCACCGGTAGCAGGGTCCGCTGGATCGCCGCCCGTCGGCTCACCCCGGCGGTCAGCGCCTCCAGATGGCGCAGTGCGCCGGCCGGGTCCACGTACCCCAGGGCCTCCAGCCGCTCCTGCGCGGCCTCGGGCGTCAGCCGCGCCTCGCCGGCGCCGAGCCGCGCGACCGCATTGAGCAGCGGCCGGTAGAAGAGCTTCTCGTGCAGGCGGCGCACCTCGCGCGCGTGCCGCCGCCACTCGGCCGTCAGCTCGCCCACCGGGTCGGTACGGAACCCCAGTGACCGACCCAGCCGCCGCATGTCGGCCTCGTCGTCGGGTACCAGGTGCGACCGCCTCAGCCGTTGCAGCTGGATCCGATGCTCCAGGGTGCGCAGGAACCGGTAGGCGGCGCCCAGCGTCGAGGCGTCCTCACGGCCCACGTAGCCCCAGGTCGCCAGCGCCTCCAGCGCCGGCAGCGTGGTGGGACTGCGCAGCAGCACGTCGCTGCGGCCGTGCACCAGCTGCAGCAGCTGCACGGAGAACTCCACGTCCCGCAGCCCGCCGCGGCCCAGTTTCAGCTGCCGGTCCGCCTCTCGGCTGGGGATGGTGTCCTCCACCCGCCGGCGCATGGCCTGCACGTCCTCGACGAACCCGTCGCGGTCGGCCGCCGCCCACACCAGCGGCGCGACGGCGTCCACGTACGCCGCGCCGAGGTCGGCGTCGCCCGCGGCGGCACGCGCCTTGAGCAGGGCCTGGAACTCCCAGGTGGTCGCCCAGCGGTCGTAGTAGCCGAGGTGGCTGGCCAGGGTGCGGACCAGGGCGCCCTGCCGGCCCTCCGGGCGCAGGTTCGGGTCGACCTCCCAGATGGTCCCCTCGGGGGTACTCGCGTTGGTGGCGCGCATGAGCGCGGTGGCCAGCCGGGTCGCGGCGGCCAGCGCCGGTGCCTCGTCGGCACCCGGCATCGGCTCGGCGACGAAGATGACGTCGACGTCGCTGATGTAGTTCAGCTCCCGTCCGCCGCACTTGCCCATCGCGATGACGGCCAGCCGGCAGGCGTCCCGGGCCTCGGGCACCTCGGCGCGGGCGATCGCCAGCGAGGCCTCCAGCACCGCGTCGGCGAGGTCGGACAGCTCGCCGGTGACGTCCTCGAAGGCCAGCACGCCCTCGAGATCACGGGCCGCCAGGGCGAGCAAAGCCCGGCGGTAGGCGACCCGCTGGTCGACCAGGACCTCCGGGCCGTGCCCGCGCGCCACCGGGGCCTCGTCGTCGGGGTCGGCGCCCACGGCCGTCAGCAGGGCGGCGCGCAGCTCGTCCCGCCCCCGGCGGCCGGTCATCGCCTCGGGGTCCGCCAGGACGCGCCACTGGTCCGGGTGCCGCTCCAGGTGCTCGGCGAGCGCCTCGGACACCCCGAGGACGGACAGCAGCCGGTCCCGCACGGCCGGGTCGTCGCGCAGCGCGGCCAGCATCGCGTGGGCCTCGTCGGCCGCGCCGGACCGGGTCGCGGCCTCGACGACCCGCAGGAGCAGCAGCAGGGCCCGGTCGGGGTCCGCGGCGGACCCCAGGGACTCCAGCACCTCGTCGTCGTCGGCCACCGCGGCGAGCGCGGGGTCCGACAGCAGCCGCTCGGCCCGGGTGGCGTCGGTGAACCCGGCCCGGACCAGCCGCCCTCGGGACGACTGGCCGCGCGGCGGGCTGCCCTCGGTCACGCCGGCCGCGCCTCCCGGCCGGCCGCGTAGCGCCGGACGACGTCGGCCCAGGCGTGGGTGAGCGGGCGCCACGCGCGCACCAGCCCGGCAAGGGCGTCGTCGACCTCCGCACCGATGTCGACACCGACCCTGCCGGCGCGCAGCAGCGGGCCGTCGTCGTCCCCCACCCAGGAGCCGATGATCGCCCCGTCGACCTCGGGGTGGAACTGCAGCCCCCAGGCGCTATCCCCCACCCGGAACGCCTGCACCGGGCACGCCTCGTTGGTGGCCAGCAGCACCGCGCCGTCGGGCAGGTCGAGGATGGCGTCGCCGTGCCACTGCGCAGCCGGCAGTCGCGTGGCCGGGTCGCCGGACCCCGGGACCCGGGCGAACACCTCATCGGCAGCGGCGTCGGCCGTCGGGCCGACCGTCACCACGCCGACCTCGGCGACCGGCGCGACGCCCAGCCGGCCACCGGTGGCGCCGGCGAGCAGCTGGCCGCCCAGGCACAGGCCCAGGACCGGCACGCCACGGTCCACTGCGTCCGCGAGCAGCGCGCGGGTGTCCGGCAGCCACGGGGCGACCTCGTCCTCCCACGCGGCCATCGCGCCGCCGAGGGGCAGCAGGCCGTGGATCCCGTCGGGGACCGTCGACGGGACCGGCTCGCCCGCGTGCGCGTGGACCACCGTCACCGCGATCCCGACCTCCGCCAGCCACTCCCCGACCAGGCCCGGCGGGTCGGTCGGGTCGCTCTGGATCGCGAGGACGGTCGTCGAGTCGGGCACACCCGGAAGGGTAGGCGTCACAGCAGCGGGAGGTAGCGGTCCAGCTCCCACCGGGTGACCTGCCGGCGGTAGTCCTCCCACTCCGCCTGCTTGTTGCGCAGGAAGAACTCGAAGACGTGCTCCCCCAGCGTCTCCGCCACCAGCTCGGAGCGCTCCATCTCCTTGATGGCCTGGTTCAGGCTGCTGGGCAGCGGCTTCATCCCCAGCGCCCGCCGCTCGGCCTGGGTCAGCGCCCAGACGTCGTCCTCCGCGCCGGGCGGGAGCTCGTACCCCTCCTCGACGCCCTTGAGGCCGGCCGCGAGCAGCACCGCGAACGCGAGGTAGGGGTTGGTGGCGCTGTCCAGGGCGCGGTACTCGATCCGGGTCGAGTTCCCCTTGGACGGCTTGTACATCGGCACCCGGATGAGCGCGGACCGGTTGTTGTGCCCCCAGCAGATCTGCGCCGGCGCCTCGGCGCCACCGGCCAGCCGCTTGTACGAGTTCACCCACTGGTTGGTGACCGCGGTGATCTCCGGCGCGTGCTGCAGCAGGCCGGCGATGAAGCTGCGCGCGACGGCGGACAGCTGATACGGCGCCCCCGCCTCGTAGAACGCGTTGCGGTCGCCCTCGAACAGCGACAGGTGGGTGTGCATGCCGGAGCCGGGGTGGTCGCGGTACGGCTTGGGCATGAAGGACGCGTAGACGCCCTGCTCCAGCGCGACTTCCTTCACCACGAGGCGGAACGTCATGATGTTGTCGGCGGTGGTCAGCGCGTCGGCGTAGCGCAGGTCGATCTCCTGCTGGCCGGGGCCGCCCTCGTGGTGGCTGAACTCCACCGAGATGCCCATCGACTCCAGCATCTGGATGGCCTGGCGGCGGAAGTCGTAGCCGACGTTGCTGGGCGAGTTGTCGAAGTAGCCCCACCGGTCCATCGGCTCCGGCTCGGAGCCGTCCGAGGGGTGGTTGCGGAACAGGAAGAACTCGATCTCGGGGTGCGTGTAGAAGGTGAACCCGAGGTCGGCCGCCTTCCCCAGCGTGCGCTTGAGCACCCAGCGCGGGTCGGCGTACGACGGCGAGCCGTCCGGCATCAGGATGTCGCAGAACATCCGCGCGACACCGGGCGACTCGGCCCGCCAGGGCAGCACCTGGAACGTCGACGGGTCCGGCTTGGCGAGCATGTCCGACTCGTAGACCCGGGTGAAGCCCTCGATCGCGGAGCCGTCGAAGCCCAGGCCCTCCGCGAACGCGCCCTCGAGCTCGGCCGGGGCGACCGCCACCGACTTCAGCGTGCCGAGGACGTCGGTGAACCACAGCCGTACGAACCGGATGTCGCGCTCCTCGATGGTGCGCAGCACGAACTCGGTCTGCTTGTCCATGAGGGCATCCTGCCGCCCGTGCGCCGCCCGCGCGGCCCGACCCCCCGATGCCGGCCGGTAGCCTCGCGCGCGTGCCGACGCTGCGCCTCGCCCTCGCCCAGGTGAACCCCACCGTCGGGGACCTGTCCGGCAACGCCGCCCTGGTGGTCGACGCCGCCCGCGCGGCCGCGGCCGCGGGCGCCGACCTGCTCGCGTGCCCGGAGATGGTGCTCACCGGCTACCCCGTCGAGGACCTCGCGCTGCGGCCCTCTTTCCAACAGGCCTCGCGCGAGGCGCTGCACGCGCTGGCCGCGACGCTGGTCGCCGAGGGCCTGGGCGACCTGCCGGTCGTGCTGGGCCACCTGGACCGGCTCGACAACGATGCCGACCGCCTGGGCCGGCCGCGCGGGGCGCCGCTGAACGCCGCGTCGGTGCTGCACCGCGGCGCGGTGGTGGCCCGCTACGCCAAGCACCACCTGCCCAACTACGGCGTCTTCGACGAGTTCCGCTACTTCGTCCCCGGCTCGCGGTCCTGCGTCGTCCGGGTCCGCGGGGTCGACGTCGCGCTCGCGATCTGCGAGGACCTGTGGCAGGACGGCGGCCCGGTGGCCGAGGTGGCCCGGATCGGCGCGGGGCTCCTGTTGGTGCTCAACGGGTCGCCGTACGAGCGCAACAAGGATGACGTCCGGCTCGACCTGTGCGCGCGACGCTCGGCCGAGGCCGGCTGCGCGCTGGCGTACGTCAACATGGTCGGGGGTCAGGACGAGCTGGTCTTCGACGGTGACAGCCTGGTGGTGGCCGCGGACGGCACGCTGCTCGCGCGCGCACCGCAGTTCGAGGACGACCTGTTGGTCGTCGACGTCGACCTGCCGGAGTCCGACGGGTCCGACACCCTGCCCGACGGGACGTCGGTCGTCGTGGTCGCCACGGACCCGCCCGCCCCGCGCGACCCGCTGCTGCCGGTGCTGACACCGCGCCTGGGCGACGAGGCCGAGGTCTACGCCGCCCTGGTCGTCGGACTGCGGGACTACGTGCGCAAGAACGGCTTCACCTCGGTCCTGCTCGGGCTGTCCGGCGGCATCGACTCGGCGCTGGTCGCGGCGCTCGCGTGCGACGCGCTCGGCGCGGAACACGTGTTCGGCGTCTCGATGCCCAGCGCGTACTCGTCGCAGCACTCCCGGGACGACGCGCGGGACCTGGCCGAACGGACCGGGCTGCACCTGCGCACCGTCCCCATCGCGCCGATGGTCGACGCCTACCAGGCCCAGCTGCACCTGACCGGCCTCGCGGAGGAGAACCTGCAGGCCCGGGTGCGGGGCACGACCCTGATGGGCATCTCCAACCAGGAGGGCCAGCTGGTCCTGGCCACCGGGAACAAGAGCGAGCTCTCGGTCGGCTACTCCACGATCTACGGCGATGCGGTCGGCGGGTTCGCCCCGATCAAGGACGTGGCCAAGACGCTGGTCTGGGGCCTGGCCCGCTGGCGCAACGCGTGTGCCGAGGAGCAGGGCGGGACCGGGCCGATCCCGCCGTCCAGCATCGAGAAGCCGCCGTCGGCGGAGTTGCGGCCGGGTCAGCTGGACGCCGACTCGCTGCCGGACTACCAGCTGCTCGACGACGTCCTGGACGACTACGTCGAGCAGGACCGGGGGGCCGCGGACCTGGTGGCCACCGGGTTCGACCCGCACCTGGTGGAGCGCATCCTGCGGATGACCGACGCCGCGGAGTACAAGCGGCGGCAGTACCCGCCGGGGACGAAGATCTCGTTCCGCGCGTTCGGCCGGGACCGCCGGCTGCCGGTGACGAACCGCTGGCGGGAGACGGTCCGCTGACGGCCCGGGCGCCCGGATGGCTGAGGGCTCAGCCGCCGGTCGAGCGACCGCTTGGTCTGAGGCCCGCGATCACGGTGTCCACCACGTCCGCGACGGTGACGGCCGGAGCGGGGTCGCGCCCACCGGCCGCGACCATGGAGCGGTAGAGGACCGGGCCGACGAGCAGGGTCACCGCCAGGTCGACGTCGACGTCGGGCCGGATCTCACCGCGCCCGACCCCACGCCGCAGCACGGCGCGGAAGCGCTCGCGCCGAGGCTCGATCACCGCGTCGTAGATGGCCCCGAACAGCTCCGGATGGCTGCGCGCGTGGCCCATGACGCGCGGCAGGATCCGGCCCCAGTGGCAGGAGGCCTGCTGGGACAGCATCTGCTCCAGCAGCAGCACGAGCGCGTCGCGGGTGGTCAGCGCGTCGTCCACGTCGACGAGGTCGTCGTTGAGCGTGACCAACGACTCCAGGACCAGCTCGTCCTTGCCGGAGAAGCGCCGGTAGATCGTCGCCTTGCCGACGCCCGCGCGGCTGGCGACCTCTTCCACCGTCAACGCGCTGGGTCCCACCTCCGCGAGCAGGTCCAAAGTGGCGTCGACGATCGCCCGGTCGGCCCGCTCGCTGCGGGGCCGACCCGGCGCCCGGACGACCGCTCCGGACGTCATGACGGGGCCGGGGTCGTCTTATCGGGGGCGGGCTCGTTCTCCGTCCCGAGCTCGTCCTCACTCCCGAGCTCCTCGAGGAGCTCGTCGGCGTACGTGGTCTCGTGCTCCTTGACCAGCGCGTCGGCGGCGTCGGCCGGCGGGGCCATCGGGGCGTCCTTGCGCGGCGGGTCGATGTGCGGCAGGACGAAGATCACGACCGCCGCCGCGATGAAGACGATCACGGCGGACACGATCGAGGTCAGGTGGGAGGCGGTGAGGAAGGCGTCGTACGCCCCCGCCTGGACCTGGCCCGCGACCGAGGCCGGCAGGCCCTGCTCGGTCGCCTGCTGCAGCACGCCCACCGTGGACACGATGGACTCCGACGCCACGTCCTTGGCCCCCGCCGGGAACTGAGGGGGCAGCGCGTCGAGGGCGGGGGCGAGGTTGCGGGCGTACTGGTTGGCCAGCACCGTGCCGATGATGGCCACGCCGAGCGCACCGAACACCTGGCGCACGGTGTTCTGCACCGCGGACCCCGCGCCGGCGCGGGCCAGCGGCAGCACGTTCTGCATCACCGTGGAGGCGGGGGCGATCACGTTGCCCATGCCGAAGCCGAAGAAGAAGAACGTCGTGAGGATCAGCCACAGCGGCGAGTCCAGCGCGAGGTTGGTCAGCCCGATCAGGGAGACGCCCACGATCAGCAGGCCGCCGCCCATCACCGGCCGGTAGCCGAACCGGACGACCATGGCGGCGCTGCGCGGCGCCGCGAGGATCTGACCGATGGCGAACGGCAGGAAGCACAGCCCGGCCTGCAGGGTGTCGTAGCCGCGGAGGATCTGCAGGTAGAACGGCAGCGTGAACGTGATCCCGGACAGCGCGAAGAACGCCAGGCTGACGGCGGTCAGCGACACGGCGTAGCCGCGGTTGCGGAACAGGGACACGTCGAAGCTCTTGTGGTCGCTTCGGGCCTCGAGCACGAGGAACAGCACGATGAACGCGACGCCGGCGGCCATCGGCCCGATCACGGACGGCGCCAGCCAGTCCTTGGTGGAGGCGGCGTGGATGATGCCGTACACGAACAGGAACAGCCCGACCGCGGACATGACCAGGCCGGTCAGGTCCAGTCGCTGCGGGTGCGGGTTGCGGGTCTCCGGGACGACGCGCCAGATGCCGAGCAGGCCGATCGCGACGATCGGCAGGTTGATGAGGAAGACCGAGCCCCAGTCGTTGCCGGTCAGCCAGTTGGACCACTGCGGGTTCTGGAGCAGCAGGCCGCCGAGGACCGGGCCGAGTGCGACGGCGGCGCCGACGGCCCCGGCCCAGGCGCCGATGGCCTTGCCCCGCTCGTGCGGGGGGAACACGACCGTGATGATGGCCAGCGTCACGGGCAGGACCGCGGCGCCACCGACGCCCATGAGCGCGCGGAACGCGATGAGCATGGCCGAGCTGACCGAGAAGGCGCACACCGCCGACGCGACCGCGAAGACCACCAGGCCCACGACGAGCACCCGCTTGCGGCCGAAGCGGTCGCCGAGGACGCCCCAGGTGAACAGCAGTGACGCGAAGACCAGGATGTAGGAGTCGACCGCCCACAACAGTTCGCTGGGGGTCGCCTCCAGGTCGCGCTGGATCGTGGGCAGCGCGATGTTGAGGACGGTGTTGTCGAGGACGACGACGAGCAGGCTGACGACGAGGACGCCGAGGATCGCCCAGCGCCGCGGGTGTCCCTCTCCCGAGGTCATCCAGCGGTGGTCGTCGGTGGTGGCGGGGGTCATGGTCGCCGAGGCTAGGTCGCCCTAATCCGAAACGCAACCGTTCCGTTTCGTTGTCCCGCCGACGGGACGCAGCCGCGCGCCGGGAGGTGCCGCATGTCACCATGGACCCGTCCGGGGACTCCGCCAGGGAGCCTCGAGATGGGAGAACCACCATGTCCGACCTGTCCGCGCGCCCCTCGGGCGCTCCGGAGCCCACGCTCTACGGCGGGGCCACCGGCCGTCGCGTCACCGTCCGCGACCTCGCCGCCGCCAAGGCCGCCGGCGAGCGCTGGCCCATGATCACCGCCTACGACGCGCTCACCGCGCGCGTCTTCGACGAGGCCGGGATCCCGGTGCTGCTCGTCGGCGACTCCGCCGCGATGGTGGTCTACGGCTACGACTCCACCGTCCCCGTCACCGTCGACGACCTCATCCCGCTGACCCGGGCCGTCGTGCGCGGCTCGCAGCGGGCGATGGTGGTGGCGGACCTGCCGTTCGGCTCGTACCAGGCCTCCCCCGAGCAGGCCCTGCACACCGCCGCCCGCTTCCTCAAGGAGTCCGGGGCGCACGCGGTGAAGCTGGAGGGCGGGGCCCGCGTCCTGCCCCAGGTCGAGGCGCTGGTGTCCGCCGGCATCCCCGTCATGGGCCACCTCGGGCTCACCCCGCAGTCGGTCAACGTGTTCGGGGGCTACCGGGTCCAGGGTCGCGGCGAGTCCGGCGAGATGCTCATGCGCGACGCCAAGGCGCTCGAGGCCGCGGGCGCGTTCGCCGTGGTGCTCGAGGTCGTGCCGGCCGAGCTGGCCGAGCGGGTCACCGCGATGCTGTCGATCCCCACGATCGGGATCGGCGCCGGCGCCGCCACCGACGCGCAGGTCCTGGTGTGGCAGGACATGGCCGGGCTGACCCCCGGCCCGGGCCCGAAGTTCGTCAAGCGCTACGCCGACGTGCGCGGGGTGCTGACGTCCGCGGTCCAGGAGTGGGCCGAGGAGGTCGTCGCGGGGACCTACCCCGGTCCCGAGCACGCCTACCGCTGACGCGCGCCACCTACCGCGGGCTACCGCCGCCAGGACGACAGCACCCGCAGGTACTGCGAGCGCTCGTACGCGGACGGGTCGGCGGCCGCGTGCCGGGCGACGCTGCCGCGCAGCTGGTCGACGGAGACGTACTCGTGCTCCTGCAGCCAGCCCTGCAGCTGTTCGGTCATGGTCCGGACGTGGTCGGGTCCGTGGTGCAGCAGCGCCGACGCGGCCATGACCACGTCCGCACCGGCCAGCAGGCCCTTCGCCACGTCCAGCCCGTCGTGCACGCCGCTGGTGAGCGCCAGGCTGGTGTGCGCCAGATGCGGACGCAGCAGTCCGATCCAGCGCAGCGGGAGGCGCAGCTCCGCCGAGGTGGACAGCTCCAGCCGCGGGGTCACGTCGAGGCTCTCCAGGTCCAGGTCGGGCTGGTAGAAGCGGTTGAACAGCACCAGCCCGTCGGCACCCGCGTCGACGACCTCGCGCGCCATGTGCCCGAACGAGGAGAAGTACGGCGACAGCTTGACCGACAGCGGCACGGAGATGCACGCGCTCACCTGCGCCACCAGGTCCAGGTAGCCCTGCTCGACGTCCGCGGCGGACAGGTCCGGGTCGGCGGCGACGTCGTACATGTTGAGCTCGATGGCCTCGGCGCCCGCGTCGACCATCATCTGGGCGTAGTCCAGCCAGCCGCCCACGGTGCGCGCGTTGACGCTGGCGATGACCGGCACGGACAGCTCCTCGGCGGCCTGCTCGACCAGCCGGACGTGCCGGTCCAGCCCGAGGTTGCCGAAGTCGAGGTCGGGGAAGTAGTCCGCCGCCTCGGCGAAGACCCCCGCGCCCTCCTCCAGCCGGTCGTTGAGGGTGAGGGACTCCGACTCAACCTCCTCCTCGAACAGGCTGGGGAGCACCACCGCACCCACGCCCGCCTCGTCGAGCGCCCGCAGCGACTCCAGCCGCCCGGTGACCGGCGACGGCGAGGCCACGATCGGGGACCTCAGCGTCAGTCCGAGGTACGACGTCGTCAGGTCGCTCACGGCTACTCCTTCCCCTCGGGGCCGGCGTCCTCGCCGTCACCGTCGTCCACGGTTCCCGGGTCGTGGGGCACGTTGCGCTCGACCTCGGCCAGCTGCTCGTAGTAGCGCCAGCGCTCGTCGACGTCGGCCTGGGCCAGGGCGAGCAGGTGCTCCGCGCGCTGCGGCTCGGTGCGGGCGAGCATCGCGAAGCGGGTCTCGTGCTGGGTGAAGTCGTGCAGCGGCACGGTCGGCCGCTTGGAGTCCAGGCTGAACGGGTGCGTGCCCAGCTCCGGGCTCGGGTGGTAGCGGTACAGCGGCCAGTACCCGGACGCCACCGCGGTCTTCTGGTGCGCCATCGACGTCGACATCTCGATGCCGTGCGCGATGCAGGTGGAGTAGGCGATGACCAGGCTCGGGCCCGGGTACGCGGCAGCGTCGCGGAGGGCGCGGACCGTCTGGGTCTCGTTGGCCCCCAGTGCGATCTGGGCGACGTAGACGTTGCCGTAGGCCCGGGCGAGCGCGCCGAGGTCCTTCTTGCGGGTGGCCTTTCCGCCAGAGGCGAACTTGGCGACGGCGCCGCGCGGCGTCGACTTCGACGCCTGGCCTCCGGTGTTGGAGTAGACCTCGGTGTCGAGGACCAGCAGGTTGACGTCCCGGCCGCTGGACAGCACGTGGTCGACGCCGGAGAAGCCGATGTCGTAGGCCCAGCCGTCGCCGCCCATGATCCAGACGGTCACCGGCAGCAGGGCGTCCGCGAGCGACTCCAGCTGCCGCGCCCGCGGGTCGTCGACCGTCTCCAGCCGCTCACGCAGGTGCTGGATGCGCACCCGCTGCTCCGCGACGCCGGTCTCGTCCTCGGGACCGGGCTGGGCGTCCAGCAGCGAGCGGGCCAGCCCCTCCCCGACCTCGTGGGTGAGGTCGTGCAGCAGTCGCCGCGCATCCTCGCGCTGCTGGTCGGCGGCCAGCCGGATGCCGAGGCCGAACTCGGCGTTGTCCTCGAACAGCGAGTTGTTCCAGGCCGGGCCGCGACCGGCGCCGTTGGCCGCCCACGGCGTCGTCGGCAGGTTGCCGCCGTAGATGGACGAGCAGCCGGTCGCGTTCGCCACGACCATCCGGTCGCCGAACAACTGGGTCACCAGCTTGACGTAGGGCGTCTCGCCGCAGCCGCTGCAGGCTCCGGAGAACTCGAACAGCGGCTCGAGCAGCTGCGATCCCTTGACCGTGTTCTGCCGGACCGTCGCGCGGTCGATCTCGGGGATCTGCAGGAAGAAGTCGTACCAGGGCCGCTCGGTGTCGCGGTGCTCGGCGGCGGGGAGCAGGTCGATCGCCTTGTGCTTGACCTCCTCCTTGCTGCGCGCGGGGCACACGTCCACGCAGATGCCGCAGCCGGTGCAGTCGTCAGGCGCGACCTGCACGGTGAGCCGGGTGCCCGAGGGCAGGTCCCTGCCCCCGTACGGCTTGCTCTTGAACCCCGACGGCGACCCGGCCAGGTCGTCCTCGGGGAAGGCCTTCATCCGGATCGCGGCATGCGGGCACACCACGGCGCACTTGCCGCAGTCGATGCACAGGCTGGGGTCCCAGACCGGGATGTCGCTCGCCAGCTCGCGCTTCTCCCAGCGCGCGGTGCCGGTGGGGAACGTGCCGTCCACGGGCAGCGCGCTGACCGGCAGCAGGTCGCCCTCCCCGGCGAGCATGCGCGCCGTGACCGTGCGGACGAAGTCCGGCGCATCGTCGGGCAGCGGCCTCATCCGGTGGATGTCCCCGACCACCGCGGTGGGGACGACGACGCGCTCCATCGCCTCGATGGCCTTGTCGATGGCGGCATGGTTGCGCTCGACGACGACGCGACCGCGCTTGGCGTAGGTCTTCTCGACGCTCGCCTTGATCAGCTCGACCGCGTGTTCCTGCGGAAGCACGCCGGACAACGCGAAGAAGCACGGCTGCATCACGGTGTTGATGCGGTTGCCCAGGCGGACCTCGCGGGCGACGCGCCCGGCGTCGACGGTCCACACCTCGAGCCGCTTGTCGATCATCTGCTGCTGCACCTCGACCGGGAGGTGCTGCCACAGTTCCGCCGCCGGGTACGGGCTGTTCAGCAGCACGGTGGCGCCCTCACGGGCGCCGTCCAGGACGGGCATCTTCTCCAGCAGCCCGAACTGGTGGCAGGCGACGAAGTCGGCGTGGTCGACCAGGTAGGTGGAACGGATCGGGTCGGGCCCGAACCGCAGGTGCGACACGGTCACCGAGCCGGACTTCTTGGAGTCGTAGACGAAGTAGCCCTGCGACCACTGGTCGGTGTGCTCGCCGATCAGCTTGACCGAGGTCTTGTTCGCGCCCACGGTGCCGTCGCTGCCGAGCCCGAAGAAGACCGCCTGCACCGCACGTCCGGGGATCCGGTAGTCGGGGTCCGCCGCCAGCGACAGGTGGGTCACGTCGTCGGTGATGCCGACCGTGAACCGCGGCGTGGGACGCTCCTCCGCCAGGTCGTCGAACGCCGCCTTGACGTGCGCGGGGGTGAACTCCTTGGAGCCCAGTCCGTAGCGGCCGCCCACCACCAGCGGCGGCGTCCGCCGGTCACCCTGGTCGTACGGGGTGCCGTCGCCGAGCCGGTACTCCGACAGCGCGCTGACGACGTCGAGGTGCAGCGGCTCCGCCGGGGCGCCCGGTTCCTTGACCCGGTCGAGCACGGTGACCCGACGGGCGGTCGCTGGGATGGCCGCCGCCAGCGCGGCCGCCGGGAACGGCCGGTACAGCCGGACCTTGACCAGCCCGACGCGCTCGCCGCGGGCGACCAGGTCCTCGACCGTCTCCTCGGCGGCACCGGCACCGGAGCCCATGATGACCATGACCCGCTCCGCGTCGGGGGCGCCGACGTAGTCCACCAGCCCGTAGTGGCGTCCGGTGCGCTCGCCCAGGTCGGCCAAGCAGCGCGCGACCACCTTGGGCAGCGCGTCGTAGAACGGGTTCGCGGCCTCGCGCGCCTGGAAGAACACGTCCGGGTTCTGAGCGGTGCCGCGCAGGACCGGTCGCTCGGGCGACAGCCCCCGGGTGCGGTGCGCGAGGACGTCGGCGTCGCGGACCAGGGCCCGCAGGTCGTCGTCGGACAGCAGCGCGACCTTGTCGACCTCGTGCGAGGTGCGGAAGCCGTCGAAGAAGTGCAGGAACGGGACCCGGGAGCGCAGGGTCGCCGCGTGCGCGACGAGGGCGAAGTCGTGCGCCTCCTGGACGCTGGACGCGCACAGCATCGCCCAGCCGGTGCTGCGGGCGGCCATCACGTCGCTGTGGTCGCCGAAGATGGACAGGGCGTGCGTGGCCAGCGCGCGGGCCGCGACGTGGATGACCGCGGGGGTGAGCTCGCCGGCCACCTTGTACATGTTCGGCAGCATGAGCAGCAGGCCCTGGGACGCGGTGAAGGTGGTGGCGAGCACGCCCTTCTGCACCGCTCCGTGCAGCGCACCCGCCGCCCCGGCCTCGGACTGCATCTCCACGACCTCGGGGACGGCCCCCCACAGGTTGGTCCGTCCGGCCGCGCTCCAGGCGTCGGCGAGCTCGCCCATGGGTGACGCCGGCGTGATCGGGTAGATCGAGCACACGTCACTGAGGCGGTGCGCCACCAGCGCCGCCGCCTCGTTGCCGTCGATGCAGGCCCACCGGGACCCGTCGGACGCCGTCACGCCGTACCTCCTCAACGACGGGCCCGCCACGGGCCCGTCGTCAAGGACGCTAGGCGGCGACCTGGTCGCCGGTCAGGGTCATCGGACCCTGAGGGGGACGGTCCTCCGTCAGACGTCGGGCCCGGTCAGACGTCGGTGACGCGCAGGCCGGCGTGCGCGCGGTAGCGCCGGTTCACCGCGATCAGGTTGGCGGTGAGGGACTCGACCTGGTGGGCGTTGCGCAGCCGGCCGGCGTACACCCCGCGCATGCCGGGGATGCGGGCCGCCAGGGCCTGCACCTGGTCGGTGGCGTCCCGGTCGTCGCCGAGGACGAGCACGTCGGTCGTGACCTCGGCGATCTCGGGGTCGAGCAGCAGGACGGCCGACACGTGGTGGAACGCGGCCACGACCCGGCTGTCGGGCAGCAGCGACGCCGCCTGCTCGGCCGCGGAGCCCTCCTCCGGGCGGAGGGCGAACGGTCCCTGCTTGTCGAAGCCGAGCGGGTTGACGCAGTCGACGACGACCTTGCCGGCCAGCGGCTCGCGCAGCTGCGCGAGCAGGTCGCCGTGCCCCTCCCACGGGACTGCGACGATGACGAGGTCGCACGACCGCGCGCAGTCCTCGTTCGACGCGCCGGTCACGCCGTGGCCGACCTCGGCGGCGGCGTTCTCGGCCCGGTCCGGGCTGCGAGACCCGATGACGACGCGCTGGCCGGCACCGGCCAGCCGCACCGCCAGGCCGCGGCCCTGGTCGCCGGTGCCCCCAAGGACGCCGACCACCAGGCCGGAGACGTCGGGCAGGTCGTACGGGTCGCGACGCGTCGGCTCGGTCATGACCGGCAATCCTGGCAGCCGGGGCCGCGTCCGGCACGATGGGCCCGTGGACCAGACCCGGGTTGCCCTGCTGCGCGACCTGCTCGCCGGCACCGGATGGGTCGACCGCACCCGGGAGTTCGGCCGCGGGCTGCGGCGCTCGACCAGCAACGAGGAGGGGCTGCTGCTGGTCGGGACTCCCGAGGAGGAGCCCTGGCACCTGGCCGCGCACCTCGACGACGAGTCCCGCTACTCCGGTCTCCCGGGGCTGAGCCCGACGCTGGTCCGCTGGGACCCGCCGCCGGGGGCGCCCGCGCACCTGTCCGTCGGGCTGCAGCGGCTCGAGGCGGCCCGGCGCGGGGAGACGCTGTTCGTCGTCGCCCAGGACGCTGCCCCGGTGCCACTGCTGGAGCGCGTCGACGACGCCCGCCGCGTCGGCGCGACCGTCTTCGCCCTCGACTGCGGCGACGGCGAGCTCTCGGGCCTGGCGCACGAGTCGCTCGTCGTGCCCGCCGAGGGCATCACCGCCCCGGGCGAACCGTCGGGGCTGGCACTGCCGGTGTGGCGCGACCTCGGCCGCGTCGACCTGGAGACCCCCGCGGTGTCCTTCGACGTGGTGCAGCACCTGGTGTCGTCCGCGGCGGGCGACGTCGAACGCGTCACCATCGGGGCCGACGGGCAGGCGCGACGAGGCTTCCGGGACCGGCTGGCCCGTCTGCTCGACGGACTCCAGGGCGGTCCCGCCGACCGCGACTGAGACCCCCCGCCGGCCCGTCCGGTCGGAATCGCCGTTGCACGGCGAGCTGCGGATGCCGAGCATGGGATCCCGTGTCGATCGCCTCCCGCTCGCTGCTGCGCCGCTGGGGTGTGGACGTCTCACCCCTCCGCACGTCGCGCGACTTCCGGCTGCTGTTCTCCAGCGGGATGGTCACTTACCTGGGCTCGACCATGACCATGGTCGCGCTGCCCTTCCAGGTCGCCGAGCAGACGGGCTCCTACGTCGCCGTGGGTCTGATCGGTCTCGCGGAGCTGGTGCCGCTGGTCGCCTTCGGGCTGTACGGCGGCGCGCTCGCCGACTCGGTGGACCGCCGGCGGATCGCCGTCATCACCGAGCTCGGCGCCCTGCTGCTCGCACTCGTCCTGCTGCTCAACGCCGCCCTGCCGTCACCCTCGCTGCTGCTGCTGTATGTGGTGGCGATGCTGTTCGCCGTCGTCGATGGCCTGCAGCGCCCGTCGCTTGAGGCGATCGTTCCGCGGGTCGTGCGGCACGACCAGCTCGCAGCCGCCGGGATCCTGTCCAGCCTGAAGTGGAACACCGGCAGCATCTTGGGGCCGGCCGTCGCCGGGCTGCTCATCGCCTGGATCGGGGTCGGATCGGTCTACGCGGTGGACGCCGTCACCTTCG
Source organism: Candidatus Nanopelagicales bacterium (assembly GCA_041393815.1). NCBI lineage: Bacteria > Bacillati > Actinomycetota > Actinomycetes > Candidatus Nanopelagicales > Candidatus Nanopelagicales bacterium. The sequence goes on along the minus strand of JAWKJK010000001.1, from coordinate 907,213 downwards.
CGCTGTCCCTCGCGCTCCTGCTCCGGCTGCGGCCGGTCCCGCCGACGGCCGACCGGACGCAACGACCGTCGCTGCGCCACATCGCCGAGGGCCTGCGCTACGCGGCCGGTCGCCGCGACCTGCTCGGCACCTACGCGGTGGACATCGCGGCCATGACGTTCGCGTTCCCCTACGCGCTGTTCCCCTTCGTGGCCGCGGAGTTCGACGCGCCGTGGTCGCTTGGCTTGCTGTATGCCGCGGGCGCCGTCGGCGGACTGCTCATCACGGCCACGAGCGGCTGGGTGCCACGGGTCCATCGACACGGACGTGCCATCGTCCTCGCCGCCGCGGTGTGGGGGCTGGCCATCGCCGCCGTCGGCCTGTCACCGACCATCTGGTTCGTGCTGGGCTTCCTGGTCGTGGCCGGTGCGGCGGACATGGTCAGCGGCCAGTTCCGGCTGCTGATGTGGAACCAGACGATCCCGGACGAGATGCGCGGACGGCTCGCGGGAGTGGAGCTGTTGAGCTACTCCATCGGCCCGCTGCTGGGTCAGGTGCGCGCGAGCACCGTCGCTCAGTTGACGTCGTTGCGCATGTCGCTCGCGAGCGGCGGCGTGCTGTGCGTGGTCGCCAGTGGCGTTCTCGCGGCGTGTCTTCCGAGTCTGTGGAAGTACGACGACCGCACCGATCCGAACGCGGTGCGCGAACGCGCACGTCGCTCGGCACTCGCTGACGGATCAGCAGTCGAGACACCGTAGTCGTTGCCGCGCAGTGCATACCGGCGGGAGTGCGAAAGTGCAGCATCCGAAGCAGCCCGGACGCGTTGGCGACCGGCCGCGAACTGCGATGTCGTCGACGGCAGCGCGCGCGACCTGCGATCGCTTGGCAGAGCGCGACGTTTCGCGTCGTTTCTGGCACGCTGTGCGGCAGTTGGACACGACCAGCTCCCGCCACCGGACCGGGAGACGACACCTAGGAGGCACCAGTGGCGGTCGCACGAAAGACCACCGCGAGGAAGGCGCCGGCTCGCAAGGCCGCCGCCACGAAGAAGGCAGCACCCGCGAAGAAGGCCGCACCGGCCAAGAAGGCCGCACCCGCCAAGCGCACCGCCGCCAAGAAGGCCGCACCCGCGAAGAAGGCCGCACCCGCCAAGCGCACCGCCGCCAAGAAGGCCGCACCCGCGAAGAAGGCCGCACCCGCCAAGCGCACCGCCGCCAAGAAGGCCGCACCCGCGAAGAAGGCCGCACCCGCCAAGCGCACCGCCGCCAAGAAGGCCGCACCCGCGAAGAAGGCCGCACCCGCCAAGCGCACCGCCGCCAAGAAGGCCGCACCGGCGAAGAAGGCCGCACCCGCCAAGCGCACCGCCGCCAAGAAGGCCGCACCGGCGAAGAAGGCCGCACCCGCCAAGCGCACCGCCGCCAAGAAGGCCGCACCGGCCAAGAAGGCCGCACCCGCCAAGCGCACCGCCGCCAAGAAGGCCGCACCGGCCAAGAAGGCCGCACCCGCCAAGCGCACCGCCGCCAAGAAGGCAGCACCGGCCAAGAAGGCTCCCGCCCGCAAGGCGCCGGCTCGTCGCACCGCCCGCAAGGCCTGATCCACCTCAGCAGACGACGAGGGCGGTCGCACCCACCACCGGGTGCGACCGCCCTCGTCGTCTGCGCTGCTGCTAGTCGTCCTCGTCCGCGTCGAACTGCTCGTTGCGCTCCGCCGCGCGCTCCAGCGCGTGCGCCGCCTCGTCCTCGGTGTCGTACGGGCCCATGCGCTCGGCGTTGGCGCAGCCTTCCTCCGGCTCCACCCGCTGATGCACCAGGCAGTAGTACCAGCTCATCGCGTCGCCCTTCCTCGGCGTTGCCGTCGCGTTCCTGTGCCCATCGTGCCAGCACGCGGCGGCTGATTCGCTGCGGAGGTGCCGGGCGGTCGTCCCACCTAGAATCCGCGCATGCCCCTCTCCCCCGGGACCCTCAGCCCCGAGCGGACCGTCCCCCCGTCGATCGCGCGACCCGAGTACGTCGGCCGCCCCGGCCCCCGGCCGTATGACGGCCCCGAGGTCAAGGACCCCGAGACGATCGAGCGGATGCGCGTGGCGGGTCGGATCGCCGCCCAGGCGCTGGACGAGGTCGGGCGGCACGTCCGGCCCGGCGTCACGACCGACGAGCTGGACGCCGTCGGCCATGACTTCCTGGTCGAGCACGGCGCCTACCCGTCCACCCTGGGTTACCGCGGCTTCCCGAAGTCGCTGTGCACGTCGCTGAACGAGGTCATCTGCCACGGGATCCCCGACAGCACCCGGCTGCGGGACGGGGACATCTGCAACGTCGACATCACCGCCTACATCGGCGGCGTCCACGGCGACACCAACCGGACCTTCCTCGTCGGGGACGTGGACGAGGAGTCGCGCCTGCTGGTGGAGCGCACGTACGAAGCGACCATGCGGGGCATCAAGGCGGTCGCGCCGGGACGTCCGCTCAGCGTGGTCGGCCGCGTCATCGAGAGCTACGCCCGACGCTTCGGCTACGGCGTCGTACGCGACTTCACCGGGCACGGGATCGGGACCGCGTTCCACACCGGGCTGATCGTCCCGCACTACGACGACCCCTCCCTGACCCTGACGCTCGAGCCGGGGATGACGTTCACCATCGAGCCGATGCTGACCCTGGGGACCTACGACTACGACCTGTGGGACGACGGCTGGACGGTGGTCACGAAGGACCGGCGTCGCTCGGCCCAGTTCGAGCACACGGTCCTGGTGACCGACTCGGGTGCTGAGATCCTCACGCTGCCGTAGTCCGCGTGCCAGGCTGGGCGCCGTCCCCACCGTCCGGGACGACCGGGAGGAACGCATGACCACGGCATCCGGCCACGGGGCCCACCCCACCACGTGGCCGCACGACGTCCAGACGCTGTCGATCGACATCGGCGGCACGGGCCTGAAGGCGGCCGTGCTCGACCCGCACGGCCAGATGGTCGAGGACCGGGTGCGGGTCGAGACGCCGTACCCGTGCCCTCCGCACACCCTCGTGGAGTCCCTGCACGACCTGGTGTCGGGGTTCAGCGGCTACCACCGCGCGTCGGTCGGGTTCCCCGGGCTGGTGCGCGGCGGCTGCGTGATCGAGGTGCCGTCCCTGTCCCGGGCGGTCTACGGCGGGCCGCCGGACCCGGCGCTGGTGTCACGGTGGCACGGGTTCGACCTCGCGCACGCGCTGGCGCAGGTGCTGCACGTCCCGGTGAAGGTCGCCAACGACGCCGACGTCCAGGGCTGCGCCGTCGCGCAGGGCAAGGGCATGGAGTTCGTCATGACCCTCGGTACGGGTGTCGGGACGGCGCTGTTCAACGAGGGGCACCTGCTGCCGCACCTGGAGCTGTCGCACGGGCCGTTCCGCAAGGGCGAGTCGTTCGACATCCAACTCGGCAACGCCTCCCGGAAGAAGGTCGGCAACGAGCGCTGGGCCCGACGGGTCCGGAAGGCGATCGACGCGTTCCACGAGATGCTCTACTTCGACCACATCTACATCGGCGGTGGCAACGCCAAGCACCTCACGGTCGCCGACCTCGGGCACGACGCCACGATCGTGCCCAACACGGCCGGCATCATCGGCGGGGTCCGCATCTGGGAGCTGGACATCTGACCCGGCTGCCTATCCTGAGCCCGTGACCGACTGGCTCACGGACGAGCAGCAGCGCCACTGGCGCGCCTGGCTCGCCGCGTCGAAGCTGCTCATGGACCGGTTCTCCCGCGACCTGCAGGAGACGCACGGCCTGACGATCCATGACTACGAGATCCTGGTGCGCCTGTCCGAGAGCGACGGGCGCCGGATGCGGATGGGCGACCTGGCCGAGGCCACCCTGAACTCGCGCAGCCGGCTGTCCCACCAGATCGACCGGATGGAGCGGGACGGGCTGGTGGTCCGCGAGCACTGCGTCGTCGACCGTCGAGGCGCCTGGGCCGTGCTGACCGAGCACGGCTTCGACACCCTCGTCGAGGCGGCGCCCGACCACGTGGCCAGCGTCCGTCGGCACCTCGTGGACCGGCTCACCGACGAGCAGTTCGCCGCGCTCGGCGAGGCCAGCGCGATCGTCGCGGAGCCGCTCGCCGACGAGGGCTGAGGAGGGTCCTCGGCCCGGGCGCTACGGCGCGAGGCCGGCCTCCTCGGCGAGGCCCGGTCGGCCGACGTCGGCTCCGGCGACGGCGAACGCGGTGGCGGCTCGCTCGCGCAGCACCAGTTGGTCGTCGCGCGGGACCCAGTACGAGGACAGGTCGGCGGAGGCCCGATCGAGCAGCGCGGCGCGGGCGGCGAGGTAGCCGGCGAGGGCGTCCCGCGCGTCGGCGAGGGACCCGTGCCAGGGCAGCACCCGGACCTCCTCGACCGTGGTGGCGGCCGTGGCGGCTCGCGGTGCGGCCCGGTCCGCTGCCGAGCGGACCAGCGCGTCGAGGTCACGGGACACGTCGGCCGGCGCGGCCGCGGACAGCAGCAGCGGCTGGGAGTAGGCGATGGCGGCGCCGACCTCGAGGTCGGCCGCGTCGGCCACCTGCTCGCCGCTGAGTGCGGCGGCGACGAGCGCGTCGGCCGTGCGGTCCCGGGCGGCGCCGTCGGCGTACCAGCCCGCGCCCAGCAGCGCGGCGAGCACGGCGGCCACGACCCACGGCCACCGCCGCGCCGGACCGTCGGCGGACCCCTGCCCGAGGACCTCCCGGGTCATCAGGGTCGACGTCACCCGAGTCGACACTGCGGCGGGCGATGACGACGCGACGTGGGCCGCGGCGGACGGACGCGGAGAGGACGGGGTCGACGGGGGCACCCGCCCAGGGTGGCCGAGATGACGCGAGCGCGCACCCGGGGACGTCGACGCGGTCCGGACCGGTCCGGTCCGGACCGCTACGGACGGTACGGGGGTACTCACCCCTCGCGACGCTCGTCACCCGCCCGGGGTCACCACCGGCACCTTCGGACCAGCGCGCGCGGCACCCGGGTCGAGTCCCGGTGGCCCGGACCGTCGCGGAGGCAGCCCGTTCGTGGGTGCTCAGCGGCCGCCACCGCCCGGCACTCTCGAGTTCGCCGCGCCTGCCCGCCGTCCCCACTGCCCGGAGGAACCACCCGATGCCCCGCCGGAACCGAACCGCCGACCACGGCTTCACCCTCGTCGAACTGCTGGTCACCGTGATCGTGCTGGGGATCCTGGCCTCGATCGCGATCCCGGTGTACCTGCACCAGCGGGAGTCGGCGATGCAGGCCGCCGCCGAGTCGGACCTGCGGTCGGCGGCCATCGCGATGGAGTCCGGGCGCACCGACGCCGGTCGCTACCCGTCGGCTCCCGACGGGCTGGCCTGCTCTCCCGACGTGTCCATGCACATCGCGACCGCGGACAACCCGTCCGGCGCAGCCGCGTGCCGCGACGTTGCCGTCGCGGCAGGGACGTCCGCCGTCGTGCTGGAGCAGGCGTCGCTGCGCACCGGCTCCACCGACGCGAGCGAGGAGTTCCTCGCGTTCCTGGACTTCTGCCGTTCCGGCGTGGTGTCCCCCAACACCTGCACGTACACCGAGGACGGAACCGTCGTGTTCTCGTACTGGGAGACCTACACCTACAAGGGCAAGAAGCGGCTGCGCCAGGTGACGGTAGAGGTCGAGCGCGGCGACGAGCTCGACAAGGACGAGCTCGCGGCCCTCGGCTACTCGACCCGGCGCGACATCGACGTCCCGAGGCGCCCCTACGTCGAGACCGAGCAGCCCCAGCAGCCTGCGACGCCAGCCACGCCGGCCACCCCCGGCACGCCCGCGACCCCGGCCACCCCGGCCACCCCGGCGACGCCCGCGTCACCCGAGACGGCGGTGACGCCGGAGGGCCCCGACACGTCCTCGGACGGCACGGCGCAGAGCGGTCCCACCACGGGTTCCGGCTCCGAGGACTGGTTCTGCGCCACGGCGACCCACACGGCGCTGGGACGGTCGTGGCACTGGGACTCGCGTACCGGGCACCTGGCCGACGGGGCCTGCCCCGTGGCGACGCAGGCCGCGTAACCGTCTGCGCCACCGCGCATCCGGGGCATCACGGCTCCTACCCTGGGTGTGACGGGCGTCGACCCGCGGCCGGACGGCGCCCGGGAAGGGACACGTCCGATGAGCACCCCGGAGCCGTACTGGGACGGACAGCAGTGGCTGTACTGGGACGGCACCCGGTGGGTGCCGCAGGCACCGCCCGCAAGCGTGCCGACCACGGGTGGCGCGCCGACCCCGGGGGCCCCCGCGAGCGGTGGGTCGCCGGGGCCGCGTACCTGGGTCTGGCTGGTGGTCGCGGCCGTCGTCGCGGTCGCGGTGGCCGGCGGTGCCTACTGGCTCGGCACCCGGGTGGCCATCCCGGACCAGGCGGCGACGAGCGCGACTCCGTCGGCGAGCGACACCCCCACAACCGACTCCAGCACTCCTCCGTCGAGCCCGGGGACCTCCTCGGCACCCGAGCCGACGACCCAGCCCACACCGCCGTCGAGCGAGTCCGCCACCGGAGCGGCGACACCGACGTTCCCGGCCGAGCTGGGCCGCGCCGCCACCGTCGTCGACGGCTTCCTCGGCGCGCTGCAGGCGGGGGACCTCGAGGCCGCGTGGGGATTCTGCACCCAGGAGTTCCTCGACATGGGGGCCCTCGGTCCGCTGACCGAGCGCATCCGGTCGTACCGGATCCTCAATGCCGAGCCGGCCGGCGACTCGGTCGCGGTCACCGTCGAGGAGGACTGGGGCGGGGGGCCCCAGGAGCAGATCTACTACGTGGTCACCTGGGAGGGCCCGCCGCTCATCGGCGCGATCGAGTACAACGTCCCCGAGCCCCCGGGGTCGTGACGGACTCCCCGCATCGCCGGCTACATCCGGGACGCGTCGGAGTCCCGCTGCAGGTCCGGTCGGGCCTGTGTCGTCGTCCCGTCCTCGAAGCAGTAGACCCAGGTCTCGCCCGGCTCCGCCGACGCGATGACGTCGTGTCCGGTGTGCTCCGCGTGCGCCCGGGCATGGCGACCGGGTGAGGAGTCGCAGCACCCCACGCGGCCGCAGGTGAGGCACATCCGCAGGTGCACCCAGGTGAGCCCGGCCAGTCGGCATGCATCGCACCCGTCACTGCTCGGCATCACGGTCGCGCGCGCCGGAACGTGCGGGCAGCCCGGGTCGGGGGCCACGAGGACCACCGGGGCCCACGGGTCCGGGTGGGGCGCGGGCCCGGAGCGGCCCAGGCCCGAGACCACCGACCGCACCGT